>URJB01000045.1 GCA_900548145.1 uncultured Eubacteriales bacterium | reverse complement strand
CCTATGGCGCGCAGTCCGGGGTGCAGGGGGTCACCCCCTGCTGAAGGAGGTTAGGAGTTGGAGACCGAAACGGTGACTTTTCTCCGGGTGGAATTGAACGCCCCAGACGTTGCCACGGTGGACGGCCGCAGCAAAATGAACGCCGTAGTCGCATCCCATCAGAACGTCGCGCTCGTCCTCGCAGACCGCATAGTAACTGTGGACAAAATAAAAACGGGAGGGCTGCTCTAAGCCCTGAACCAGAGACGCTTCCGGCTGCATGATCTCAACGCGGTCCCAGCCCATGTGCGGCACCTTCAGCTCCGGATGATCCTCCAGATGGAAACGCCGCATGGAAAAGGGAATGTAGCCAAGGCCGTCCGATACGCCTTCCTCGCTGCGAAGCCCCAGCATCTGCATCCCGAGACAAATGCCCAAAACCGGCTTGCCGGAAGCCACGGCTTCGTCCAACGCGCCCCGCATCCCACTCTGGTTCAGAAGCGCCATGCCCTGATCGAACGCCCCGACCCCCGGTAGAATCAGCCGGTCGCAGGTGGATAACGCTTCACCCGTGGTGACAGGTTGGGCTTTCACTCCCACCTTTTTGAGCATGTTCAGGATGGAACCGATGTTTCCGATGCCGTAATCCAGAACGCCGATCATGCGCATCCGCCCTTCTTCCTAAAAATAGCAGCGCGGCAAAACACTGCCGCGCTGAAAGGATAGCATGATGGAAAAAGGTTGTCAAATAGAAATACGGCTTATCGTTTGCGCACTTCGGCGGCAAAGCTGCGCCCGGCCAGACGGGTGACGAACCAGAGAAGCGCCAGCAGCACGATCAGCCAGCTGACCGCCCCGACAGGGGACTGGACCGACTGATTCCACGGCCAGAAACGCCCGGAAACGGGAGCAATCTCACTTCCTGCCAGCGTGAATAGCACCAGATTGCTGCCTGCCAGATAGTATAGCGACGCACCGCCGAAATGGGAAAGCATCCGCCGCAGCCATTCCACGGGCAGCCAGTATTTTTCGCCGGGCAGACGGCACAGACCGTGGCAAAGCGCCGTCAGCAGGGCGATGGCGAAGCAGGGCAGGACAATCCACGCCCAGTGGGGCGGAAACCGCTCCGGCAGGCCGTGGCGGACATAGCGGACGAGGCCTGCGGCGCTGAAGGCCAGCGCCGCGCCGCCCATGCCCAGCCGTTCACGAAAGCTCGCGTCCGCATAGGCCACGCCCGCCAGAAAGAAAGGAAAGTATTGCACGATCGGGTAGGTCACCAGATTTTTGCCGCCTATCAGCAGGGCCAGCTGGGGAAGCGTGACGCGGTCATAGGGAAGAAAGCAGCACAGCGCACAGGGCAGACTCAGCGGCAGCCAGAGCCAGCGCCGCCGGGCGAGCTGCCGCAGCAGGGGAAACAGGAGGATGGCCGACAGCATCAGCAGGGCGAAGGCGATCAGAAATTCCGACCAGCCGGGAATATCGCTGAGCAGGAGAATGCCCCGGAGCGTTTCGGCCTCCAGCGGCCGATGCTCCCGCAGGACCCGGAAGGCCGCGCCGGACACGTAAAACGCAGCCAGACAACGCCCGAAGGTGCGCCCCATGCGGGGCAGCGCCTGCCGGAAGGGCTTTTTCAGATAGGCCAGCGCCGCCGTCCTGCCGAAGCAGAAGACGAAGGCGGGAAAGGCCAGCAGGCTGATTCCCATCACCCAGAAATGAATCGACGGAAACCGCTGGAGGTCGCCGAAAAACTGAAGAAGGTGGGCGTAGAGCATCAGGACGACCAGAATGCCTCGCTGGAGGTCTACGGAACGGTCTCGCATGGCGCTGCTTCCTTTCTGTGCAGGGGAATCGGGGCTCCCGGAAAAAAGGGAAGCCCGGGCGTTCATTATAGCAGAAAAAACCATCTCTTGAAAACCGGAAACTTCTTGCGGGATCAAAAACCCTATGGTAGAATACCTGATGCGAACATTCTTTCGCGTTTGAAACAGGATTCCGAAGGAACAGACGAGGTGGCTATTTTGCAGGATAAACTGATTGTGCGGGGAGCCCGAGAGCATAACCTGAAAAATGTGACGCTGGAGATCCCCCGCAACAAGCTGGTGGTGTTCACCGGCCTGAGCGGCTCGGGCAAAACCAGCCTTGCCTTCGACACCATTTACGCCGAGGGCCAGCGGCGCTATGTGGAAAGCCTGAGCTCCTACGCCCGGATGTTTCTGGGCCAGATGGAAAAGCCGGATATCGACTCCATCGACGGCTTGTCCCCGGCTATCTCCATCGACCAGAAAACCACGGCCCGCAACCCTCGCTCCACCGTGGGCACGGTGACGGAAATTTACGACTACCTGCGCCTTCTGTATGCCCGCATCGGTATTCCCCATTGCCCCAAGTGCGGCCGGGAGATCAAGCAGCAGACCATCGACCAGATGGTGGATCAGGTGATGACCCTGCCCGAAGGACAGAAGATGCAGGTGCTGGCCCCCGTGGTGCGGGAACGCAAGGGCGAACACGCCAAAATTCTGGAAGCGGCCCAGAAGCACGGCTACGTCCGCGTGAAGATCGACGGCGAGCTCTATGAGCTGGACGACCTGCCGGCGCTGGATAAAAAGAAGAAGCACACCATTGAGATCGTGGTCGACCGGCTGATCGTCCGCAACTCCGACGAGTTCCGCACCCGGCTGGCGGACAGTCTGGAAACCGCCGCCAGGGAGGCGGAGGGGCTGGTGCTGGTAGACCTGTTCGACAAGGGGACGATGCTGTTTTCCCAGAACTACGCCTGCCCGGACTGCGGCGTATCTATCGAAGAACTGGCTCCCCGGATGTTCAGCTTCAACAGCCCCTTCGGCGCGTGCCCCCAGTGCGGCGGTCTGGGCACAGTGATGCATATCACGCTGGAGAGCATTATCCCCGACCAGAGCCTGAGCTTCCATCAGGGCGCGCTGCAGGCCATGGCATGGAACGTGCAGGATCAGGGCAGCATGGCCCACACCTACTTTGAAGCGCTGGCCAGAAAATACCATTTCAGTCTGGACACGCCGGTTCGTGATCTGCCCAAGGACGTGATGGACGTGATCCTGTACGGTTCGCCGGACAAGATCACTATCGAATACGAGGGCGCCAACGGCGCGGGCCGGTACAACACTACCTTCGAGGGCGTGATCCCTACGCTGGAACGCCGCTACCGGGAGACCACCAGCGACGCCATGAAGGCGGGCTACGAAGAGTATATGGTGGAGGACGAGTGCCGGGCCTGCCATGGCCAGCGGCTTCGCCCGGAAGTGTTGGCCGTCACGGTGGGCGGGCTGAACATTTCCAGGGTGTGCCAGTTGAGCGTCACCAAGGCCCGGGCGTTTTTCCGCGCGCTGGAGCTGACGGAGAAGGAACGCATGATCGCCGCCCAGATTTTGAAGGAGATCGACGCGCGGCTGGGCTTTCTGGACAGCGTGGGTCTGAGCTACCTGACCCTGTCCCGGGCGGCGGCCACCCTGTCCGGCGGCGAGGCCCAGCGCATTCGGCTGGCGACCCAGATCGGTTCCAGCCTGATGGGCGTACTGTACATTCTGGACGAGCCCTCCATCGGCCTGCACCAGCGGGACAACGACAAGCTGCTCAGCACCCTCAAGCGGATGCGCGATCTGGGCAACACCCTGATCGTGGTGGAGCACGACGAGGACACCATGTACGCCGCCGACTGGATCGTCGATGTGGGCCCCGGCGCGGGCGTTCACGGCGGCGAGATCGTGGCGGAGGGCACGGTACAGGACATTCTGGACAATCCCAAGTCTCTGACGGGGCAATATTTAAGTGGCAGACGGTTCATCCCGCTGCCGGAAAAACGCCGGGAGCCGAAGGGCTGGCTCACTGTGCGGGGCGCGCGGGAGAACAATCTGAAGAAGATCGATGTTTCCTTCCCGCTGGGTGTGTTCTGCTGCGTCACCGGCGTCAGCGGCTCTGGCAAGTCCAGTCTGGTCAACGAAATTCTTTACAAGCATCTGGCCAAGGTGCTGAACCGGGCCAAGACCTATCCGGGCAAATTCGACGCCATGGAGGGCGTGGAGCAGCTGGACAAGATCATCTGCATCGACCAGAGCCCCATCGGCCGCACCCCCCGTTCCAACCCGGCCACCTACACCGGCGTATTCGACCTCATCCGAAAAATTTTCGCCATGACCCCCGAAGCCAAGGCCCGGGGCTACAAGGAGAACCGTTTTTCCTTCAATGTGAAGGGCGGGCGCTGCGAGGCCTGTTCCGGCGACGGCCTTTTGAAGATCGAAATGCACTTTCTGCCGGATATTTACGTGCCCTGCGACGTTTGCAAGGGCGCGCGCTACAACCGTGAAACGCTGGACGTGCGCTACAAGGGCAAAAACATCCACGAGGTGCTGGAGATGACCGTGGAGGAGGCGCTGGAGTTCTTCGACGCCCACGAGCCCATCCGCCGCAAGCTGCAGACCCTGTATGATGTGGGTCTGAACTACATCAAGCTGGGCCAGCCCAGCACCCAGCTGTCCGGCGGCGAAGCTCAGCGCATCAAGCTGGCTACCGAGCTGAGCCGCCGGGACACCGGCCGCACGCTGTATCTGCTGGACGAACCCACCACCGGCCTGCATGTGGCGGATGTGGAACGGCTGATCGGGGTTTTGCAGCGGCTGGTGGCGGCGGGCAACAGTGTGCTGGTCATCGAGCACAATCTGGACGTCATCAAGACGGCGGATTATCTGATCGATCTGGGCCCCGAGGGCGGCGACGGCGGCGGAAAAATCGTGGCCGTCGGCACCCCGGAGGAGGTCGTGCGCTGCAAAAAGAGCTACACCGGCCAATATCTGGCCCCGATTTTGAAAAGAGACCGGGAACGGATGGAAAAACGGAAGAACGAGCGGGAGTGAAACACGGGAATTTCGGGCAGGCTCTTGAGGAAAACGTGAAAAAAACGGGAAAAGAAAACGGCCCGATTTCCGTCACTTGGGGACTTGTGAAAATCCGGCGGGATGTTGTATAATGAGTCATAACCTCTCCGGCAAAAAACGGGGAAACGGACAGAAAGGGTGCAAATCCGATGAAAAAGATTCTTTCGCTGATTCTGTGCATTACCATGGTGGCGACGCTGGCGGTACTGGGCGCTTCCGCCGAAAGTGAAAAGACCGACGCTTTGAAGGTCGGCATCTGCGTGGCGGGCAGCCTGGGCGATCAGGGCTTCTACGACAGCGCCAATGACGGCCTACAGAAGCTGGCGGCGGATTACGGTGTGGTCGGCAGCGTGGTGGAGTGCAAGAACGACGCCAGCGCCTACGAACCCGCACTGGTGGAGGCTGCGGAGCAGAACGACGTCGTTGTGGCCGTGGGCTGGGAGTTCTGGGACGGTCTGGACGTGGTGGCTCCCGAAATGCCCGACACCAAGTTCATCTTTGTGGACAACGGCATGACCGGCCATGACAATCTGCTGGCCATCACCTACAAGGAAAATCAGGGCAGCTTCCTGGCGGGCTACATTGCCATGAAGCTCTCCAAAACCGGAAAGGTGGGCGTGATCGGCGGCGAGGACAGCGATACCATCAACAACTTTATCGTGGGCTACAAGCAGGGCGCGCTGTACGCCAATCCTGACGGCGAAGTGCTGGATCCCATCTACACCAACGATTACGAAGACCCCGCCAAGGGCAAGGAAAGCGCGTTGGCCCTGAACAGCAAGGGCGCGGACGTGATCTTCCAGGTGGCCGACAAGACCGGTCTGGGCGTGTTTGAAGCCGCTCAGGAGAAGGGCTTCTACGCCATCGGCGTGGACAAGGATCAGAAGAGCGAGAACCCCGACGTGGTGGTTTGCTCCATGCTCAAGCACGTAGGCGAGAGCGTCTATCAGGCGGTGGCGCAGTACATTGAAGAAGGCGTGTTCAACGGCGGCGAGATCTGGGACGCCGATCTGTCCACTGGTCTGGTGGGCATTGGTTACGGCGACGATTCCATGCCCCAGCAGGTCTCCGACGAGCTGAAGGCCGAAGTGGATGCGCTGGCCCAGAAGATCATCGACGGCGAGATCGTCGTTGACACCACCCGTTAAGCAGCAGGGGCAGTGCCCCTGCACCCCACACCGCGCCCAGAGGGCGCGGGAGGCGTCGAGGGAAAGAATGCTGGCTGCGGAGTTACCGCCGCTCGGCGGAATGCCTCGCGGCTCGCGCAAGGGACAGTGTCCCTTGACCCCGGACTGCGCGCTGTGAGCGCGCAGGGCACGTGGGCGACATGCAGGTTGGACGGCGTTCGGATAACGCTTGCTGACGTGCTTTACGATTTTCAATATCATCATGGTACTTTTTGCCCGCGCAATGCGCGGGCAAATTTTGGATGAAGCGCATTTGGCAGAAAACGACAGCAGGGTTTGATTTGTCGGCTGTAAGTTAATCCATGTTGACCGACTTAAACCCGCGAGCCGCGAGGCCTTCCGCCGAGCGGCGGTAGAAGGAAGTTAATCAGCAATCACCAAACGCCCCTGCGCGCCCCACGCGCAGAGGTGGGTGCAGGGCGAAGTCCTGCCGAGCGGCGGTAGAAGGAAGCCAAGTGACAGTGACCGACAACCCCTGCGCGCATCGCGCGCAGAAGCGGGTCCAGGGCATAGCCCTGGGAGGAGGTTGGATGGAGAAGAAAGAGATCGTCCGTTTTTCCCACGTGACGAAGCAGTACCCGGGAACGCTGGCTAACGACGACGTCAGCCTGAGCGTTCGGCGGGGCGAAGTGTTCGCACTGGTGGGGGAAAACGGCGCGGGAAAAAGTACGCTGATGAACCTGCTGTACGGGATGCAGCCGGTCACCATGGGCGAAATTTTCATTGACGGAGAAAAGATCGGGCCGCAGCATTGCCCGGAAAAGGCCATGGAGATGGGCGTGAGCATGGTGCATCAGCACTTCAAGCTGGTGCCCAGCTTCACCGTGGCGCAGAATATCCTGCTGGGGCATGAACCGAAAAAGGGATTGAGCTATGATTTTCAAACGGCGCGGGACGCTGTGCGGAAACTGTCCGAGACCTATGGCCTGTATGTGAACCCGGACGATGTGACCGGCGAACTGAGCGTGGGCCTGCAGCAGCGGGTGGAGATCCTCAAGGCCCTGCGCACCGGCGCAAAGGTGCTGATTCTGGACGAACCTACCGCTGTACTGACCCCCCAGGAGACGGATGAGCTGTTCCGCGTCATCCGCCGTATCGTGGAGGAGCAGGGCATGACCGTGATTCTGATCACCCACCGGCTGCCGGAGGTCATGCAGGTCAGCGACCGAGTGGGCGTGATGAAGCGCGGCCGTCTGGTGCAGGTAATGGAGACCGCTCAGACCAGCGAACGGGAGATCGCCTCCCTGATGGTGGGACGGGACGTGATCTTTGACGAACTGCGCCAGCAGCATGAAATGGGCGAGGAAAAGCTCCGGGTGGAGGGCCTGTGCGCCCTGAACGATCGGATGCTGCCCGCACTGCGACAGGTGAGTCTGTCCGTCCGCGCAGGGGAAATCGTGGGCGTGTGCGGCGTGGAGGGCAACGGCCAGACCGAGCTGGCCGAGTGCATCATGGGCATGCGACCTCAGACCGGCGGCAGGGTGCTTCTGTGCGGCGAGGACGTGAGCCGGAAAACGCCGGGCGAAATTCGCAGACGGGGCGTGAGCTTCATCCCGGAAGACCGCATGACCACCGGCGTGGACGGAAAGGCCAGCGTGGCGGAAAACCTGCTGGTGGGCAAGCAGCGCCGGCCGGAGTTCAGCATGCTGGGCGGGTTGCATCTGCGCCGCCGTCAGGTGAAGAAATACGCGGCCGAACAGGCGAAAAAGTTCGATATCCGTATGTCCGGGGTAGACGACCCTGTGTCCTCCCTGTCCGGCGGCAATATGCAGAAGGTGGTCATCGCCCGGGAATTCAGCTTTGATTCCCCGGTGCTGGTCATCAGCCAGCCCACCCGGGGCGTGGACATCGGCGCAATCGAGTTCATTCACGAGCGCATCATGCAGAAGCGCAACGAGGGCTGTGCCATTTTGCTCATCAGCGCCGATCTGGACGAGCTGTTCCGCCTGAGCGACCGTCTGGTGACGCTGTATGAAGGCCGCATCACCGGCTCCTTCCGAACGGAGGAGATCACCCGGGAAGAGATCGGCTACTATATGACCGGCGGTGTGAAGGACGAGGAAAGCGCGGCAAAGGAGGAATTGCGGCATGGGTAACGGCTTTTTCCAGAGTGTTCGGGCGCTGCTTCGCCTGAAACCGGCGCAGAAGCTGAACCGGGACTACCTGATCTCCCTGCTGAGCGCGGTGCTGCTGGCCTTTCTGGTGGGGGCTGGCATCATGCTTCTGTGCGGCTTCGACCCCATTCAGTGCTATGGCGCGCTGTTTGAGGGAGCGCTGGGCAAACCCCGGGCCATCGGCAATACGCTGGCCAAGGCTACGACGCTGGCGCTGTGCGGCCTTGCCATGAGCGTGGCGGCCAAAGCGGGGATTTTCAACGTGGGCGGCGAAGGACAGCTCTTTATGGGCGCACTGGCCGCCGCCGTGGTGGGCGCACAGGTAAAGGGCGTGCCCGCGTGGGTCGTGGTCATTCTGGCGCTGCTGGCTTCCCTGCTGGCCGGGGGACTGTATGCATGGGTTCCCGGCGCGATGAAGGTCTATTGGAAGGTGGACGAAGTCATCACCACCATCATGCTCAACAGCGTGGCGACCTTCTTTTGCAGCTACATGGCCAACGGCCCCCTGAAAACCACGGAAAAGGGCATTGCCTCCGGCACGGCCAGCATTATGAAGGAAGCGGGCTTTGCCAAGCTGATCCCCCTGAGCAATCTGACCACCGCCATTCTGTTTGCGGCGGTGGCGGCATTTTTCACGTGGTATCTGATGACCCGTTCCTCCGTAGGCTTTGAAATGAAGCTGACCGGCGATAACGACCGCTTTGCGGCCTACGGCGGCATTTCCGCCAAAAAGCTGATGCTCTGGTCCATGGTGCTGTCCGGCGCGATCTGCGGCCTGACGGGTATGCTGGAGGTGTTCGGCCTGCACAAGCGCTTCATGACCACCCTTTCCAACGAGTTCTACTTTGACGGCATGCTGGTGGCCATGATTATGCGCTATCAGCCCTTCGGCGTGATTTTGATGAGCCTGTTCTTTGCGGTGCTGAATATCGGCAGCCGCTCCATGGAGCTTTCCGCCGGAATTTCCAGCGAGGTCATCCTGATCGTCCAGTCCATCATCATCTTCTTCATGGCGGCGGAGGGCGGCATCCGCACGGCGCTGCAGGACCGCTCCGCCATTCGGAAGGCCCGGCGGGAAGCCAAGGCGAAGGAGGCGGGCGTATGAGCGATATCTTCAATGTGCTTCTGTTCCAGAATACTCTGCGCACCGCCACGCCGGTGGTGCTGGCGGCGCTGGGCTGCCTGATGACCCAGCATGTGAACATCACCAACATCGGTATCGACGGCATGATGCTCATCGGCGCGTTTTTCGCCGTGCTGGGCAGCTACTACTGCGGCAGCTGGGCGGCGGGACTGGCCTTTGCCATCGTGTTCGGCGTGATTCTGGGGCTGCTGTACTACGTGCTGGTGATTCGCTTCCACAGCGATGAATTTATCATCGGCGTGGCGCTGAACATCTTCGCGGGCGGACTGACCACTTTCCTGCTGCGCACGATCTTTCAGGTGAAGGGCTCCTTCTCTGATCCGCGCATCGTGCCTTTGCCCACCATCACCATTCCGGGAGTAAAGGACATCCCCGTGCTGGGGCATCTGCTCAGCGGCAATACCCTGCTGGTCTACATCAGTTGGATTCTGGTGCCGGTTTGCTGGTATCTGATCTACAAGACCCCGTGGGGATTCCACCTGCGGGCCAGCGGCGAATATCCCGATGCGCTGGAAGCCAGCGGCCGAAGCCCCGAAAAGATGAAACTCAGCGCCAGCGTGCTCTGCGGCGTACTGAGCTGCATGGCGGGCGCACACCTGTCGCTGGGCTACCTGACCATGTTCTCCGAGAATATGTCGGCCTCCCGCGGGTATGTGGCCTTCGCCTGCGTGATCTTCGGCCGGGGCAATCCGCCCATCGTATTTCTGGCAGCGCTGCTGTTCGGCTTTATCGAAGCACTGGGCCTGCGGCTGCAGAAGTACGTCCCCAGCGACCTGACCGGCATGGCCCCCTATCTGGTCACGGTCATTATGATGGTGGCTGTGGTGCTGTGGGAACGGAAAAAGAAAAACAAAGCGGTCAAAGCAGAAGGATAAGGAAAAAGCCCTCGCTGCGGTCTGGAAAAGGCCGCGGCGGGGGCAAAGTCGTTTTTAGGG
The DNA here is from genome assembly GCA_900548145.1 of uncultured Eubacteriales bacterium. Taxonomy (GTDB): domain Bacteria; phylum Bacillota; class Clostridia; order Christensenellales; family Aristaeellaceae; genus Limiplasma. The sequence goes on along the minus strand of URJB01000045.1, from coordinate 8,845 downwards.
TTCATTCAATATCTGCGGAATTTGGGAACGGGAACCTCGCAGGGTCTCCATTTCCACGGTCAGGCCATTCAGCTGGTTGAGAATGAACAGGCGATCCTCGTCCAGCTTGTTCCCGGCAGCGTCATAGTAGGTGAAGACAAGCTCGTCCTCGTAAGGGGTCCCTTCCTGCCAGAGGGAAGCGGAGATCGCCGCCTCATAGGCCAGCGTCAGTTCCAGCCGCGGGCTGCTCCACTGCAGGGTCAGCTCCCGCTCTTCCCCGTCCCAGACGAAGGACTGATCTTCGCTTAGCGCCGGGAAAACGCTTCCCTCACCTGCGGTCAGCACGCAGCGTTCGGCCTGATCGTTGGCGTACTGCACTTCCAGAACCAGCCGGTTCGCTTCGTGTTCCCGAACCGTGTAGCCGCGCCATGGGGCGGGTGTTTCAGCCAGCGCCGAAGAACCGCACAGCCAGACGAACAGCAGCAATAGAAAACGTTGGATGATTCGAGGCATGACCTTCCCTCCTGTCGTTGATGAAGAACAAAAACCTTCTGCTCATGCAACGAATCAGACAGGGAAAATCCTGCTAAGATAGGCCGAAGGAAAAACTACGCCTGTTTTTCCAGCCCGCTTTTCTGGATGCAGCGCTGGAGCCAGCCGCCCTTGAGGTAATAAATCACGAAAGCGACAGAAGTGACCACCCACGTCAGCGGATAGCTGAAAAGGACGCATTCCACCGTGTTGTGGGAAGGAACGACGAACCAGATCCAGATGACGCGCAGCACGCAGATACCCGTCAGGTTCACGATGGTGGGGATCAGGGTATCGCCCGCCCCGCGCACCGCGCCGGAGAGAATTTCAATGCAGATGTAGGTCACGTAGCTGGGCACCAGCATCCACATGATCGTAACGCCGTAGTCCAGCACGATCTCGTCATTGGTGAACATCCCCAAAAAGACACGCGCGCCCAGCATCAGCACGCTGGAAAGCAGCACGGTAGCGATGGTGGAAAGAAGCAGACAGACCCGCACGCTTTTGTGCATTCGGTCATATTTGCCCGCGCCGAAGTTCTGGCCCGTGAAGGTGGTAATGGCAATGCCGAAGGCGCTGATAATCATCCAGTACAGGTCGCTGAGCTTGCCATAGGCCGTCCACGCGGCCAGCACGTCGGTGCCGAACACGTTCATGCTGGCCTGAATGATGATATTGGAAACGGAGTACAGTACCGATTGCAGCCCGGCGGGGAAACCAATCTGCAAAATGCGCTGAAGAATTGCACCATGGAAGCGGATCTCCCGGGGACGCAGCTGATAGGACTGCTGAGTGCGGCACAGTGTGACGATCACCAGCACCGCGCTGAGCAGCTGGGACAGGATGGTCGCCAGCGCCGCACCCGCCACGCCCATATTCGCGCCCACTACCAGCAGGACGTCGGCCACGATGTTGAACAGACAGCAGGCGATCAGGAAATACAGGGGACGGCGGGAGTCGCCGATGGCGCGCAGAATGCCGGAACCGATGTTGTAGATCAGCGAGGGCAGCATTCCCAGCGAAATGATGCGGGTGTAGGTGGACGCCTGATCGAGGATCTCCACCGGGGTGCCCATGGTGACCAGAAAGCCGGGCAGCAGGAAATAACTGAGTACGGTCATCAAAAGACCGCCCGCCAGCGCCAGCGCCGCCGCCGTATGCACGGACGCGCTGACCTCGGCGTTTTTCCGCGCCCCGTAATACTGGGAGATGATGACGCTTGCGCCGGAGGAAAGCCCCACGAAAAAACCCACCAGCAGATTGATCAGATTGCCGGTGGCGCCGCCCACGGCGGCCAGGGCTTCCTTGCCCACGAATTTACCGACGATGATCGCATCGGCGGTGTTGTACAGCTGCTGGAAGAACGTGCCCAGCAGAATGGGAAAGAAGAAAAGAAGCAGCTGTTTCCAGATCACGCCTTCGGTGATGCCGTTGCCGCCATCGTTTGGAGAAAGACGCCGTTGCTTCATTGGAATAAACTCCTTATTTTTGGCTTTCGATGTTTTCCAGATGCCGGCGGATGGCCTCAAAGGTCTCGTCGGACAGGTCGTGCTCGATCTTGCACGCGTCCTGACGGGCCGTCTCTTCCGAAACGCCCAGCGCCACAAACATCTGGGTCAGAACAGTGTGGCGCAGGTAAATGCGGTCGGCGATGGCCTCCCCCGCCGGGGTCAGGGACAGCAGATTGTCGCCATCCATCAGGATGTAGCCGTTTTCCCGCAGCTTCTTCATGGCCACGCTGACGGACGGCTTGGTAACGCCCAGCGCTGCGGCCACGTCGATGGAACGGGCATAGCCCTTTTCTTTCTGCAGCATCAGGATCATCTCCAGATAATCCTCGCCGGATTCATAGATCTTCATGGCCGAGCCTCCTTCAATAGAAACAATTCCAGTCTGATACTAGCACAAACCCGGGGGGTTTTCAAGCTTTCCTTGTTTATGGTATACTGGACTAACACAATGGACACAAACGCGGGGAGGGAAGACCATGGCGGGAGCGCACGACGGGCACCGCAGCCGGATGCGGGAACGGTTCCGCAGGGAAGGGCTGAACGGCTTTGCCGACCATGAGGCGCTGGAGCTGATGCTGTTTTACGCCATTCCCCAGCGAAACGTCAATCCGCTGGCTCACGCACTGCTGGAGCGTTTTGGCAGCTTCCACGGGGTGCTGGAAGCCTCGGAGGAGGAACTGTGCAGGGTGGAGGGCGTAGGCGAGTACGCCGCCGTGCTGCTTCATCTGTTTGCCGCCGTGGGCCGCCGGGTGGAGGAAAGCCGCGCCGGGCAGCGGGAAAAGCTCCGCAACCGCATGGAGGCGCAGGAACATTGCCGCCGCCTGCTGGCAGGCCGCCGTCAGGAGGCGTTCTACGTGGTCTGTCTGGACGGCCAGCTGCAGGTATTGGCCGACGTACAGATCGCTACAGGCTCTTTAAGCGAGGTGGCCGCCTATCCCCGGCTGGTAGCGGAGGCCGTGCTGCGGCACAACGCCCATTCGGTGGTGCTGTGCCACAATCATCCCGGCGGCAGCGCCGTGCCCTCCCAGAGCGATCTGGACATGACGGCGGAGCTGGCGGCGCTGCTTTCCAGCCTGGAAGTGGCATTGGCGGATCATATCATCGTGGCAGACGGGGAAACCTTCAGCCTGTACGCCAGCGAACTGATCCAGCGGGAGTACCACAACGGAGAGCCGGTTATCAAGGTGGCCAGCTCCGCGGGAGAGACCCGCATTGCTGATAAGATCCGAAAAAAGGACGGAAGACTGAAAGCATGACGCGAAAGAAAAGCGCAAAACCATGGAGAACATTCTGGAAAATTCTGATCGGTCTGCTGCTTCTGGGCGTAGTGTGCTACGCCGGGATGGTGGGCTGGATCTACGCGCAGGAGGTCAGCGTGCCGCAGCCCAGGGATTATGACAGCATTATCGTGCTGGGAGCACAGGTATTGCCCAGCGGGGAACCGTCGGTGCAGCTGCGCTGGCGCATGGACGCGGCCCGGAAGGTATACGACGGGCATCCCTGCTATATGGTGGTCACCGGCGGCAAGGCCGGGAAGGAGCCGGAAGCCGAGGGCGACGTGATGCGCCGCCTGTTTATCGAAGAGGGCGTGCAGGAGGATCACGTCATCAGCGACCCCTTGAGCGCCGACACCCGGCAGAATCTGCAGAATGCCTGGGCCATTTTGCAGGAGCTTGGGTGCAGCCGCCCGGTGGTGGTCACCAGTGATTATCATCTGCCTCGGGCCCTGCGGCTGATGCAGGATATGGGCATGGACGCGCAGGGCGTGGGAAGCCCCTGCCGCCCGGGCGTGAAGTATTTTCTGAAGAATCATCTCAGGGAGGTGCTGGCATGGGGGAAGTATTGGGCCGTGCGGTATCTGGGACTGAAGCTGTGAGCCGGGAGCAGTGGCCGGAACGGCTGAAAAACGGGCTGGACGCGCTGAACATCCGTTACGACCCCGCCACCCCGGAACGATTGGCCCGCTACCACCAGCTGTTGACCGAGTGGAATCAGGTCATGAACCTGACGGGCGATACGGATTTTGAGACCTCTCTCGGGCGGCACTATCTGGATTCGCTGGCTCCGCTGGGCATCGAGGGACTGTTCCCCGAAAGCGCGAGCCTGATCGACGTGGGCACTGGCGCGGGTTTTCCCGGCCTGCCGCTGGCCATCGCCCGGCCGGACCTGGATGTGGTGCTGATGGATTCGCTGCAAAAGCGGCTGAATTTTCTGGATGCGGTGGTGAAGGAACTGGGCCTTTCCAACGTGCGTCTGTGCCACGCCCGGGCGGAGGACGGCGGGCGGGATCCCCTCTGGCGGGAACAGTTTGATCTGGCAGTGGCTCGCGGCGTAGCGGCGCTGCCGGTGCTGGCGGAGCTGCTGCTGCCCTTTGTGAAGGTGGGCGGAAAGGCTGTTTGCTATAAAGGCCCCGCCGCGTCGGAAGAATGGGACGCGGGACAGCGGGCCGCACGGTTGTTGGGTGGCGGCAAGCTGGAACGGACGCCCATCGTGCTGCCGGGGCAGGAGGACTGGGAGCATTGCGTCATCGCCCTGCCTAAAAAGGAAAAAACCGTTCGACAGTATCCCCGAAAAGCCGGCACGCCCGGCCGGGAGCCGTTGGGACAGACCGGCGGAAAATAAAAAGAAGCCGGAAAGCCGGAACCCTTGCACGGTCGCCGTTCCCGGCTCAAGGGCGCGGCGGTGGAATAAAAGAAACATAAAACAAAGAGAGACTCTGCGCAGCAGGGTCTCTTTCCCTTTGCCTGCCGCTGTCGAAATGTGGGGAACGATTCCCGCCTTTCCTCGGCAGGAAAAGCCGCCTGTGCAGGGAAATACACAGGCATGGACGCGTTCCGTGGGCTTCGCAGGTCATGGGGGAGGGCCTGCGGGGATCGCGGGGCGCGTTCATTTTTTCGTGAGGAAGGGGCGAGCGGGATGCAGCCGACAGCCGAACAGATCCGCTGGGTACCTCTCAGCGACATTCAGGAAACGAACCGGGCGGAAAGCAGCGCCAAGGCCGGGGCCATTCAGGTGGAGGCTGAGGCGGACGGACGGTACACGCTGGTGGCGGGACAGGAGCAGCTGCAGCGGCTTCGGGAGGAAGGCAGCTGCTATGTGGCGGCGGTCATCAGCCCCGGGGTTCCGCTGGAAGAACGGCTCTCCGCTTTCGTGGACAGGCTGGCGAAGGGGCGGCTCCATTATTTGGACGAGGCGGAGCAGTACCGCAGCTTCATCCGTCAGGACGGCCTGACCACCCAGCAGCTGTCCCAGCGGACAGGCCGTTCCGTGCAGACGGTGCGGCGGAAGATTCGCCTGCTCAATCTGGGGGAGGAGGTCTGTGCCCTGCTGCGGCACTATGACCTGAGCGAATCCATCGGCGAGGCGCTGCTGCGGATGCCCGGCCAGCAGGGACGGCTTCGAGTGCTGCGGCACGTGGTGGAGCTGGGGCTGGACACCAAGGGTACGGAAACGCTGGTAGACGGAGAATTGGCCCGGATGCCCCTGCCCATGACCTCCGGCCGCCATATGAAGCCGCTGATGCGGGATTATCGGCTGTACCTGAACGCCATCCGCGAGATCGTGGAGCAGATGCAGGACGCGGGTCTTCGGGCCGATATGCGGGTGAATACGGGCCGTGCCGCGGTGGATGTGCGCATTTCCATTCCCGTATTTACCGGGCGGAAGTGAAAATTCCCTTTTCACATGATTTGTGTTATACTGAAGCCGATTCCCTCAGGGAAGGATTTGGAAGCGGATGAGCCATCATCCCAGCCATTGGGGAGGTACGGACCATGGATGAATTTCTGCAGCAGGTTGTCGACAACATGCGCAAAAATGAGTTTGAAGTGGTGGAGCTGCACACGGCGCAGGAAGCCTGCGATTATCTGAATGAACACATCGCCGCCGGGAAGACGGTGGGCGTGGGCGGATCGGTCAGCGTGCGCGCCACCGGCATTCTGGAAAAACTGCAGGAGAAGGGCTGCACCGTCTATTCTCATTGGGGCGTGCCAAAGGAAGAAGTCAACCCCATCCGCCGCAAGGCCATCGGCGCGGACGTGTACCTTTGCTCCGCCAACGCCGTTACCCGTCAGGGCAAGCTGGTGCTCATCGACGGCGCGGGCAACCGGGCGGCGGCGGTGTGCTTCGGCCCGGAGCAGGTCTATTTCGTCATCAGCCATTCGAAGGTGGTGGACGGCGGCATCAATACCGCCATTGCCCGCATCAAGAAAACCGCCTGCCCGCCCAACGCCCGTCGGCAGGGGTTGGATACTGCCTGCGCCCGTACCGGCATGTGCGGCCCGGACTGTCACGACAGCATGTGCCGCCTGACACTGGCGGTGGACCGCGCGCCCCGGGGCCGAAAGATCACCGTGCTGTTTGTGGAGGAAACATTGGGGTATTAAGAAAGGCCTCCGACCTGTCGAAAATGGGGCGTATGCTTCCGGCGGATCCGAAAAAACTCTGCCGTTTTTGGAAAAATCCAGAAAAACCGCGCTAAAATGCAAAAAAAGGTAGCGCGGTTTTTGGGTTTATGGTAAAATGAAAAATGGCTTAATGCCAATCTGGGCGGCTTTGCCGCATTCGAGGGATGTATCGTTGAATCAGAGAGTGTTGAAACTGATGGAGCGGCTGGCGCTGGACCAGTGCGAAGCCGTGCTGGTGCACAATCCCAGCAACATGTTCTATCTTTCCGGCTACACCGGCGAGGGTCTGGTGCTGATCGGACGGGAAATGCAGGCTATCATCACCGACTTCCGCTATACGGAGCAAGCCGAAAAGCAGGCTCCCGGATTCTCGGTGGAGATGACCGAAAAGGGCGTTTCTCATGAAGCGATCGTGGGCCGCCTGTGCGCGGAGCATGAGATCGGCGCGCTGTATTATGAGGACGATTACCTGACCGTCCGCTCCTTCGAGTCCTGCCGCAAGGCCGTGCCCGGCGTGGAATGGAAGAGCCTGCATGAAGAAGTGCAGCACATCCGCCAGATCAAGGACGAGGACGAGCTGAGCCGCATCGCCGAGGCCTGCCGCATCACCAGCGAAGCCTTCGAACGTCTGCTGCCTGAGATCAAAGAGGGCGTGACGGAAAAGGAACTGGCGCTGAAGCTGGAGTTCGATATGCTGACCCATGGCGCGACAGGACTGGCCTTCTCCACCATCGTGGCGGCGGGCGCCAACGGTTCCCTGCCGCATGCCGTGCCCGGCGACTACAAGGTCCGTCTGGGCGATATGATTACCTTTGACTTTGGCGCGAAGTACAACGGCTACTGCGCGGATATGACCCGCACGGTGGCGCTGGGCCAGCCCAGCGACGAGATGCGCAAGGTCTACCAGACCGTGCTGACCGCCCAGCAGACCGCCCGTGACGCCGTCATGGCCGGCAAGTGCTGCAAGGATATCGACGCCATTGCCCGGGACTACATCTACAGCCACGGCTACGAAGGACGCTTCGGTCACGGACTGGGCCACTCCGTGGGCATCGACATCCACGAAGAACCCCGCCTGAGCATGACCTGCAGCGCCATTCTGGAAGAAAACCAGATCATGACCGTGGAACCCGGCATCTATCTGCCCGGTGTGGGCGGCGTGCGCATCGAGGACTCCGTCATCGTCAAGAAGGACGGCTGCATCCCCCTGACCAGCCCCACCAGAGAACTCATTATCCTGTGATTCGCCCACAGGGCGTATCATCAACCAATTCTACACCATATAAAAAACGGAGGAATGACCAATGATTACTGCGGGCGATTTCAAAAAGGGCATCACCATCGAATGGGACGGCGGCGTGTGGAACATCGTGGATTTCCAGCACGTGAAGCCCGGCAAGGGCGCGGCCTTTGTGCGCACCAAGATCAAGAATATCATGACCGGCGCGGTGGTGGAGCGCAGCTTCAACCCCACCGACAAAATGCCCCGCGCCATCGTGGAGACCAAGGAAATGCAGTACGTCTATAATGACGGCGAACTGTACTACTTCATGGACACCGAAACCTACGAGCAGATCCCGCTGAACAAGGATCAGGTGGAAGACGCCATCCCCTACGTGAAGGAAGGCACCAACGTGACCGTGAAGTTCTTCAAGGGCAGCGCCTTCAGCGTGGCCGCCCCCAACTTCGTGGAGATGGAAGTCATCGACACCGAGCCCGGCTTCAAGGGCGACACCGCCAGCAACACCTACAAGCCCGCTAAGGTCGAGACCGGCTACAGCGTGCAGGTGCCCCTGTTCATCAACATCGGCGACCATATCCGCATCGACACCCGCACCGGCGAGTATATGGAGCGCTGCTAATTCATTTGGAGGATAAGACCATGGCAAATATCACGGATCGTACCGCTTACCTGCGCGGCCTTGCGGAAGGCATGAAGCTGGATCGGGAAGTGAACGAACAGCGCCTGATCCTGGAAATGCTGGACGTGATGGACGAAATGTCCCACCAGCTGGCCGACGTGAACGACAGCGTGGACGAGCTGAACGAATATGTAGAGGACATCGACAACGATCTTTCCGATATGGAAGACGTGCTCTTCGGCGACGACGATTGCGACTGCGACTGCGACTGCGGCTGCGAGGACGACGGCGAAGACGAGGATGAGGAAGAAGACGACGATGAGGACGACGATCAGGAGCTTTCCTTCGATTGTCCCAACTGCGGCCACACCGTGATGATCCGCGCTTCCGACATCGACTTCGACGAAAGCCCCGTGTGTCAGCACTGCGGTCAGCCCTTCTTCGTAGACGTCGAAGAATAGCAGGGGTAGTCCCCCTGCACCCCACACCGCGCCCGATGGGCGCGGGGCCGTTCGGGGGACATGCGGCTTGGCCGGGGTTTTACCGCCGTGGCACG
>URJB01000044.1 GCA_900548145.1 uncultured Eubacteriales bacterium | reverse complement strand
GCCGGTCTGGCAGGGCTAAAGCCCTGCACCCGTCACTGCGCTAGCGCGCAGGGGCATAGAGGAAAAGCGACTTAGCCGAGGTTTTACCGCCGCTCGGCAACGGGCCTCGCGGCTGGCCGGTCTGGTGTGGCTCCACGTCAGTTGAATAGAAAAGACCGCCGTCGGGCGACAGGCCCTCCGGCTCGCATAAAAAGTCAGCGTAGATTCGAAACCACGCTGGCTTTTGTGTTAGGAATATAGCCGGGACACGATATGCCAGCAGGCGCACACAGGAACCAACAGAAAAAAATAGACAGCAACAACATTGCCACGGTATTCCGAAAAGGAAACGCCATCACCAAGCTGCTGACGGACGCTATCGAAAAAGAAAACGCCGGTAAGACCGGCGTGTATTACTGGAAAAAGAAAGAGGCTCGTAACCTGTTTGCGGAGTCCGGGGTCCAATTCCCCGGGGGCGCTATGCAGGACGGCCTCATCCATACTATATTAAAAAATGATTCCCCTGTCAACAGGAAATTTGTGGAACAGACTGAAACGAAGCAATTCAAGCGCTGGTTTGGGGACAGCAAGGTGGTGGACAGGGACGGCGAACCGCTGGTGGTATACCATGCCACGGATGCGGATTTTACCGTGTTTGACCGTAATAAACTTGGGGAAAGAACGAAACAAAGAGATATAGAAGATTTTAACAGGAACATGGAAGACAGCGTTGGGCTTTTGAGAAGCGCAGAGCTGGGCTTCTGGTTTAGCGACAAAAATCTGGCAGAAGATGAATACGGAGGACGGGATGTACTGAAATTAGAAGATGGTAAAAGAATAGGAATGCCTGTGTATCTGAGCATTGAAAACCCGAATTACGTTGATACCTATGACCTGATGGAAACACTCGATAACATGACGGTGGAAGAATACCTGCAGGAAATGGAAGACTATGGGTATGACGGACTGATCGTAACCGATCAGGAGTTTGACAATGCGACGAGCTACGTTGCCTTTAATCCGAACCAGATCAAGAGCGCGACGGATAATGTGGGGACGTTCGCAGATATCTGCTATTTTGTTTCTTTGCGCTGCAATGGCCTCCAAGCAGCGCAGCAGCATCCCAAGCACCACCGTTTGAGTATGCCCTGCGCCAACTGCGGCGGAGCAGAGCGGCGATAGGCAGCGGAGGGAAAAAGGCCCGCCCATTTTGGCGGCGGAAAAAGGCGAGCACGAGCGCGCTCCAAACGTAAGTGATAGCTATCCAACTCCATTGCGCGCGACATTGCGAGCCCCGCCGTCAAAATGGGCAATCAAAGCCTTTTTCCCGTAGTCGCCGTGCCGCGTGCTTTCTTTGGTACTTTCTTTCGCTTCGAAAGAAAGTACTGCCCCCTTCGGGGCGGCAGCCCCACCACCCGCGCCGTAGTCGGCGCGTCATTCCCCAACAGGGGATTTTCTTACGGCAAAGCTGACATACACTGCTGCAAAGCAGTAGACTTTCCTCGGGGCAAACAATCGTAATGTCCTGTACTGCCAAAACAAAACCGCACCCCATAGGGCTGCGTACACACTTCCCTGCCAGAGTCGACGCGCTATGCCGCACGGCCAAAAAAACCCTGCGGCAGAGCCGTTGTATAGCAACGCTGCAACTCCTCCCTGCACCCCTTCCTCCCAACCGCATATAGTAAAGCGAGGGAGAAACCTCCCTCCTTTCAAAACACCAGGGAGGAATGAACATGGCAACCTTTACCAATCAGGCGACCCTTTCCTATAATAATACGGTTACCCGCTCCAATATCGTGACGGGCGAACTGGTTGATATTCTGGCGGTGGCGAAAACCGCCGTCACTGACACCTACGGCTGTGATACCTGCGTCACCTATACCGTCAGCATCGTCAATAGCGGCGCGGCGGCGTTCGCCGGGCTGACCGTTACGGACGATCTGGGCGCGTATGCGTTCGGCGAGGGCACGGTCACACCGCTGGAATACCGGGCAGGCAGCCTGAAATATTATGTGAACGGTCTGCTTCAGACGACCCCCACCGTCACCGCCGGGCCGCCCATGACGGTCACGGGGATCAGCGTGCCCGCCGGAGGAAACGCACTGCTGGTCTATCAGGTCCATACCAATGATTATGCGCCCCGGGCCGTGGAGGACTCTATCGTCAACCGGGCGACCGTTACCGGCGAGGGCCTGCCCGCCGCCGTGACCGCTGCGGCCACGATCAACGCCGCCAGCGAACCCTGCCTGAGCATCAGTAAGGCGCTCACGCCCGCGTCCGTGCCCCAGAATGGGCAGCTCACCTATACGTTCCTGATCGAGAACTACGGCAACGAAGCCGCGGAAGAAACGGATGCGGCGATCGTCGCCGACGTGTTCAACCCGATTCTGCAGAATCTCTCCGTCACCTTCAACGGAACCGCATGGACTGCCGGGACGGATTACACCTATGACGCGACCACCGGCCGTTTCGCCACCGTGGCCGGAAAGGTGACGGTTCCCGCCGCCACGTATACGCAGGACGCGGCGACCGGCGTCTGGACGACCGCGCCCGGCTCCAGCACCCTGACCGTCACCGGCACACTGTAAGCCAAAGACGCCTGCGCCCCGCCGCCTGCGGGGCGTTTTTTCTTTGCGGGAAGATGATAATAGAGTACCAATTTGCAAATATGGGTTGACAAGCATTTCCTTGGATGACTATAATCAAAATGCGCTAACATGGCTCTTAAGGGCCTTGAAGTATCGCAATAGAGGAGAGGTTATCATGAACATTCCGGAAATGGAAGCGGTCTGTAAGCAGGTACGGCGGGACATTATCACCATGACCGCCGCTGCCGGTTCGGGCCATCCCGGCGGATCCCTGTCCGCCACGGAGATTTTGGTCGCCCTGTATTATGATTTGATGAAGGTGGATCCCAAGAACCCTAACGACCCTGCCCGCGACCGTCTGGTGCTGTCCAAGGGCCACGCCGCCCCTGCGCTGTACGCCGTGCTGGGCGAAAAGGGCTTCTTCGACAAGAAGGAGTTTGAGGGCTTCCGGCAGCTGCACAATATTCTGCAGGGCCATCCCGACAAGAAAAAGTGCCCCGGCGTGGACGCTTCTACCGGCTCTCTGGGTCAGGGCGCGTCCATTGCGGTCGGCATGGCGCTGGGCGCGAAGCACACCGGCAACCCCTGCCACGTGTACGCCGTGCTGGGCGACGGCGAACTGCAGGAAGGCATCGTATGGGAAGCGGCCATGTCCGCGGCTCACTATAAACTGGACAACCTGACCTTCATCGTGGATAACAACGGTCTGCAGATCGACGGCACCAACGATCAGGTCATGGGTCTGGGCAATATCGCCCAGAAGTTCACCGCCTTCGGCTTCCATGTCATCGAAGTGGCGGACGGCAACGACCTCAGGCAGGTGCTGGATGCGCTGCATCAGCCCGCCGAGAAGGACGTTCCCACCTGCATCCTTTGCCACACCGTCAAGGGCAAGGGCGTATCCTTCATGGAAAATCAGGTGGGCTGGCACGGCAAGGCTCCTAATGCGGAGCAGCGCGACCAGGCGCTCAAGGAATTGGAGGCGTGAGCAATGAGTGATAAGAAAGCAACCCGCGTGGCTTACGGCGAGGCTCTGGTAGAGTTGGCCAAGAAGAACGATAAGATCGTCGTGCTGGACGCCGACCTGGCCCAGGCGACTCAGACCTGTATTTTCCAGAAGGCTTTCCCGGAGCGTCACTTTGATCTGGGCATTGCGGAAGCCAATATGGTGGACGTGGCCAACGGTATGAGCTGCATGGGCCTGATCCCCTTCTGCTCCACCTTCGCCGTGTTCGCGGGCCGCAACTTTGAGCAGATTCGCAACGGCGTGTGCTATCCTCATAACAACGTGAAGTTCGCCTTCACCCATGCGGGCGTGACCGTGGGCGAGGACGGCGGCACCCATCAGGCTATCGAGGATATCGCCCTCATGCGCGTTCTGCCGGGCATGACCGTGATTGTCCCCTGCGATGCCAACGAGACCTACAAGGCCGTGGAAGCGGCTGCCGCGATCGACGGCCCCGTGTACCTGCGCCTGGCCCGTCTGGCGACCACCGTGTTCGATCCCATGCCCTTCGAAGTGGGCAAGGGCAACGTCATGCGGGACGGCAAGGACGCAGTCATCTTTGCCTGTGGCCTGATGGTGGAACAGAGCCTGATGGCGGCGGAACTGCTCAAGGAACAGGGCAAGGATGTGGCGGTCGTGAACCTGCACACCATCAAGCCGCTGGATCGGGAGCTGGTGGCTCGTTACGCTCAGAAGTGCAAGAACGTCTTCACGGCGGAAGAACACAGCGTCATCGGAGGTCTGGGCGACGCGGTGGCCGACGTGCTGGTGGGCAACGGCGAATATACCTTCACCAAGATCGGCGTAGAGGATCAGTTCGGTCAGAGCGGCAAGGCCATGGACGTGCTGCGGGCCTACGACCTGTGCGCGGATCAGATTGCCGCTCGTATCGCTGCGAAGATCTGATTTTTCCAAAAAGAAAGAAACCGGGAGGCTCCAAAAGGGGCTTCCCGGTTTTTGGTTTGAGGCAAATAAAAGCGCCCCGAAGCACCAGCGCTTCGGGGGCGAAAAAGAGACGTTATCCATGCGAACGGGAATAGATGCCCGTCTGTATCTCCCGGATATAGGCTTCCTTTATGGGCAGGCCATCGGCGGCTTCCGCGTCCCGGACGGCCTGTTCCCGGTCGTAATCCAGCTGGCGCAGCCGAACTTCCAGCGGCGCTGGAATGCGGCCTTCTTCGCCTTCCAGCAGGGCGTAGCAGCATTTTGGCACACCCATGGCGTTGCCGACGCTGCCGGTGTTGACGATGATCCCGGGGGACAGGGTGCGCATGGCCTGACGGTGCGCGTCCGCATAGAGCAGCCCGTCATAGGGAACGCCCTTCGCGTCCACCAGAAAGGATTGCAGCAGTTCCCGGTCGTCCGCCACGGTGTACAGCTCCGGCATGACGGGCCGTCCGTGGAACAGGCGGAACCGGCGTCCGCTGAACCAGAATTCCGTCTCCTGGGGCAGCTCCCGGAGACAACGCAGCCGTTCCGGGCCCAGCTGATCCCAGTAGTAGTGATCTCTGGGAAAAGTCCTGCATCCAACGCCGTAGTCCCAGTTTCCGCCGATGATGAGCTGGCAGTGCTCGAAAGCCCACTCATAGGTAAAAAGATTGCTGGGCCCCTTACCGACAATATCTCCCAGACAGACGATCCGATCCGGCTTCGTCAGGGCCAGATCCCGTTCCAGTGCTTCCGTGGCGGGACGGTTGCCGTGCAGATCGGCCACAAGGGCAATGCGCATCGTCCATCCTCCCTTACACAATCATTCCATGGCAGTATAGCAGATTTTTGCACCGCAAACAAGTTTCATTGTCATAAACGGCGGATTCATGGTACAATAGAGAGGTAAACCGCTGCGTTCTGTGCGGGGAAAGAGAGGAAACCGTCCATGAAACGGAAAACACCAATGATGAAACGCTGGTTCGCCCTGCTGCTGGCGGGGCTGCTTATGGTGGCCCCGGCGGTGCTGGCAGAGGAAGAAGATGGAGCCGGCTTCGGCACTTTTTTTCAGCCGGAGGGCGTAGAGCTTTGCGAAGTGGAGGATGCGGGTTCCCTGTCCGTGCCGGACGGTCTTAGCGGCCTGTATGCCCTGATGCAGGATTGCAATCCCTTTGCGTCCGCTTATGTGTTTCGGATGCCCAAGGGGCGGGCGCTGATGAGCGTGGCCTGCACCACCATCGGCAATCCCAGAACCGCGCTGGAGCTGCTGGAGAGCTGGCCCCAAATTTTGAACGCTTTGCAGGGCGAAGGTAAGTCCGTGACGATCGAACCCACCTATCCCCGGGTAGAGGCACAGTACGATCGTCAGACGCTGCACGTTCAGGCGGTTCTGGAAACGGCGGACGGCAGCAGCCTGCGCGTCCGGCTGGACGGCGTAGCCTTCTATCAGGGAAACGATCTGATCGAGCTGTGGCAGGCCTGGCCGGAGGCCACCACCTATCAGCTGATGCCGCTGGCCCTGCAGGAGCTGCGGGATGATCTGGCCACGCTGAAGGAATTGACAGACAGCTTTCAGTTTCAGGATTCAAGCCAGAGTCAGGAGGAAAGCCTATGAAGACCGTTAGCGTGATCGTGCCCTGCTATAACGAAGAAGAAGCAGCGCCGATTTTCTATCGGGAATTTTTGAAGCGCACGGCGGAAATGGACTGCCAGTGGGAGTTCTGGTTTGTAGACGACGGCAGCAAGGACGGCACGCTGGCAGAATTTCGCTCCCTGCGGGCGCAGGACGAGCGGGTGCATTTCATCAGCTTTTCCCGGAATTTCGGCAAGGAAAGCGCCATGTATGCCGGGCTGGAGGCCGCCACGGGCGATTATGTGGCCATTATGGATGTAGACCTGCAGGATCCGCCGGAGCTGCTGCCCGGAATGCTGCAGAGCATTGAGAAAGAAGGCTACGACTGTGTAGCCACCCGGCGCGTCACCCGGAAGGGGGAACCGCCCATCCGCAGCTTTTTCGCCCGGCAGTTTTACCGCCTCATCAACCGCATCTCCAAGACGGAAATCGTGGACGGCGCGCGGGATTTTCGCCTGATGACCCGCCAGATGGTGGACAGCATTCTCAGTCTGAAGGAAGTCAGCCGGTTTTCCAAGGGAATTTTCAGCTGGGTGGGCTACCGCACCAAGTGGTTGGAATATGAAAACGTGGAGCGGGTAGCGGGGGAGACTAAGTGGAATTTCTGGAAGCTGTTCCTTTATTCCATCGACGGCATCACCGCCTTTTCCACCGCGCCGCTGGCAATCGCGTCCATTACCGGCGTGGTCTTTTGCGGGGTGTCCATTCTGCTGCTGTTGTACTTCTTCATTAAGACGCTGATCTGGGGCGACCCGGTGGCGGGCTTCCCGGCCATGATCTGCATCATCCTGTTTCTGGGCGGCATTCAGCTTTTCTGCGTGGGCATTCTGGGGCAATATTTAAGCAAGACCTATCTGGAAACCAAACGTCGCCCTATTTACATCGCCCGGGAGAAAGAATAAGCGTTTTTTCCAAAAAAATTTGATAATCTTTCTCTGAACAGGGAAGAAAAACCTGCCCCTGTTCGTCTAATAATTGTGAAACGCCTTGCGGATGATCCGCAGGGGAAACGGAGGGATTTTAAGATGAAACGTAGTCTTGCGATCTTGCTTGTCGCAGTTCTGCTGATCGGGCTGATGCCCATGACCGGCGCACTGGCGGCAACGGAATACGCGACCGTGGTCGGCGGGTGGCTTCGTCTGCGGGCGAAGGCCTCCTTTAGCGCCACCACCATCAGCAGTTACAAAACCGGCACGACCGTGAAGGTTCTCAGTGTCAGCAACGGCTGGTACCGGGTGGAAACGCCCGACGGGCGCACCGGCTATATGTACGGCCAGTATCTGCAGCCCACCAGCAGCAGTATGACCCCCGTGGCCAACACCAACGCCACCGTGGTCAGCGGCAACGGCTACGGCGTGCGAATGCGTTCCGGCCCCAGCACTACTTACGCAGTGCTGCGCAAGTGGCCGGTAGGCACCCGGGCCATCATTCTGGCGGAAGGCCAGAACTGGTGTCGTATCAGCGTGGGCGGCAATGTGGGTTATATGATGACCCAGTTCCTGCGCAAGGACGGCAGTCCCGCGCCTTCCTATGACGGCGACGCTACCGTGTGGGCCGCCAACGGCAAGGGTGTGCGTCTGCGCACCGGCCCCAGCACCAATTATGCCATTATCGGCGTTTACAGCGTCGGTACGCAGGTGAAAATTCTGGAACGCCTGAACGGCTGGTACCGCATTCAGATCGGCAGCCGCGTGGGCTACATGATGAGCCAGTTCCTGATCGAGAACGCCTCCTACAAGGTCAACGGCGTTACCATCAACAACATGAACCCCGTGGTGGGCAACATTCTGGCGATCCAGAGCGTGGATCCTTCCAACGCCGCCATCACCTATCAGTGGCTGCGCACCGACACCAACGGCAAGGAATCCGTGGTGGGCAACAACGCCTCCTACGCTGTGACCGAGCAGGATGTGGGCTGCACCTTCCGCCTGCGGGTAGACGGCTCCGGCCGTTGGACCGGCTACGCGGTCAGCGCTTACACCGCCGCTGTCACCAACCGTCAGCAGCTGGTGGGCGTGAAGTTCAATCATGACGCGCCTGTGGTAGGCGATCGCCTGGAGCCTATCGTGGAGCCCAGCGGCGCTACCTACACCTGCCTGTGGCAGCTGGACGGCGTAAACGTCAGCACCAACAACTACTATGAAGTGCCCGTGAGCGCGGTGGGCAAGACCATCAAGCTGACCATTACCGGCACGGGCGCGTACAACGGCAGCTCTCTGGCGGCGATCGAAACGCAGAAGGTCGTTACCGCCGGTGCTGTGACCAGCGCCAGCATCACCAACCTGACCACCAAGGATGCGGCTCCCAACGTGGGTGACCGTCTGCAGGCGGTCTATGAGCCCGCTTCCGCCAGCGTGAAGCTGACTTGGTACGCGGTGGACGATGCGGGCAACACCACGGTCATCTCCAACGCGCAGACGGTGGACGTTGGTTCCGGCTGCATCGGCAAGACCATCCGTCTGGTGGTGGAAGGCACCGGCAGCTACACCGGCAGCCAACAGACCGTGAACACCGGCAAGGTGACCAACATTGCCAACCTGACCGGCGTGACCATCGAGGGCGCTGCGCAGCCTGTGGTCAATGCCAACGCTACGACCCTGCAGGCCAAGGTACAGCCCAAGGAAGCCGAAACGACGGCCTTGACTTATCAGTGGCTGCGCGATAAGGCGGAGATCCCCGGCGCGACCGGTGCGACCTACACCGTCACGGCGGACGATCAGGATAAGGCCATCTCTGTGGTGGTGAAGGCGCAGGCCAGCAATACCGCTTATCGCGGTGAGGCCACCAGTGCCGAGACTCAGAAGGTCATCGTGGAGCCCGGCTCCATCGCCATCACCGGCAACGAGAACCTGATGCAGGACGTGGATGCGTCCATGACGCTGGCAATCAAGTCCGGCTCTGCGGTGAACTGGAATGTGACCATCACGCCCAGCAACCCCGGCCTGACCATTAGCGGCAACACCATCAGCGGCAAGCCCAACGCTTCCGGCACCTATACCGTGGAAGCGACCGCGACCAATGCGGCGGGCAGCAGCTACAACAGCTTTGTGCTGAACATTGCGGCGCAGCCCTCCGAGGTTCCCGCAGTTCAGCCCAAGGAAGACGGCTCCTTTGAGAAGGACGCTGCGGTGAATGTGCAGTTCGAAGCTACCAATGGCCCGCTGACCGGTTGGAAGTTCGACGGCACCATTCCCGATGGCCTGAAGTTCGATCCCAGCACCGGCGTTCTCAGCGGTTCTACCTCCGCAGTGGGCACCTACACCATTCAGGTGTACGCGCAGAACAAGAACGGCTGGTCCGCTGGCACGATCTACAGCTTCAAGATCAAGGACAGCGCCGTTCCCACCGAACCCCTGACCCTGAACGGCAGCAGCTTCGAAGTGACCTCCGGCGAGGCCTTCACCAAGAGCGTGCTGACCGTGAGCGGCGGCGAGGCACCGTACTTCTTCGAATATACGGCGGATGCTGGCAAGCTTGATCTGAACATTAACGCTTCCACCGGCGAGTTCTCCAGCAATGGGATCACCGTGGACAGCGAAACCACTTATTTGCTGACAGTCAAGGTCACGGATGCCGCCAACAATTCCGTTACCGGCAACCTGAACCTGACGGTGAAACCCGCTTCGTCCAGCAGCACTACCACGAAAGATGGAAAAACGGAAGACCCTGTGCAGAAAACCCCTGCACAGGAGACTCCCGCACAGGAGCCTGTGACGCTGGAAGATAACGCCTTCGTGGAGCCTGTGGTGATAGAAGAACCCGCTGCGGAGCCGGTTGCAGAAAACGTGACGGTTGCCTTGGCTAAGCCCGAGCACGTGAAGCTGGTGCTGAAAAAAGACGGCTCCTGGATGCTGAAGTGGGATGCTGTGGAGAATGCGGCAGGCTACCGGCTGGTGAAGGCCAACACGGATAACAAGCCTTCCGAGCTGGAAAAGCCTCAGTACGATTTTTCCAAGGAACCCAAGGCGGGCGTCCGGTATGAAATCTGGGCGGTTGCCGCCGACGGCAGCGAAGGGGAACATGTGGTGTTCGAAGTGACGGAAAAGCTTCTGAACGACCTGCTGGCCGCGCAGGAAGCGGAAGTCCAGTCCGCAACGAACGAATAAACAAAAATGAGGACGCTCTCCTGTATGGGGGGCGTCCTTTTTTATACCTGTAAGGCTGTGATCGTTGTCAAAGAGAAAATAGCCCCAAACAGGACTTGCAGCCTTGGTCAAAATCAAAAGGAGAAGAAAAGGACCTATTTTGCCGCAAAAATGACTCCCATTCCTAACCGCGTTTACATAAAAAGAGGACGTATGGCGTCCGCTTTTTTATGCAGCAAATGCTACGACAGGAACGTTCAGCAGGTGTGCTTGCCCATGGTGCTCCGAATCTTCACCTTTTGCTTTGCGTGCGTAGGAGCAGCTTCTCTGGTTTCGGCAGCCTTTGAATCTTGGAGCGGCTCGTCAATGACCGGGGCCGTCAACGGTTCGCTGTTGGAGCTGGCCGCATCTGCCTCCGTGGCTTCGGGGGAAACGGTGGGAAAGAAAAGACTGTCCTCCGCTTCGTCACTTTCGAAGGTCAGGTCAAAATCGGGAGCTGGTTCTTCCGCCTCTTCGGCAGGCATTTCAGAAGGTGCGGCTGCCTGTAAAGTCTGACCGCGGGTGAACAGCAGGTCTTCTTCAAAGATGGAGGAAAGACTGGGACTGGCGTCGGCTTCTTCCTCGACAGTGGGCGCTGGAAAGGAAAGAAAGGAATCGTCCGAACGATTGAAGGGTTGAACAACCGGCTCCTCCGGGCGCTGGTAGGGACTGCGCTCCTGCGCTTCGGGCCGTTGATAGGGGTTGCGCTCCGTGGATTTCACACTGGAGAATGAGACGGCATGACTTTGCGCCGCCGGGGCGAAGGTATTGGCCCGTTCCTCCCGAATCGCCTGAAAAGAACCGCCGCGCCAGCCGCCCTGACTGGCGGCCAGCCCGTCCTCCGCGGAAGGAGCCGCAAAGGGATTGTCCGGCAGCACGTTTTTCGCCCGCTCCGGACGCCAAAGTCCGGCCTGCTTTTCCACGTCCTCCGAAAAACGGGCGGGACGGCGATCGTCCGACTCATCGTCACGGACGCTTTTCGGCCCCATGCAGGCGAGCACCGCGATCCCCGCCGAAGCCGCCAGCAGTCCCCCCAGCAGAACCGGCAGGGAATGAGAGAGAACAAAAGTCATCAGTTGGTTGATCGCGTTGACCAACAGACTCCGGGAGGGCGTGGCAAAGGAGTCCAGCACCAGCTGCAGCTGCGCGTTGGAGACCAGCGGCACGACCGCCGCCGCCAGCCCCAGAAAAGCAGCGATACAGCCCAAAAGGGTTAAAAGAACGCCCAGCGTCTTCCGGAATTTCATGAAAGCTCCAGTCCTTTCCAAAATCAATCCACCTACTTCATTTCGCTGCCCGGCACGGTTTTCCTTCTGAAAAACGGCAGGAAATCCGCCGCTTTGCGCAGAATGTTACCATGATACGACAATATTCTTCATTACGAGCTCAAAGGAGGACGAACCGTGGCGGGGTATCAGCTTACTTACAACGTCGATATGGTATTTTGCATCGATTCCACCGGCAGTATGCGCCATGTGCTGGATTTTGTGAAACAGAACGCGCTGAATCTGTATCAGGATATCACCCGGGAAATGGAGAAAAAGCACAAGACCATCCACCAGCTGCGGGTGAAGGTGATCGCCTTCCGGGACTATATTGCCGACGGCGAGGAAGCTATGCTGTCCAGCGATTTTTTCACCCTGCCGGAGCAGGCGGAAATGCTGCGGGACTGCGTGGAAGGCATCCATGCCAAGGGCGGCGGCGATATTCCGGAGGACGGGCTGGAAGCGCTGGCCTACGCCATTCGCAGCGATTGGACCCGGGAAGGGGTCAAGAAGCGGCATATTATCGTCGTCTGGTCGGACGCGCCCACCCATGAACTGGGCCATGGCAAGATCGCCCCGTGGTACCCGGAGGGCATGGCGCAGGACTTCGACGAGCTGACCCTCTGGTGGGAGGACGAGCAGCTGGGCGGCTGCATGGATGAAAATGCCAAACGCCTGCTGATCTTCGCGCCGGACGCGCCGGAATGGAACCGCATTTCTTCCGAGTGGGGACAGGTGATCCATGTGCAGACGGTCAGCGAGGGCTTGGAGGACGTGGAGTATTCGCAGGTGCTGGACTCCGTCTGCAACACGATTTAAGGGGGACTTTGTATTTCTTCCCGTATTTTAACGTTGAATCACGGCGTTCTGCCCCGTCAGGGGGAAGACAGCTTTTCGATTTTATCCAAACCGCCGGTGTCTCTTCTGTGCGTGGCGGATGGCTGCGGCGGGCTGGGCAGCCGACGCTATGCGGAGCTGGACGGTCAGACCGGCGCATATGCGGCCTCCCGCGTGGCGGCGCAGAGCGTGAAGCGTTGGGCCGCTGCCTGCCGTCGTCTCCCGAAAACACCGGCAGAAGGGAAGGAATGGCAGCATTCCCTGCAGGAAACGCTGGAAACCGACCTGAACGCCTTTGTGCAGGAGCACCGGCTCACAGAGGGCAGCAGCCGCATCGTGGGCAGCATGCAGCGGCTTCTGCCCACTACGCTGTGCATAGCGCTGGCGGACGGAGGAGAGCGGGCCTGCTTCCTCTGGGCGGGGGACAGCCGCGGTTATGTGCTGGATGAAACAGGGCTGCACCTTTACACCCGGGACGATGTGAAATTCCGCATGGACGAGCTGGAACGCCTGCGCTGCGACGCGCCGTTGAGCCTGTGCGTCAGCGCCGACCGGCCGGTGCGGCTTCATCTGCGTTCGATCACGCTGCCGCCGAAGGGGCTGCTGATCTGTGCCACGGACGGGGTATACGGCTGCGTGTTTAGCCCCATGGAGCTGGAGGAGATCTTTCTGGCTTCGCTGACCGGCGCGCAGGATGCGGCCACCTGGCAGCGCCGTCTGGCGGCGGCCATCCGCCGTCTGGCCGGGGACGACGCGACTCTCTGCTGCCTGCCCTTCGGATTTGACCATTTTGACGAAATGAAGCGGTATTTTGAACCCCGCCTGACGGCGCTGCGGCAGGAGCATCTGAACAGCTTGCGGCAGCATCCCGGGGACGCGGACGCACTGCGGGAAAGCTGGAAACGCTATCAGCCCGGATATGACCGAACCGAGGAAGTTCAGTATGAAAAAGATTGGAGCCTATGAGCCGCTGACCCCGCTTCAGACGGCAGGAAGCGGCAGCGCCCGCTGGTGCATCGCCCGGCGTGGAACGAGGCGCTTTTTTCTGAAGGAATTTCTTTCCCCGGTCTACCCGGCGGAGAACGCCAACCCCGTCCTGCGGGAAAAGCAGCTCGCCCGCTGCCGTCGTTTCGAGGAAAAAAAGCGACGCCTGTACAGCGCCATGTCCTGCGTGATCGGCGACACCTTGGTGCCGGTAACGGACTTCTTCCGCTTCGGGCTGCACTATTACGCGGTTTCGGAGGAGATTCCCGAACCCCGTCTGACGGGGGAAAGCGCTGTTGAGACGCTGCCCATGGAGGACAAGCGGGAAATTTTGCTCAGTCTGGCGCTGTGTCTGCAGCGGCTTCATCTGCAGGGGATCGTTCACGCGGATCTGAAGCCTGAGCATGTGCTTCTCCGTAAGGGGGAACTGGGCTACGAAGCCCGGCTGATCGATCTGGACAGCGGCTTTCTGGCGGACGATCCGCCCGCACCCGGCGGCGACACAGAGGGCGACCCGGTGTATCTGGCCCCGGAGACCTTTCTGCGCATGGCAGGAGAGCAGGCAGACGTGGGTCCGGCCATCGACACCTTTGCCTTTGGGGCGATCCTGCACCGCATGTGGACAGGCGCTTTGCCGGAAACGGACGCGCCCTATCTGTACGAGGCGGCGCTGGAGAAACAGCCGATTCGAATATCGAACCAACTGCCGCCCGCCTATGAACAGGCCGTCCGCCGGATGCTGGACGCAGAGCCAACGCACCGCCCTTCCGACGGCGAGCTGGTGAAACTGTTTTCCCAGCCCTTCGAGAAGGGGGAGAGACCGCCCCTGCCCGGTGAGCCGCTGAACGGCCTCAGTCGGTTTTTCCGGGGAACGGAAAAGGCATAACGAAAAAAACGCCCTTCGGATGCTGACTCCGAAGGGCGTTTTTGATGGAACCTTTACACGAAGGGATTCCAGAAGCGGTTGCCATCGTGGAAGGTGATGATCAGACTGGCGGTTAGAATGACCACGCCGAAGGCAATGGCGATGTAGTCGCTGGAGGAAAACTTCCGCTGGACGTACCACGTGCGCTTCTTTTCCTTGCCGAAGCCCCGCAGCTCCATGGCATTGGAGATAGCCTCGATACGGGACAGGCTGGACATGATCAGCGGCATCAAAACGCTGATGGAGTTCTTCACGCGCTTGTGCAGCTTGACCTTCTTGCCCAACTCCACGCCTCGGGCCTGCTGGGCGGTGGAAATGTTGCGGTAGTCCCGCTGAATGTCGGGGATATAGCGCAGCGCCAGCGCCACGGAATAGCCGATGCGGTAGCTCACGCCCACGGCGTTCAGGCTGGACGCGAACTCGCTGGGGTTGGTGGCGGTGATAAAGAGCAGCGCAATGGGCAGGGCCACGAAGTATTTCAGGGAAATGTTGAAGTGGTAGAACAGCTGCTCCCGGGTCAGGTCATAGGGCCCGAACAGGTGGCAGAGCACCACCCGAGTGCCGTAGAGCTCCGTGCCCTGATCGGGGGAGAAAAGGAAAATAAAGAAGTTGTTCAAGGCCAGAAAAACCACCATGAACCAGAAAACGAAGCTGACGTCTTTGAATTTGATATGACTGACCGCGAAGCAGCTGAAGCTGATGACCATCAGCCCCAGCAGCACCCGCGTATCGTAGGTCAGCATACTGGAGAAGGTGAACAGCAGGAAAAACACCAGCTTGGTGGTGCCCGTCAGGGCGTGGATCACGCTCTTGCCGGGGATGTAGCTCATGACCGGATTACTGCGCTTGGCCATCTGCCCGCACCTCCCTGTCAAAATCAATAAACCGCTGCACGAAGCTTTCCGCAGGCTGAATGCCGCAAAGCTCCGCCAGATAGAACAGACTGGTCTCCTTCAGCGCCGCCTGCTCGATCAGATGCCGGTCGCACAAGACCCGAACCGAGCTGGTGTCGGCAATCATCCGGCCCGTATCGAAGACCAGCGCCCGGGGCGTGTATTCCAGCATCAGGTGCATGTCGTGGGTAATCATCAGCACGGTGATGCCGTCGCTGTTCAGCTGACGCAGGAATTCCATGATCTCTGTATAGTGCTTGAAATCCTGACCGGCGGTCGGCTCGTCCAGAATGATGATCTCCGGGTTCATGACCAGTACGCTGGCGATGGTCACGCGCTTTTTCTGGCCGAAGCTCAGGGCATTGACCGGCCAGTTGCGGAAGGGGTACAGGCCGCAGACCTTCAGCGTGGCCTCGACACGGCTGCGGACTTCCGCTTCTTCCAGTCCGGCGTTCTGCAGCCCCAGCGCCACCTCGTCGAAGATCATATTCTTGGAGATCATCTGATTGGGATTCTGCATCACGTAGCCGATGCGGGTCGCCCGTTCGCGAATGGTGTCGTTGCGGAGGTCGCGCCCGTTCATGGAGATCGTGCCGCCATCCGGCGTTTCAAAGCCGCAGATCAGTTTGCTCAGCGTGCTTTTGCCCGCGCCGTTGCGGCCCACGATGGCCGTCATTTCACCCTTGGTGATGGAGAAGGAAACGTTTTCCAACGTCATCCAATCGTCCGTATAGCCAAACGCCAGATCGTCCACCTTCAGCAGTTCTTCCGTTTCGGGGGCGGCAGGGGAGGGGGGGACGGCCTCATACCACTGACGAACCTTCGCCTGATCCGCTTCGGAAAGCACCATGCTCTCCAAGTGCTGGGGACGCTTTTCCGGCGTGATCTCCACACCGGCATAGCGCAGCGCCGTCAGGTACAGGGGTTCGCGAATGCCATGCTCCCGCAGAAGGCTGCTGCTGAGCAGCTCGTCAGGCTTCAGGTCAGCCACGATCTGCCCCTGATCCATCAGCACGATCCGATCCACGTCCCGGTACAGCACGTCCTCCAGACGATGCTCTACGATCAGTACCGTGGTCTGTGTCTTTTTTTGAATGCGGTCGATGAGGTCGATGGTCTGTTTGCCCGTGGCCGGGTCCAGATTGGCCAGCGGCTCGTCGAACAGCAGAATTTTCACTTTGTCCACCATCACGCCCGCCAGACTGACCCGCTGCTTCTGGCCGCCGGAAAGCTCATGGGGCGCGTAGCCCAAGTGGCCCTCCACGCTGACCAGCTCCGCCGTTTTCTGAACGATCTCCCGCATCTCTTCTTGCGGCACACAGTCGTTTTCCAGCGAGAAAGCGATATCTTCGCCTACGGTCAGGCCGATAAACTGCCCGTCCGGATCCTGCAGCACCGTGCCCACGCTCTTGCTCAGGGCGAAAATGCTTTCCTTCTGGGGCTCCATGCCGTCCACCGTCAGACTGCCGGTGGATGTGCCGGTATAGCTGAAGGGAATCAGGCCGTTGATGCAGCTCATCAGCGTGCTTTTGCCGCTGCCGCTGGCTCCGGCGATCAGCACCTTTTCCCCCGGATAAATGTCCAGGTTAATGTGGCGAAGGGTCGGCTCCGCCTGAGCGCGGTACTGAAAACCGAAATCCCGAAAAGAGATGATGGGTTCCATGGACGTACCTCCGATGAACAAAATGAAAGACAAAAAGCAAAGGGGCCGTCCGCCTGCCGCCCTGCCGTTTGGGAGAGCGCAGGCGAACAGCCCCGGAAAGAGACGGAATTACTCCTGCTTCAGGGAGCCGCTCTTGGCGATGGTCTTGGTGTAGGCCAGCATCAGCAGGCTGCCGATGACGGCGGTGGTCACGAAGTTGGAAGCGCCCGCGACCAGACCCTGCGCGAACACCTTCTTGGCGGGTTCGGCGTAGATCACGATATCCAGCACGGGAGCCACCACGATCCAGCTGATCGCCATGGCAACCAGCGTGGTCAGCACGAAGGTGAGCAGTTCTTTCTTGCCGAAGCGGCCGTTGGACAGGTCGATCTTCTTGGAAACCAGACCGATGATCACGCCCACCATGGCGGAAGCCAGAACCCAGCTCCACCAGGGGCTGCCGCCCCAGCTCAGGTCGCCCAGCGTGTGGCCGATGAAGCCGATCAGGCCGCCCGCAACGGGTCCGTACAGGATGGCGAACAGCGCCAGCACGGCGTACTGCAGGCAAATGCTGGTGTTCGGGATGCCGCTGGGAATGGACACGAACCGGGCCAGCACGAAGAACAGGGCGGCGCCGATGCCGACAGCGACGACGGTCTTAATGGACATCTTTTTCATGGTGAAATCCTCCTCTTTCGAATGAGTGCTTTATGATCGGGACGCTATGCGTCAATCATAAACGATCTTGGGGGCCTTGCGGATGGACAGCTTCCACGTAATGCCGGTGCCGATGGAATAGGCCTTGGCGAAGCTGCCCTGATTGATGGCCAGCGCCATGTTGTCCAGACTGTTCACGTACAGGAGCGCGTCGCCTACGTATACGTCCGCGAAGCTCTTGGCGTAAACCACGATGTTCTTGTACAGGGTGCGGGTGCCGTTGGAGATGGTGATCTCCGCCCGCTGGCCGTGCTCGATGCCCAACTCCCGGAACATTTCCCGGGAAATGTTCGTCCACAGGCTACCGAAGCGAACGTCCAGCACGTCGATGGTGCCGGTGATGATGCCGTCATGCAGCTCGGCGGGGACCACGGGCAACTCTACCACACTGTCCACGTCTACCTGCGGGCCTACCTGCTCAAAGGTGATGATGCCGGAGGCCAGACGCGCGCCGGTATAGGCGTAAATATCCCGGCCGTGGAAGGTGTAGCTTTCGCCGGAACCAGGCAGACGGTTGACGGTTTCGTCAATCACCCGCGCCTCGGAAATGCCGATCATCCGTTTGATGTGGGTCAGGGTGCCGTTGTCGGGAGTGACCACGTATTGCCCGCCGGTGGTGCGAACTACGATGCTGCGGCGGGTACTGCCCACGCCGGGATCCACCACGCTGACAAATACGCTGCCCTCGGGCCAGTACGTCACCGTCTGGATCAGGCGATAGCTGGCTTCCCAGATGTCATACTGGGGAATATCATGGGTCAGGTCGTAGACGCGCAGCTGATCGCTGACGCATTCCGCCACGCCGTACATGGCGGAAACAGCGCCGTCCGCGTAACCAAAGTCGCTTTGAAGGATCAAAGGCCGCATAAAACTCCTCCCAAAATCATTCGTTAGAAGTTGTTCATTCGGAACTCGTTCATTGTATCACAAACATTCAAACTTGACTAGAGGAAAAATGTCCGTGTTTTTATGAAATGAGACAAAAAGGGGGAGAAAGACATATTATTTTGGGCAGAAGATGGCGGAAGGGGGTAGGGGGGTCTTTATGAGGAGAAGGCGAGGAATGTTCCTGCTTGTCGTAAAGGGGGAGAGGGCTGTGCGGGAGTGAACTTTGCCCAAGAAACTACTTGGGGACGCATGACGAGCGACTATGGCGCGGCTGTCGAATTTTCTGCTCTGAGGGTGGCGTTTACTTTTTTCGATAAGCGCACCCAGTAGAGGGTCGAGTGTGTAAGCAGCGGTGTATAGCAACTCTCCCCGGCACGGATGGGACTTGCCATACCATGGTGTTGCTCACACTTTTTCGGTGTTCCGGAGGGAGTGGAAAGCCCACTGCAAGCAGCGCTATGCGCCAACTTGGCTGTAATGATTTTTTCTTTGGGCTTGACGCGCCGACTACGGCGCGGACGGTGGGGCTGCCGACCCGAAGAGGGGAGTACTTTCTTTCGAAGCGAAAGAAAGTACCAAAGAAAGCCTGCGGCACGGCACTCCGGGAAAAAGGCTTTTATTGCCCATTTTGGCGGCGGGGCTCGCAATGTCGCGCGCAATGGAGTTGGACAGCTTTCACCAGCTTTTGGAGCGCGCTCGTGCTCGCCTTTTTCCGCCGTCAAAATGGGCGGGCCTTTTTC
>URJB01000043.1 GCA_900548145.1 uncultured Eubacteriales bacterium | reverse complement strand
GCAACCCGCCTTGCGTCTTCCCTTCGTTCCCCTTTGGAAACCTTCGGGCACCGAAGGTGGCGAGAAAACCCATGGACGGCAACCCCGCCGTCCGCACTGCAGTCGGCGCGCCAGACCCCTGCAAGGGGCCGCTTCGAAGCATCGTTTTTCCGGGGCCAATAAGCCCCATGGAGTCTCTGCCCCCATTCCTTGACATTCCCTTATTCGGGGCCCCAACTCCCCGATGCCGAATCGCTTTCTTTTCCTTCTTTTCTTTCGCAGCCGAAAGCAAAAGGAGTCCCCCCTCCTTCAGGCTGAATCCTGCCCCATTCTGGTACGTCTTTTCCGTGGGAAATCCGCGCCTGCGAAAAAGATCGGGGACGACCTTCCGTTCAGGATTTTCCTTGTTTTTTTCCTGAATTGACCAGTCGTGATTCGGCCTTCCTGCGGCGCAGCGGGAATCGGCCCGCTGCGCCGTGGGTAAATCTGACATACGTAAGCCAAAACCCTTGGAATAAAACACTTTCGTCAGTGGAAAAATTGAATTTCGGGAGAGATCAAAAATGACTAGAACGCCTTTGAAGGAGCGCTCTCTGCCCGGCTATACCCGCAAGGAGGAAATCGCCAATATGACGACCCACATCGTGGGAGCCGGCGTGGGCGTGATCGTGTTTGCCCTGTCCATCTGGATCGCCTTTGTTCATCAGAATGTGTGGAGCCTTGTGTCCGGCGCGGTGTACGGCCTGAGCCTGATCCTGCTGTATACGGTTTCCAGCGTGTATCACGGCCTGATCCCCTCGCTGGGGAAGAAGGTGATGCAGGTCATCGACCATTGCACCATCTATACCCTGATCGCCGGGACGTATACGCCCGTGGTGCTGTGCGCCCTCCGGCCCAGCTATCCCCGTCTGGCGTGGACATTGCTGGCGGCGGAATGGGGCACGGCGGCGGTCGCGACGGTGTTTTCCGCCATCGACCATAAAAAGTTCCACGCGGTGGAAATGACCGCCTATCTGGTGATGGGCTGGCTGTGCGTGGCGGCCTATCGCCCTGTGGTGGAATGTTTGAGCCGGGAGGGCTTCGCGTGGCTGCTGGCCGGAGGCGTGGCCTATACCATCGGCGCGGTGCTCTATGGCCTCGGCAGTAA
This sequence comes from uncultured Eubacteriales bacterium, assembly GCA_900548145.1. Taxonomy (GTDB): domain Bacteria; phylum Bacillota; class Clostridia; order Christensenellales; family Aristaeellaceae; genus Limiplasma. The sequence goes on along the minus strand of URJB01000043.1, from coordinate 19,173 downwards.
GAAAAATTCCATTTTTCACACCGTTTTCCACGTGTTTGTGGATATCGGCAGCATTCTGCACGCCGTGTGCGTGCTGTGCTACGTCCTCTGACGGCGGTTTGACACCCGGCATCGGCAATGATACAATAGCCCTAGCGAAAATACGCGAATTTTCTGCAAAGGAAAAGAGGGAACGCTATGACCATTGCCGTGCTGATCCCCTGCTATAATGAAGCGAAAACCATCGCCAAGGTGGTCAGGGATTACCGCGCCGCCCTGCCGGAAGCGGATATTTACGTCTATGATAATAACTCCACCGACCATACCGACGACATCGCCCGGGAGGCGGGGGCCATTGTGCGCTACGAGTACCGTCAGGGAAAGGGCAACGTGATCCGCTCCATGTTCCGGGAGATCGACGCGGACTGCTACCTGATGATCGACGGCGACGACACCTACCCGGCGGAAAACGCCCGGGAAATGGTGAATCTGGTGCTGGAACGCAAGGTGGACATGGTGGTGGGCGACCGTCTGTCCGCCACTTATTATACGGAGAATAAGCGTCCCTTCCATAATCTGGGCAACTGGCTGGTAAAGGGGCTTGTGAATACCATCTTCAAGGGCAGCGTCAGCGACATCATGACCGGCTACCGGGCGTTCAGCTACCAGTTCGTCAAGTCCTTCCCCGTGCTGAGCAAGGGGTTTGAGATCGAGACGGAAATGACCATCCACGCGCTGGATAAGAATCTGAGTGTCCAGAGTGTGCAGGTGGAATACCGGGACCGCCCGGCGGACAGCCCCTCTAAGCTCAATACCTATTCCGACGGCATGAAGGTGCTGCGCACCATCGTGCGGCTGTATAAGGAATACCGGCCTATGAGCTTCTTCGGGCTGTTGGCCGCGCTGATGGCGCTGGTGAGCGTCATTCTGTTCATCCCCATTTTTGCCGAATATCTGCATACCGGGCTGGTGCCCCGCTTCCCCACGCTGATCGTGTGCGGGGTGATGGGGACGATGGCGCTGCTTTTGTGGGTGTGCGGGCTGATTCTGGACACCGTCGCCAAAAAACACCGCCAGCTGTTTGAGATCAACCTGAACCTGCTCAACGGCCAGCGCCGGAGGGAACGGGTATGACGGCGCCCCAGACAAACGAAATCAGAAACGGCGTCCGTTTTCGGAACGCGGCCCTTTGCGCCGCGTTCGGCGCGTTGAGCGCCATGAGCTTTATCGTCAGCGGAGAAAACTATCAGGGCATCAGCGATCCGCCCGCCAGCAGCGCCAGCTACCTGTGGTGCGCGCTGGCTCTTTGCTTTGCCCTGCTGTATCACACCGTGTACGGGCGCAGGAAGCTCCGTCCCGCGCCGGCGAACGGGGTGTTCGCCCTGATCTTCGGCGTGGTAAACGCCTTCGGCGTGTGGCTGTACAGCTATGACAGCTGGGCGGCGCTGAAAAATCCCCTGACGCTGGGACTGGTGTGCCTGCAGGCTGTGGGGCAGTCTTTGCCCATGCTGGCAGGCTTCACAGGGCTCCATGACTGGATGCAGAAGACCTTCGCGGCGCTGCCCGCTGTGGAGGAAGCACCGGCCAAGGCACGCTGGTATTGCCGTCACCCGGTACTGGGGAGCATGGCGGCGCTGCTGGTGTGCTGGTCGCCCTTCCTGATCGCCTTTTTCCCCGGTTCCGTCTGCTGGGATCTGGGCGAAATGGCGGCGCAGTACTTCGGCCTGCGGCAGATCAATACCTGGCACCCGGTGTTCCTGACGGGGCTGTACGGGGCGCTTCTGAGCTTCGGACGGCTGTTTTCCAGCGATAATCTGGGCACGGCCCTGTATATGCTGCTGCAAACGCTGGCCTTGAGCTATGCCTTCGCCCGGACGATGGAGCTGCTGCGGCGCTGGGGACTGCCCCGCTGGTTCCGGCTGGCGGCGCTGGGCTTTTTCGGCCTGACCCCGATCTTCGGCGGGTATGCCCAGTCCATCTGCAAGGATACCTTCTACACGGCGTTTCTGCTGCTGTTCGCGCTGAACGCCATGGAAGTGCTGGCGGGCCGGGAGCAGGGAAAATCCCCGTCCCCTGCGGCGCTGGCCGGGCTGTTCGGCTGGGGACTGCTCAGCTGTCTGGTTCGCTCCAACGGGCTGTATGTGGTGCTCCCTTCGGGGCTTCTGCTGCTGGCTGTGGGGGCGAAGGGCAAGGCTCGTCTGCCGCTGGCCGCATCGCTGGGCGGCTGCGTAGCCTGCGCTCTGCTGTTTTCCAACGTGCTGATCCCGGCGCTGGGCATCCCGGACGAAACGGCCTCGGGCATTTATTCCGTGTGCTTCCAGCAGAGTGCCCGGGTGCTGCGGGATCACGGCGATACCGTCACCCCGGAGGAATATGCCGAAATCGACCGGGTGCTGGACGCGGAAAAGCTGCCGGAACTCTACGAGACCAACATTTCCGACCCGGTGAAGTTCACCTTCCGCTATTCCGGGCAGGGTGCAGCCGTGGAAAAAGAAGCCCTGAAGCGCTATGCCCAGACGTGGAAGAAGATGGCCACAGAATATCCCTTAAGCTATGCGGAAGCCTTCTTCGGCGGCAGCACGGGCTATTACGCCTTCATCCCCAAAATGGAGGGCCCCAGCTACAATAATCAGGCCGGCAACCGGCTGATGTTTGAAACCTACGTGCTGGGGGATGATCCCGGCTACGTCCACACCCGCCAGATCGGCTTCCTGTCCAAGGTGCGAACACTGCTGGCCGCCTATGCCAGGGGCTGGCGGCGGATTCCGCTGCTCAGTCTGCTGTACTGCTGCGCAACGTATACGTGGCTGCTGGTGGGCGTGGGTCTGTATCTGGTCCGCCGGGGGCAGTGGCGGCGGCTGGCCGCGTTCCTGCCGGCGCTGCTGAGTTTGGGCGTATGTATGCTCAGCCCGGTGAACGACTACTTCCGTTATTTCCTGCCGATTGTGGCCATGGCCTTCCCATTGACAGGCTTTGCCCTGCGGCCAAAAGAAAACTGAAACCGGCGGCCCGCTTCCCATGAGGAGGCGGGCTGTTTTGATGGGCGAAATGGTGTTGCTTTTCGGACGGACGTTTTGGAACGTCCGTTTTCCGGCTGCCGAAAAACCTTCGGAAGGGGCTGGCAGAGGGCGGCGGGTCTTCTCGATTTATGCTGTAAAGCAGCGTGGGATTCAGGAATGAGGAGACGGACAAAACCCCTTGTATGTAGTGCCTGATTGGGTGGTCAAGGGGGACGCAGCCTTAAGGGAGAGCATAGGCCAATCAGCGTCGGAAACGGCGGAAAGAGATAAGCGAATAGCCAAGTGCGGAGTTAGGCCGCTGGGCAAAACGGAGCGGGCCGTAAATTTCCGACGTTAAAAAGCGCCGTAAATGCGCTTTTTTGACAAGCCGTGTTAGCCGCTTTAGAACGCCCGTTCTCTGGAACGTCGTTTTTCGACAGAGGACTCGTTTGGACGGACGACTGAATCTTAGCGAAAAAAAGACGCAATTCTAACATTATCTTCATGTTTCGAAGTATTTTCGTTGTTTCTGTGCATTGTTTCTTCACGAGAGGATATAGGAAGACTGGATAAACCCAAATAATTCAAGCATTTTTGAAACGGTAAATATGTGCCGATATAAACAACAGAAAACGGCATTTTGTACCATTTTGGTTCTTTTCACTTTTGTTACAAATTCGATTTGCGGAAAAATCCACGGTTTTCCGGGAAAAAGACGCAGCAATCCGGCCATTTACCGAGGTTTTGACATGAACGGTCAGGTTCGCAGCGGAACGGCCCCGTTTTTTCGGGAATGGCGCGCTTCTGCATGGTACTGTGTCACAATGTAAAATAATGATTCTATTTTGCACGAAAACGACAAATCGAGAGAAACTCGTGCTATACTCTGAAAAAACAGGGGAAAGTTACAAAACCCGCAAGGATTTTAGGAAATGGAGGAACGAGGGATGGAAGGTTATCGAATTCTGATCGTGGAAGATCACGTGCAGTCACGCACAACGATGGCGGAGTACCTGCGCAGGCAAGAGGGCGTCGCGCTGGTACGGGAGGCCGGAAACGGCGCAGAAGCCCTCAAACTACTGAGCGAAGAACCGTTTGAAATCATGATCACCGACATCATCATGCCTCAAATGGATGGCTACGCGCTGCTGGAAGAAATGCGCCGCAGGGAACTTCCGTCCAAACCCCAGACCATTGTGGTGTCCGCGCTGGGACGGGATGATTTCGTCACCCGGGCTATTGAGCTGGGAGCGACCTTCTACATGGTCAAGCCCTTCGATATGCGCCATCTGATGAGCCACATCCGCGATTTGTCCGGCGGAAGGATCAGACCGGCGGATGCCGCACCCACTCCGAGAGAGACACACCGGGTGCAAACGCTGGACGAGCGGTTGGGCAGCCTGTTCCTCACCATTGGCATTCCCGCCCATATCAAAGGCTACCAATTCCTGCGTCAGGCCGTCAAAATGGTGGTGGACGAGCCGGATATGATCAACCGCATCACCAAGGAACTCTACCCCGGCATTGCCCGGCACTTCGGCACGTCTGCCAGCAAAGTGGAGCGGGCCATCCGCCACGCCATCGAAGTGGCGTGGAACCGGGGCCGGATCGAGACCCTGAACACCGCCTTTGGCTGCAAGGTCTGCACCCCGGAGGACAAGCCCACCAACGGCGAATTCATCGCCATGATCGCGGATAAACTCTCTATGGAGCGCAGCGCGTAAAGAAACGCAACAAAGTTCCGCAGCGCAGCAGAGCGCAAAAAAGCGGCAGGTAAAAATGGTAAAGAGGCCGGCGCCATTCCTGAGAAAAACCGTCAGGGCAGGCAGCGGGCCTCTTTGATATAGAAAATGAAACGGGATGGGTCAGCCACATCCCAACGGGCCGATCACACTTTTTCGGTCGTACAGGATCAGCCCTGTGTCCGGGTGTGAAATATCCCAGATGAACCAGACGGACAGGATCAGCACGAGAAGGACGATCGACGTAATGGCGATGACCCGCCAAGCGCTGCGGTCCCGGCTGATCTCCGCAATATGTTTGTCCCGGGCAAGGTTTTCCGCTTCGTGGGCCTGCCACAGGGTCTCCATGGCGACCCTGTGCGTTTCCAGCAGGGATTCTTTTTCCTGACGGTGCATTTCATTTAGGGCGTTCAGTTCCCGGATATGGCTGCTTTTGACCTCGTCCAGTTGACTTTGACTACCCGTTACCGCCGCTTCGGACTGGACGGCGACGGATGCGCCCGTGATGGAATCCACAGGGATGGATAAGACGGCACATACGGTCGCTACCGTGTCGAAAGCTGGCGTAGTGCCCCGGTTCAAAAAGCCATCCAGCGTACTTTTTGGGATTCCGGCGGCGTCGCTCAGATTCTGAACGGTCATTCGCTGGGCGGAAAGGGCTGATTTGATACGGCTTCGCAGTCCTTCCATGTCAATTTCTGGGCGGGATTTCGGATTCTCGCTGTTCATTTTTCGGCCTCCAGATATGAGGGTTTTGTCGTTTTAGAAACAGCGTTCGGAATCTGCAGATTGAATTTTGCATTCGAACGTGCTATATCCAAAACGTCAGTTCCCGAAAAAGGGAAATTTCTCCTGTATTTTAGCACAAAGTGGACCGCCAGTCAAAAAATCCGGCAATGGAGAAACAGAAAAAACACAGCGCTTATCAAAAAAGAACGAAAAAGGAACCAATGCCGAAAGAAAAACCGCGCTGATTTCGGCTGGAGGAATATCATTCAGTAATGGAGGCAATCACCATGGAACAAACCCGGATCTTGATCGTTGATGCTCAGTCTCAGAACCGCAGCGCTATGGCAGAATTTCTGCGCAGGCAGGAGGAAATCGCGCTGGTGCGCGAAGCCGGAAACGGCTTTGATGCGCTGCGGCTGTTGAAAGAGGAAACCTTTGACGTCCTGATTACCGATGTGATCATGCCTCGAATGGATGGCTACACCCTGCTGGAGGAGCTTCGTAAGCTGCCCCACCAGCCCGGCGTGATCGTAGCGTCCGCGCTGGGCCGGGACGATTTTGTTGCCCGGGCGATCGAGCTTGGGGCCGCCTTTTATATGGTCAAGCCCTTTGAGCCGCGTTATATGATGTGCCACATCCGCAGCCTGACGGGCAGAAAAACTGCTCCGGCGGAAAATTTGCCCTCCGATCTCCGAAAAAGTCCCTGCCGTCAAAATGTGGACGAGCGGCTGGGCAGTCTGTTTTTGACCATGGGGATTCCGGCCCATATCAAAGGCTATCAGTTCTTGCGTCAGGCCGTGAAAATGGTGGTGGCCGATCCCGATGTTATCAATCGGATCACGAAGGAGCTGTACCCCGGCATTGCCCGTTATTTCGGCACATCCGCCAGCAAGGTGGAGCGGGCCATCCGCCACGCCATTGAGGTAGCATGGAACCGGGGCCGGGTCGAGACTCTGAACACTGCCTTCGGATACAGGGTATGCACCCCGGAGGACAAGCCCACCAACGGCGAGTTCATCGCCATGATCGCAGATAAACTCTCCATGGAGCGAAGCGCGTAAAGGAACGGCAGGAAGAACCGTTCGCCGAAAAGAACATAAAAGGGAACGCCGGGCGCCGAAAAGCCCTTCCCGCGGGAAAAGCACGGGAAGGGCTTTCTCGAGGCCCGGCGCTGATTTTTGCCGGTAACGGGTTTTGCGTTCTTTTAGACGGTTTCCTTTTTAACAGTACCCCCGGCACGACGGTTCTTCGCTGCCGTACCGGGGGGTTTGATAATTTCCTGTTTTGGGTTTTCCGTCTCAGGCCAGACGGAGCCGGTAGCCGCACTTGTAGACGGTTTCGATCCAGTCTTCGCCCAGCTTTTTGCGCAGACGCTGTACATGGACGTCCACAGTGCGGGTCTCGCCCATGCTCTGGTATCCCCAAGCCTCCCGCAGCAGCTGCTCCCGGCTGACGGGGGTGTCGGGCTGATTCATCAGGGCCAGCAGAAGGGCCATTTCCTGGGCGGTCAGCTCGACCCGGCGGCCGTTGAGCAGGGCCACCTGCGCTGTTTCGTCCACGGAGATCTCCCGGGCGGGCGTTTCGCCGCCCAGCAGAATGCGGGTCTTTTCCGCCAGCGTCTTGCGGCTGAAGGGCGTCACCACCACGTCCGACCGGCCCGGATACAGGGCCAGCAGATGGTCGCTCATGCGCCGGTCGCTGGTGACGAACAGAATGGGGCTTCCCGTCTGGCGGCACCGCTCGAATATCGGACGGCAGACCACCCATTTCATTGCCGCGTCGATCACCATCAGGGGCGCGCCGTTTTCATCCGCGGCGGCGGAAATCTGGTCAGGATCGCTGCATAATCTTGCGTCGTATTTTTCCTTTGCATAGGAATCGCAGAGCTTATGCGCGATCTGCCAGTTTTCGGAAAAAATCAAAATCGTTGCCATGCGATCACCTCACATATAGTATGACGTACCAACGTGACGTTTTGTTGCATAAACTGTGAACTTTTTGAAACGAAATTCTCCCGGCGGGCCGGAAATGACGGAAAATCAAGGTGCATAAGCTGTTTTGCGGCCTGAAAAAGACGGTCTTCGGCGGAAAAAACGGAGCGAGATCCGGCAATTTCAGAAAAAACGCCGCGGGCAGGGACGAAGCGGCGGTACGCTTGGCAAAGGAGGAAGTTTCATGGCGTGGCTTTTTGTGCTGGCGGCGCTGATGCTGCTGGATTCGGGTACGGTGCTGAACGCGGTCAACGGCGCGGCGGGGGTATTTGTGCGCAGCGTCATGCCCGCGCTGTTTCCCATGATGGTCTTAAATGGCCTGTCCGCCCGGCTGAGCGGGCGGGAGAGGCGCTGGATGACGGTGGGCTTCTGCTGGCTGGCGGGTTCGCCCGCGTCGGCCCAACGGCTGGAGGGGCTGCGGGAGCGGGGCGAGCTGCCCGAACGGGCGCTTCTGCCTTTAGCGGCGGCGACGGGGGTCATGAGCCCTTTGTTTTTGGTAGGCTCGCTGGGCGGCCGCCTGCCAAACCCGGCGGGAGGCTGGCTGATGCTGACCGCCCACTGGCTGGGGGCGCTGGCTGTGGCCGGGCTGATTCGTCTGTTTTCCAGGGCGCAGACAACGAACCCGGTCGGCCCGAAAAAAGAGACGCTGCCGGAGTCGGAGCCGGTCTCCCTGCTGACAGCCCTTCCCGACAGCCTGCGGCAGGCGGGCCCGGCCCTGCTGGCGGTCTGCGGGGCCATGATGCTTTTTTCCATTCTGGCGGCGCTTTTCCGGCAGGGACTTTCGGCCCTGCTGCCGGGCTGGGCGGCGGCGCACCCGGAATTTCCGGCCATTCTGTGGGCCGTTTTGGAGATCGGCGGCGGGGCCCATGCCCTGCTGGACGTTTCCGCCGCACCTGACCTGCCCCTGCTGTGCGCCCTGTGCAGCTTCGGCGGGCTGAGCATCCTGATGCAGAACCTGCTGTTTCTGGGCAAAAGCATCCGCCCCGGAAGGCTGCTGGCGTGCAGGCTGCTTCACGGGGCGGCGGCGTATGGAATTTGCGGACTGCTGGTCAGGCTGCTTCCTTTTTTTCTTTGAATACCCAGAACTTGCTGACCACATAGTTGAAGATCATCACCACGACCAGCACGATGATGCGGTTGACCACATTGCTCACGCCGATCAGCTTGAGCAGATAGGCCATGCCCTCCTCGAACAGGGCGAAGCTCAGCACCCGGCCCAGCGCGAACTCTCCCAGCTCCCGCAGCACGGAAGCGCCGGTGCCGCCCTTCACCTGAAACACCATCTTCCGGTTGATCCAGAAGGCGAACAGCACGGCGATCACCCAGCTGACGGCATTGGCGATCATCACCTGCCGGGCGGTGGCGGCGTTGATGCAGTCGATCACCCACTGTAAAAAGCCCGCCGTGCGTTCAGGCCGAGCGGCCAGCAGGAACTCCATTCCATAGGAAATGACCATGCTCAGCACCGTGGTCAGCCCTCCGGCGATGAGATATCGCAGCAATTCGTACTGCTTGGGATGTTTTTCCAGATAATCTTTGATTTTATGGAACATTGTTTCGCCCTCTTTTCTGTCTTTTTTGGGGAAGGCGGCGAGAGGCCGCGTCATTCCTCGCCCGAATCGCCCCGGGCGTAGTCGCAGCTCAAAATATCGGAAAGAGGCACGGTGACGGGCTGCTTCCGCTGGCCGAGCTGCAGCACGGCGGCCTGCTCGTCATAGCTTAACACAAGCGCCGTCTTCTGCGCAAGCTGGCCGTTCAGCATCAGCATCATGCGGATCTTCCGCCCTTTTTCCTGCGAATAGCGCAAAAATCGGTTCATTGGCGGTATTCCTCCGGCACTTGGAAAATACGGTGCTGGCCGCCCTCATCCTCGTAGATCACGGGGAACAGCGCTTCCAGCGCGCTTTCGTTCAGGTCGAACCAGCTGGCGCTGCGTTCATAGGCGCTGACGTAGAGATATTCCACCTGATACTCCTTCAAAAGCGACAGATTTTCCGCCGGGTCTTCAAAGAAGGCGGCGATTTCCATCCGGCGGGGCCATGTATCGAAGCCGTGATAGTACAGGTACGATTCGCTGGAACACAGGATCGTCCGTCCCGCCAGCGAACTGACCGGATTCAGATGCTCGTTGCCGGTGAGCCATACCGAGTGTTCCGGGGTATTTTCCTTGATGAATTCCGCCGTTTCTACGTCCGACCGGCTGTAGGCCTGATAGTCGCTGATCCATTCCCGGGCCAGGGTCAGTGCCGGGCCGAAGAAGCAGCAAAACAGAAACAGCCCTGCGATGACCCGCCGCCCGGCCAGCCCCTTCAGCCGCTCCCAGATTTCGACGGCATAATCCGCCGCCATGGGCAGGCACAGGGCGAACCACACATACAGCAGCTTATTGTTGTCGTATTCGTTGGGCTGAAAGAGAATGAACTCCGCAATGCCGTAGATCAGGAACGCGCCGCAGGCGATGAGCCGGTACTGGCGTACCGCCGCCGCTTCCTCCGCCGCGCCGGGGGCTTCCAGCTCTCTGGGCTTTCGCTTCAGCAGCGCCAGCAGGATCAGCAGATAGGGAAAGCCAACGTTCTTGATATAGAAGAAGAAATAGGGATCCACCAGCCCTCTGCCGCCCCGGTTGTTGCACCAGTTGAACTGGAACCGCAGGAAGTGATTGCTTTCCGTTGCCTGCACGAAGGTGAAGCACAAAAGCTGGGGCAGGGACAGGGCTGCGGCAATGGCCCCGTACAGAACCCACGGGCGGAACCGTTTCCAGCGGCCCGCCTTTTCGCCGTCCCGGAACACGGAATAGGCGCAGCTTCCCAGCGACAAAAGCACCAGCGCCAGATAGCTGTGGGTGTGCAGAAGGGGCAGCCCGCCCGCCATGATCCCCAGAATCACCAGCGCCCGGGTCTCGTGCTTTTCGCCCCGGCACAGGGGCGGGAGCAGCAGATTCAGGCAGGGCATCAGCATGGTCCAGCCGCCCAGCAGTCCCCGCTGGGGGATCAGCAGATCCACCACGATATTGGACCAGCGCAGGTTGTTGGGGTCGGGCTGATTGGTGGGGGTCTTGTAGTAGCCCTGCATCACCGTGCGCAGATTATCCCAGAAGGTGGTGACCGCCCCGTCCTCCACCCGACCGGACAGGGTGAAGAAGAAGCCCAGCCCGCCGTTTAAGAACAGCAGGAAGAACGCCAGCCAGCGCGCGCCCTTCTTCCGGCACAGCTGGTCGGCCAGCAGGCCGTAGCCGGTGTAGGTCAGCAGCATCATCAGGGTGCCGGTGAAGGCCATCGACGTATTCAGCGGCATCCCGAACAGGTAGAACGTGGACGCCACCGAGTCCGACAGATAGGGATAGGCCATGGTGGCCCCAAGCATCAGGCTGTTTTCCAGCGGGAACTTGGCGTTGACGATGCTGGTGCAGATGGCCAGATGCAGGCTCAGGTCGCCGTAGGTGCTCTGCCCCACGTGATAGGAGCCGTCGGCGGCCAGCCGGATGGAGTGGGTATATTGCAGATACCCGCTGACTGCGCCCAGCGGGATCACCATCACGGCCAGCGCCAGCAGAAGCTTTTTCTGCCGCTCGTCCATAGGCGCGGGGGCGGCTTTGTCCCGGCAGAGCCAGCCAAGGACGCACAGGGCAGCCAGCGAACCTGCCGCTAGGGCGTGGGCCGTATAGGAAAACCGCACCGCGTAAGCCCACAGCACCGGCAGCCACATCATCAGGAAAAGGCCCAGACTCAGGCCCAGATAGACCCGCAGCACGGGCTTGCGGCGGGGCAGCAGCATCCTTGTCAGGAATACGCCCCCCGCCAGAAAGAACAGCAGATACAAAATTCCCAGCACTTTCGTCGGGCCCTCCTAGAATGGATCAGAGTCAGGGAAGAATGACCGTCTTACCGTTGCGGGGGCCGGGCAGGAAAGCCGTGCCGATGTCGCTCAGGGGCACCCGGTCGCTGATGAGGTCATGCAGGTTCAGCCGCCCGGAGGCGATGATCGCCGCCGCCCGGCCCTGAGTGTCCGGGTTGACGAAGGAGGTCTTGATGGTCAGCTCCTTCTTGAAGGCCTGGAACGGGTAATAGGGAATGGCGCAGTCCGGGTCGGTCAGGCCGAAAATCATGGCCGTGGCGGCCTTGCCCGCGTATTCGATGGCGTACTGCACCGTTTCGGGCCGGCCTACGCATTCGATGGTGACGCGGATGTCGTCAAAGCCGTTTCGGGCAAGCTCCGCCTTCACGTCGTCCTTCAGGGGATTCAGCACCAGATCGGCCCCCAGCTTCCGGGCCAGATCGAAGCGCTTTTCGTTGGGTTCCAGCACCACAGTCCGCACCGCGCCGCTGAGCCGCGCCAGCTGCAGCATCATCATGCCGATGGTGCCGCCGCCGATGATCATCACCGTGTCGCCGGGCTTGATGCCGCACAGGTCGATGCCGTGCAGGGCACAGGCCACCGGCTCGCACAGAGCCGCTTCCTCAAAAGGCACGCCCTCCGGCACCTTGAACACCTGCCGCTCCAGCACGGCGCAGTATTCGGCAAAGCCGCCGTCGTAGTTCACGCCGGTGGCGGCCATGGAGTCGCAGAAGTGGGGATTGCCCCGGCGGCACTGGTCGCATGCGTCGCAGGAAATGTTGGGGTTCACAGTCACATGGTCGCCTACCTTCACCCGGGTGACGGCGCTGCCCACCTGCGTGACGACGCCACTGAACTCATGCCCCAGAATCACCGGCGGGTTGCATTCCGTCGCGCCCTGCGCGCCGCCATAGATATGCACGTCCGTACCGCATACGCCGCAGGCCTTGACCTGGATCAGCACCGACTCCGGCCCCACCGCCGGCATGGGATAGTGCTCGTCTACCCGAATGTCGCCTTTTCCGTAGAATACCGCTGCTTTCATGAAATGATTTTCTCCTTTGCATCGGGGCAGGGGACACGCCCTTTCCCGTTTTATTCGTTATTCTTCGATTTTGGGCCGCCCGTGTTCCAGAATGCGGCGGGCCATTTCCTTGCTGATGCCTTCCACCTGACAAAGCTCGTCCTCCGTGGCGTTGAAGATGGCCTTCACGCTCTTGAAATGGCGGATCAGCTCCGTCTGGCGCTTGGGGCCGATGCCCTCGATGGAACTCAGCTCGCTCTGGATGCTGTTTTTGCCGCGCAGGGCCCGGTGATGGGTGATGCCGAAGCGGTGAGCCTCGTCGCGGACGTACTGCACCAGATGCAGGGCGTTGGAGCGCCGGTCCAGCACGATGGGGTCGGGCTTGCCGGGCAGGTAAATTTCCTCAAAGCGCTTGGCCAGGCCGAACATGGGCACACTGGCTCCGGCTTCCTCCATGGCCCGGTGGGCGAACAGAAGCTGTTCCGGGCCGCCGTCGATCAGCACCACGTCCGGCAGGGTGGAGAACCGTCCCCCCGGCCCGGGCAGGCCCTGCTCCTCCCGCTCGTGCTTTTCCTGCAGGCCGTGGGTGAAGCGCCGCCCGATGACCTCCGCCATGGAGGCGAAGTCGTTGGCCCCCTCCACGGTCTTGATGCGGAAGTGACGGTATTCCTTCTTGGCGGGCAGACCGCCCTCGAACACCACCATGCTGGCCACGCTCAGGATGCCCTGCGTGTTGGAAATATCGTATCCCTCGATGCGCCGGGGCAGGTTGGGCAGGTGAAGGGCCTCCATCAGCTCCTTCATGGCCAGGGTGGTACGCATGTATTTGACCTGCTCGCTTTGGTAGTGATGATCCAGCGCGTTCTGGGCGTTCTTTTGGGCCAGCTTCACCAGCTCCAGCTTGTCGCCCCGCTGGGGCACGGTCAGGGTGACCGCCCCGCCCTTGCGCAGCCGGAGCCACTGCTCCAGCTCCTCCACCGGCTCGGGAAGGGTCTGCACCAGCACGTTGCGGGGGATCAGATGCTCGTCGTCGTAATACTGGGTCAGGAATTGGCTCAAGATCTGGGCCGGTTCCTCGCCGCCGCAGCCCTCCATCAGGATGGAGCGGCCTTCCTCCATGCGGCCGCCCCGGATGTGGGTCAGCTGCACCATGGCGTCCTGCTGGTTCATGGCCACGGCCAGCACGTCCTGCTCCACGTCCTTGGTCTGGATGGCGTGCTGGCGCTCCATCAATCCCTGAATGCTGTAGAGCTTGTCCCGCAGCTCGGCGGCGCGCTCGTACTCCATCCGCTGACTGGCGGCGATCATTTCCTTTTGCAACTCATACACCAGCTCCCGGCTGTCGCCGTTGAGGAAGGCCACCACCCGCTTTAGGATGGCGGCGTATTCTTCCTCGGAGATCAGCCCCGCGCAGGGGGCCTTGCATTCCCCCACCTGATGGTGCATACAGGGCCGGCGGGGCGCTTTCAGGGGCAGGGTCAGGTTGCAGGTGCGCAGGGGAAAGAACCGCCGCACCTCGTCCATCACCTGCCGCACCGTCGTGGCCCCGATGTAGGGCCCGAAGTACTTGGCGCCATCCCGGCTGTCCATCCGACGGGCCAGCGTCAGTCGGGGATAGTGCTCGTGAAAGTCGATGCGCAGGTAGGGATAGTGTTTGTCGTCCTTCAGAAGAATATTGTAGAAGGGCTTGTATTTCTTGATAAGGTTGCATTCCAGCGTCAGGGCTTCCAGATTGGTCTGGCACAGCATCAGGTCGAAATCGTCCACCCGGCTGACCATGGCCGCCACCTTGGGGGTATGGCTGCCGTGGAAATACTGCCGCACCCGGTTTTTCAGGTTGACGGCCTTGCCTACGTAGATGATCTCCCCGCCGCTTTTCATGATGTAGCAGCCCGGGCTTTCCGGCAGCAGCCGGATTTTTTCCTGCAAAACGTCATTCATGGGAAAGCTCTTCCTTCTTTCCGCGGGTATAGCGCCGCCAAACGGGCCATGCGAAGGCAAGGCCCATCACCAGATAGACGATCATCACCGCCACCCGCTGCATCAGTGAAGCGGCCACGCCGCTCTGGAACAGCGCTCCCATCTGGCTGGCGGCCACGCCCAGCACGGCCTCCTTCAGGCCGATGTTGCCCGGAACGATGCTCAGAACCGTGCTCAGCCAGCTCAGGCTGTTGTACAGAAGCACCTGATGAAACGGCGAGGGCATGCCCACCGCCCGGAAGCACTCCATGTACAGCAGAATTTGGAATACGTTGTTCACGATGAGGCAAAGAAGCAGCTGCCGCAGCATTTTCCGGCTGCGCAAAAGGGCGTTGAAGCCGGTGATCACGTCCCGGAGCAGCTTGTGCTTCTGCACAAAGGCGGGCTGGTGATCCTCCAGACGCAGGGCCAGCCACAGGAACACCGCCACGCACAGGATGCCCGCGGCCAGCACCGCCCACAGAAGAAGCGGCCACTGCCCGTTCAGAAGACCCGCGCACAGAAGCGCCGCCAGCATTTGCAGCAGGGCGAACATCACACCGAACACCACGTTGCCCGCCGCCATGCTGACGCTTTTCACATACGCCAGCCCCTTGGCCCGCTTGTAGTACGTGGCGGAAAAAATCAGGTCGGCCCGCATGGGCAGCACGTAGGCGATGGCGTTGGCGACGAATACCACGCCCATCCAGTCCACCAGATCCAGCGGCACATCGTATACGCTCAGAATAATGCGGTGGTAGACGCAGTTCATCACGCAGCCGCACAGGGCGAACAGGATCAGCAGCGTCACCGTGCGCCCATCCAGCGCCAGCAGCTCCCGCATCTCGTCCCAGTGGCGGTACAGGTACCAGCCCAGCAGGCCCACCAGCACGATAAACAGCGCCATGGAGAGAATCTTTTTCCAGTTCTTGGGCAGCTTCATTGCTTCGCTTCTTTCTTTCAGCAGGCTTTATTTTGTTTTTCCTGCTCTTTTTCCATGGCCCGCTTGGCCACATCGTTGGTGTCGGTCAGGTTGCGGTAGACCACGAACTTCTGGTACAGAAATTCCAGAACGAAATTGAGGAGCATGGTGAGCACCAGCACCAGGTCTTCGTTCCAGCCCCCGTTGGTCAGGGCGCTGCCGCCCCAGGTGGACAGAGGGGTGAACACCGCGTAGAACAGCGCCACCAGTCCCATGGCCCGGGGCACGCTGGCGTCGCTGCGGAAGGTGTACCGGCGGTTGAAGGTGAAGTTCCATAAGATGCTCAGGCACAGCGCCGCCAGATAGCTGCCCCAGTAGGGCAGCTTCAGCGCCTTGGACAGAAGCTCGAAGCTGACCACCTGAATGAGGCCCGCGCTGGCGGAGAAAAGGGTGAACTTGACGGCCTGCCATGCTTCGGCTTTGGCCTTGCGGTTTTCGGACATGATCCCATCCTTCTTTCTTTTAAAATGATTCCGTATAAAAAGGAACAAAAGGACTTCCCCAGTATAACACAGATAGCGCCGAAAGGCGAACACTTGCATCCTTTCCCGCGCAGGGATATAATAACAATGGAGATTTTCAAGATTGCAAGAAACCGCGCCGCCCTTTCGTTTTTTTGGGGGGAAGGCGGCGGAAGAAAGGCTACCGTCATGCAGAGAGTGAAACCGAGAATGAGCCGTCGCAAAGCGGTGCTGATCCTGATCGCCGCGCTGGCCGCGGCGGGCCTTCTGACGTGGGGCATTCTGTCCCTGGTGCAGGGCCAGCAGACCACCGGCGTTACCGCTACCAGGCTGCCCTGTCCCTACGATGAAAACATCAAGGCCTTCGGCAATAACGTGCTGTACTACGACGGCATGAGCATCCACTGCATGAGCGCCACGGGCGCGGTGCGCTGGTCGTTCCAGCTGGGAACCAACGCGGGCTTCGACTGCGACGGCGAGCACATCGCCGCGTGGGTGGGCTCCACCGTGTATATTCTGGACCAGAACGGCAATTCCAGCTACAACGACAATCTGGGCGAGGAAGTGCAGTTCTGCCGCATCGGCAAGCAGTATCTGGGCGCGGTGGTCGGCGAGACCGATTCCCCCCGTCTGCTGGTAAAGGACATGGCGGGCGCGCACATGGACGAGGAAGCCGACGCTTACAAAAACCTGATCCTGCTGGACTTGGGCTTCTACGGCCCCAACGGCGAGTATATGTGGACGCTGGCGCTGGACGTGTTCGGCACCGCCGCCAACAGTATCCTCAACACCTTCGAGGTGGGCAAGATGAATACCGGCGAGGTGTCGCTGGGCGAGAACATCACCTACCGGGTGCTCTACGACAACGGCGTGCTGCGGGTCATCAACACCCGCAAGATGCGTGCCTTTAACTATCGGGGCACCGAGGACACCGCCCAGAGCGTGCTGGTATACGGCTGGCGGCTTCTGGACGATGAAATTCCCGACCGCGGCAACGCGCTGATGCTTTTCAGCCCCACTTCCCAGTCTGACAGCATTTACGATATCCGGGAGCTGCGGCTCATTTCCGGCTCCACGGTGGATAAGCGCTACAGCCTGCCCGCCAGCTGCATCGGCGCGACGGTCTGGAACCGCACCATCTACGCCCTGTCCGCCACTCAGCTTTTGCGGGCCGGACTGAACGACAGCCGTTTTACCACCTTCGACCTGCCCCTTGACAGTCAGGCCACTCAGCTGGTGGACACCCTCAGCGATGGACGCATCATCGTGGCCTGCGGCGAAGAAGTCTACGTGCTCACCCTGCCCCGGGGCAATCTTGTCAGCGGCGTATGACCGCCCCTTTTCAAAGGAGGAATGAAGCCTGAATCCCATTGATTTCGCGGCCCTTGCCATCATTTTGATCTGCGTGCTTTTCGGCCTGTACCGGGGTTTTATCCAGTCGGTGCTGAGCCTTGGCGGAAGCCTTTTGTCCATCGTGGGTTCCTTCCTGCTTTATCCCCGGCTGGCGGACGTAGTCGCGTCCAATACCGACATCACCCGCATGATCTCCACCTATACCGACTCCCAGAGCCTGTTGGGCGATCTGGATTTGAGCAGTCAGGCGGTCAGCGGGCTGGCCGGGGACGCGATTGCGCAGGTGGTGCAGAAGGCCAATTTGCCCGAGCCTATCGGCACCCTTCTGCAGCACAACCTGTCAGCGCAGGTCTTCAGCCCTCTGGGCAATCTGGCCAGCAACGTAGGCGATTATGTCAACCAGACCATCCTCAGCGTGTCCATCAACGTGTTGTGCTTCCTTTTGTGCTTCCTTGTCTGCTTTATCGTGGTGCATATCCTCATCAATCTGGTGCGGGCCGTGTTCCGCTTCCCGGTGCTCAAGCATCTGGACTGGCTGGCTGGCGGCGCGTTCGGCTTTCTGGTGGGCGTGCTGCTGTGCTACGTCTGCTTCACCGTGCTGCCCCTGATGGAGAGCGTCATCCCCCTCGAAAACTTCCGCACGCTGGCCGATCAAAGCGTGCTGGCCAAGACCTTCTCCGACAGCAGCCTGATCGTCTCCATCATGAACCGAAAACTGTAAAGCTCTTTTGAAAAAGTGAGGGGATTTCCCTTCCTTTTTCTATTTCTACTCGACGATTTTTCTTTGTCCCCGGAGGTACGCCATGAGCGAATTTTTGGCCCCCCTGAACTACGACCGCGCCCGGGAAGCCCTGTGCCGTCTGAGCGCCTACGGCGGCTACGACGAGCAGAAGGCCGAAGAAGCCATGGGGGTGCTGCGGGAATGCTACCCGCTGGTTTTTTCCAAAACCGAACAGGAGCGCTTTCCCAAGGGGAGCGTTCTGCTGCACCTGCAGGGAGCCAGCGTCACCGACCCGCTGATCTTCACCGGCCATCTGGACGTGCCCGACGGGCAGGCCACGCCGTTCATGCCCAATGTGCCGGACATTCCTCTCAGCGTGCCCATGAGCCGCGCCCATGTAGTGGCTTTATTGGAAGCGCTGGAAGAGCTGCTGCGGGACGGCTACCGTCCGGGGGGCGACCTGTTTCTGGCCCTGAGCATGGACGGTCTCAGCGGGGCGGAGGGAGCCCGGGCCATGGCGGACTATTTGCAAAAGCTGAACATCAAGCCCTGCTTTGTGCTGGACTATGGCGGCTACGCCACGATGGAGTCCTTCCGAAGCTATCTGCCCGCGAACGTGCCGCTGGCCCTGATCGGCGTGGCGGAAAAAGGCCTGTTGATGGGGCAGGTGGAAGCGGAGCAGGTCGCGCCGGGGGACGACCCTGCAGCGCGGCTCTTACAGGGCGGTGCGAGGCTGACCCGCCGGCCCCGGCAGGCGTCGCTTTGCGCGGCCAGCCGGAAGATGCTGGAAGCCATCGGCCGCAAAACGCCCGGCTTTTTCAAGCGGACGATCATGCTGCATCCTGGCCTGTTTTTCCCGCTGTTGCGCTGCCGCTGGCACGGCCGTTCCGTTTTTCATCAGTTTTTCCTCTCGGAGCTGACGGTCTACCATCTGGCGGCCTACGGCGAACCGGCCTCTCCGGCCCGGCGGGGTGAGCTTTGCTTCCGGCAGACGGTGATCCCCGGCCAGAAGACGGCCCGATTCCGTCAGCGCCTGCGCCGCCGCCTGAAGGACCCCGGTCTGCGCTTCCAGACGCAGGTGGAGTACGAGCACAGCCGTTTGAGCGCGGCCAGCGGCGAAGCGTGGGACGCGTTGGAGACCGCCATTGAGATTCAATTCGAGCGGGCGGTGATCGCGCCCTGTCTTTGCCCCTTTATCACGGACAGCCGTTTCTACGCCGCCGCGTGGGACAAGGTCTATCGTTTCTCCCCTTTCTTAGTCACCGGCGAGGAAGCGCTATCCGGCCTCTGCACCGTCACCGGCCCCAACCTTCAAACCGCCGTCCAATTCTTCCGCTCCATGCTCTCCGTCTAGGCAGGGGCAGTGCCCCTGCACCCCGGACTGCGCGGCGGAGCCGCG
>URJB01000042.1 GCA_900548145.1 uncultured Eubacteriales bacterium | reverse complement strand
ATGGGCGCGGTGCGGGGTGCAGGGGGTCACCCCCTGCCCAAGTCGGTGGCGAGGACGGAGAGCTGGCCGTAACGGGCTTCGGCGGCAAGACCGGCTAAACCGTGAAGGCCGCAGGCGGCTTGTAGGACTTCCAGATCGGTCATGCTGTAGGCCCCGGCCTGACGGCCCGCCAGCAGGGCACAGAGAACGCCGGTCAGCGCATCGCCGCTGCCGCCCTTGGCCATGGCTGGCGTGCCCAACACGTTCAGGGCCTCGCCCTCCTTGGCGATCAGATGACTGACGGCATTTTTCAAAACAATGGCCGCGCCGTATTGCCGCCGCAGCTGGCGCGCCGCTGCTTCCTGATCGGCTAAGACCTGCGATACCTCGCAGCGCAGAAGCCGCGCCGCTTCGGCAGGATGGGGCGTTAGTACGCAGGAAGATAGGTCATAGCCCTCGTCCGAATGAGAAAGCAGATTCAGCGCGTCCGCGTCCACCACGGTAGGCAGGGGACGGCTGTCCTGCCGGCGGCGCAGAGACCCCAGCACACGTCTCACCATCTCCTGCGCCCATGGGCCTTGCCCCAGCCCGCAGCCCATGCCCAGACAGTCCGCCTGATTCAGGGCCTTTTCCAGCAGCAGAAACGCCGACGTTGGGTCGTCCTCCGGCAGGGGCAGACAGGTGGCGCAGGGGCATAAGGTCTGAATGATCTGCCAGATGTTGTCGGGACAGGCCACCGTGACCAGCCCGGCTCCGGCCCGCAGGGCGGCGCCGGCGCTGATGGCGGCGGCTCCCGCCATGCCTTTGCTCCCGGCCAATAGCACCACCCGGCCATAGGTTCCCTTGTGGCTCAGATGGCGGCGTGGCGGCAGCAGACGGCGCAGGTCTGATGGCTCCAGCACGTCAAACCCGGCGGAAGTTCCCTCGTCCGAAGGAATGCCGATAGAGACCACGTCCACCTGCCCGGCAAAATCCAGCCCGTACCCCCGATAAAGGCCGGGCTTGGGGCGATGGAACGTCACCGTGCGGTCGGCACGGACGGCACAGCCCAGAATCACGCCCGTAGTCCCGTCCAGCCCGGAGGGAATGTCCACCGCCAGCGTGGGAATCCGCTCGTGCTCGTTCATCAGGGCGCATAGCGCCAGCGCCGTTCCGGTCAGCGGGCGGCTCAGCCCCGTGCCGAATAGGCTGTCCACAAAGCAGCAGACATTTTCCGGCAGGGACGGCAGCGGATCGTCCGTCAGGCGGACGACCTCCACGGCGGGGGCTTCCGCCTGCAGACGGCGCAGCTGATGCTCCGCCGCGTCGTTTAGCGTGCCAGGCAAAAGCCAGCACACGGCCCGCAGTTCCGGGCGGCTGGCAGTCAGCAGGCGCATCGCCGCCAGACCGTCCCCGCCGTTGCTGCCGGGGCCGCACAGGCACAGCACCGTTCCGCCGGCTTCGCCCGCCAGCTCCGCCGCCGCATCGGCCACATGCCGGGCGGCGCTCTCCATCAGCTGGAGAGCGCTCGTCCCGGTGCGGTTCATGTAATTTTCTTCCAGACGCTTCATTTCGTCTGGGGTGATGGTCTTCAGCAAGGTTCTTTCTCCTTGATTTGTCAGCCGTTCATGCCCGGATCGGCGTTCGGGTCGACCGTGGGCAGAGGCGTAACGGCGGGATCGGGCGTGGCGGTCTGCGGCGCGTCTGTCGTGACCGCATCCTGCGCCGTGTCGGCAGTGGGCTGCGCCGTCGCGGCGGTCTGCTCGTTAGAGGGCCACGGATCGCGATCCACATGCATCGTGCAGGCGCTCATCAGGCACAGGCAGCAAAGCAGCGCCAGCACCAGACAGATTTTTTTCATTTTCATCTTCGGTTCCTCTTTTCGGGTCAGTTTTCGGAGGACGAATCGCCGGTCTCGTCCGCGTCGTGGGATTCCTCCGGCGCGTCTTCCTTGGACGCTTCTTCCTTGGAGGTCAGCGCGCCCTTCAAGGCCTGCACGGCCTTGTCCAGCCCGGTCGCCACCAGTGCCGCGCCCTTAGCCAGATAGTCCGCCGTCTGGCTGACCGCCTGACCCGCCTGTTTTTTCAGATTTTCCGTCCGTTCCGCAAATTCCGGGCTGGACAGGGTATCATTCAGCTTCTGGCCGAATTGCTCCACAGCGGCGCTGACGTTCTGGACGGTCTCCTCGGCCTTGCGGCAAACCTCGTCCTTCTTTTCGTCCACTACGGGGGTCTGCATCAGTTCGTCCACTTTTTCATTCAGATGGTGCAGCGCGTCATACACCGCGCCCATCGCGTCGTCTACAGCCTGTTTGGCCTTTTCCCAATCGTTGTTCGCGTTCATCGCTTCCATCCTTTCCGCAGCCCTCTTTTTTTCGGAAGGCTGCGCCTTTATTATAATGCACGGGCAGGGAAAGTCAAATTCCTTCCCAATCCGCCGGAAATATGGTATCATTTGCTGGGAAAGGAGTGCATTGGAATGATTCGCAATATCGTTTTTGATATGGGCATGGTGCTTCTGCGCTACGAGCCGCTGATCGCCTGTCTGCGCTACGCGCAGGGCGACCGGGAAAAGGCGCTGCGGCTGAAGGCAGCCATTTTTGATTCCCCCGACTGGATTAAGCTGGACAGCGGCGACCTGACCGAGGAAGGACTGGCTCCGCTGGCACAGGCCCGGCTGGAGGACGAAGCCGAGCGGGCGCTGGTACCGAAGCTTCTGTCTGACTGGCATTTGGACACGCTCTACCCGCTGGCGGGCATGGAGCAGCTGGTAGCAGACCTGCACGACCGGGGCTATCGGCTCTACATTCTGTCCAACGCGGGGCATCGTTTCCGCACCTACGAGTACAAGCTGCCTCACCCGGAATACTTGAGCGGCATTCTGGTCTCCGCCGAGGAACGGATGATTAAGCCCGACCCGCGCATTTTCCTGCGCCTGTGCGACAAATTCAGCCTGAAGCCGGAGGAATGCCTGTTCATCGACGACAGCGCCGCCAACGTTCAGGGCGCGGAAAGCACCGGCATGACGGGCTACTGCTTTGCTGACGGCGACGTTGCCCGGCTGCGGGCCTATCTGGACGGGCTGACAAAATAAAAAAGTTAGAATTGTAAAAATATGGCAAGCAAAGCAAATTCCGAAGCGGAAAACGGATTTTTTCAGCAGGTTTACGCCATTGTGGCGCAAATCCCCAAGGGGCAGGCGCTGTCCTACGGCCAGATCGCCCAAATGCTGGGCCGTCCCCGGGCGGCGCGGATGGTGGGCTGGGCCATGCGCCGCTGCCCTGAGGAACTTCCGTGGCACCGGGTCGTCAAGGCGGACGGCTCCATTGCAGGCGGCGGGCAATCCGAACTGCGCCGCGCCCTGCTGGAAGGGGAAGGCGTCCCCTTTCTGCCCGACGGTCGGGTGGACTGGAAAGCCCTGCGGGAGCGGAAAAAGCCGTAAAAGTCACATTTCAAAATCCAAAAACGCCGCATAATCGCTGCTGACGAGCTCCTCCCTGTCCGGCCTTTTCCTGGCAGGGAGGGGTCTTTTGGCATAAAGCGCACATTTCCGTTTTTCGGCGCATAGGCTGTTAGTACTCCCCCATAAACGCAGGGTAAGAAAGGAGGCAGACGGTTGACTCTGTCGGAGCTTCGCACCAAAGAGGTGATCGACGTGCAGGACGGCCGGCGGCTGGGCAAGGTGATGGATCTGGAATTCAGCGTGGAGGACAGCCGCATTACCGCGCTGGTGGTGCCGTCGGAGACTTCCTTTCTGCAATCCCTGCGCGGCGAAAAATGCGGGCTGGTCATTCCTTGGGAGGATGTACGCCGCATCGGCGACGATGTGATTCTGGTCACGACCCATTCCCGCCCGGACTACGGGCCGGGCTGCTCCTGCTGGCAGCAGGGTGGGGAATAGCACTGCCCGCGCAGATGGAAAAGACCTGCGCCTCTCCTGCCATTCTTCTTCATTTTTGCAGCAGAAAACCCGGACGGCAGAAGAACCGTCCGGGCTTTGATTTTTTGAAAATGAAATTTCTTATCCGTGCTTACGCTTCCGCAGGCTCCAGCCCAGCAGGACGGCGCTTGCGGCCAGCAAGGCCAGCCACAGGGCCATCGGCGATTCATCCCCGGTTTTCGGGGGTGTATAAGGCGCTGTAGGCGTGGGACTCGGGGTCGGACTCGGCGTGGCCGTAGGCGTAGGACTTGGAGTCACGCTCGGTTCAGGCGTGGGACTGGGGGTTACACTCGGTTCGGGCGTGGGACTCGGGGTCGTGCTGGGCGACGGGGACGGCGTAATGTACTGGTTCACCAGGTGATAGCCTTCCACCTTGGTCTCATACTTCTCCACAGGCGCTTCCCGAAGGACGTACTGGATCTTCTGGCCGTCCCGCATTTCCGGGAGGTCGTTGAAGGAATACAGCCAGAGGCCCTCGTCGTTGGGCTTCACGACCGTGCTGGCGATGAAGCCCTCCTTGCCCTCCTCGCACAGGAAGACGGTGATGGATTCAGGCCGCTGGGCTTCGTCGTCGCCGACCCAGCGCTTCACGCCGTTGATATCAATCTTTTCCTCGTCGGGAACCTGCTTCAGCCTGTTATGCACCCGCAGCAGCGCGTGGCGCGCGTAGTGGAGCGTTCCGTCCGAACCGGTCCAGACGGCGTCCTTCTGATATTCGTCGTTCTCGGTCTCGCGGTACAGCGCATCGTCGAAGGTAACGAGGTAGTCATTATAGCCGTTAGGCTGAATGGACGCATCGTAGGCAACGCTGCCGATCCTGGTTTCCCGCAGGGTGTAGGCGGCCACATGGCCGTTGACGTACAGGGGAAGATCCTGCCACGTATACGTCCCGCCGTTTTCCCCCAGCACACACTTGTAGCTTTCGCCAGTGGCGGCATACAGCGGTCTGCCGTCGCACCACAGTTCTACCTCTACCGGCACCTGCTGGCCGGTAGGCGTGGACGCGTCCCAATCCGCCTCTACCGTCACGGTGAACAGCTGCTCGGAAGTATTGCGAAGGGTAATCAGCGAGGTATCGCTCAGGCTGGCGTATTCGTCGGAGACAGGCTGACCATTGGTATCGGTCAGGGCCTTGACTGCGCCGCCGTCCTCTACTGTGAAGCAGATGGCAGAAGCGCTGATGTAGCCCTCGGGGGAAACTTCGGTCAGGGTGTAGTCGCCCGCTTCCAGATGCAGGTACACATGGCCGTCAGCGTCGGTCGTCACCCGGTTATCCGCTACCACTTCCGTAAAGTCCCCGTTGCCGCAGTATTCGCTGGTGTCGGGCTTGCGGGTCAGCTGCAGGGCTGCGTCCGTCCGGGTCAGGGTGAATTCCACGCCCTGCAGGGGTGCGTGGGTGAACGCGTCGATCTTGAACAGCGTCAGAATGTGCCTTTGCGTATAGATATTCTGGAACGCTACCGTCTGGTAGGCCGAGGTGGGCAGGTCGTTGGCGTAGGACTCCGCCACCACCTTCACCTTTTCCGCAGCGTCGTAAGCTTCCCAGCGGGACGGCGTACCGGCGGCGCTGGTGACGTGGTAACGGTTGATGTTGTGCCATTCGCCCTCCGGCAGGTACTTCCTTTCCGACAGGATATACTCCCGCAGCGGGTGCCCATTCAGGATCCACGTGTATGTATCCGTGGAGGGGTCATATTCCGTATAGCCGGTCTGCCCCGACCGGGTCTCCTGTCCGGCGGGCTGCAGACACAGCTCAAAGTCGGTAACGGTTCCGTTTTCCTGCTCCGGGTCGTGGGTCACAAGGATGGAATAGCCGCCGTTTTTGACCGCTTCCACAGCCGTCTTATCGCCGGAGAAGGTTTTGGTCACGCGAAGTTTGGCCTCCTTCGCCACCAGAATGCCGTCCACATGCCAGCCGTCCGACGATTCATATTTGACCACGTACCAGCGGACGGTAAAGTGATCCGACGTGATGATTTCCGACGGGAGCGTTTGGCCGTCCAGCGTAATAGTATAGCCGCCTTCCCGGATATGCGCCAGCACATCCTCGTCTGAGGGAAAATGGCCGATGGTCACACCGCTGTAGGGCGTGGTTTTCATAGCGCGAATGGTTTTGTCCGTATCGTGAGCCGTGGCTGCCGAATCCGGCGGAGCAAGCAGGACGTAATTCTTTTTCTGCCCCGCCACGATGGGGAGATCATCCGCCCCCAATACCGGAGCTGTATAAATGCAGCGGGTAAATTTTTCCTCCGGCTGGGGCTGGAAACCGCTGGAGGTGTTGTCGGCGATCTCGCAAGCCAAATTGATGTAGAAATTTGCGGAATTGATTCGCTCGTTTTTATCCAGTGCCACCCACTGAGCATAAAGATTCACCACGCCGTCGCGCTCGTTGCACAGAATGGCGCTGCGGACCAGTTCTTCCCCGGCATTCACTACCAACGGGGAAGTGCCTACCCGCCAACCCGCAAAGCGGTAATAGTATTTTTTATTTTTGGTGGAGCCGGGGATCGAAACCAGCGCGTCTTTCTCGTCCACGTCCCGCAGAATGAGCTGATCGCCGGGTTTCCACACGTCCTGCCAGCTTTCTCCGCCAAGGATAGAGCCTTCTGCCTCCACCTTCTGCTGACTTTGGGTCAAGCTGCCCAGCGTATACAGGGAATCCTTCACGGTATTGGCGTTGTATTGGATTGTATAGCCCATTTGCCCGCTGGCGTTGGTAAACTTGATAGGATAGCTGATCGCGTTAAAATGATAATAGACCCTGCCGTCCTCCTCGCGGGTCTCATCCGGCGTAACCTCCTGCTGCCGCTGATTATTGAGCGTATGCCAGCTGGCCGTATCGGAAAGGGGCAGAGAAACGTTCACCTCGGTGCCCGTGCGCTGATACCATTCGCGGCTTTCCTCCGGCGCAATGCCGGAGGGGTCGGAAACGGTCACGCTGTAGAAATTATTATCCTGAATCATCGCCGCGTTGTCCGATTTGACCGATGTGGTGAAGTACGAGGTGCTTCCGGGCACGTTTCCAGGCAGATAGAACAGCAGAATGCGATTGCGGAAGCTCAGCGGAATGCGCCACTGGCCGTCCACGATGACCGGCGCCGCGTCCGCCCAGATCAGGCTGGCATCGTTCATGTCCGTATGGGGGAAGATGCGCTCCCCGGCGTAGCTTGCGGCGGAGAAACCGAACTCACCGTAAATCTGTTCCAACTCATCCGCGGTGATATAATAGCGCATTATGCTGTCGGAGGCCATCTGCTGGGCGGTTTCTTCCACCGTGACCAGCTTCCATTCGCCACTGACCAGCGCATAGCACTCCACGGTCGCAGTATTCGTCGCAGGAGCCGCATCGTCCGCAAGCGCCTGCACCGCGCCGAATAACATCACCATGCAAAAAATAAAGGCCAGAATCATCTTCATAAAAAGATTTTTCTGCCACTTACGCTTCTTCCCCATGGAACCGTCCGCTCCCTTTCCACCTGCAAAGCAAGCTTCATCGCTTGCTTACCTGAACATCTCCTCGCCTGTCAGGGATGAGACCTGACAAAATCTTAGCGATATCTTAGCAAAAATTATACCATATCGATATATGAAATTCAACTTGCGTACCACCCCTTCCGTAGGAATCCTGCCGAAAAAAATAAAAATACAATCTGCCGGCAAAAATAACCGGCAGATTGTATTTTATGACTGCTCGTCCTCTTATTCGCCCGCCAGTTTTTCGATGGCATGGGCGATGATGCGCACGTTCTTCATCATGCTGTCCAGCGTGATGTACTCGTTGGCCTGATGGGCCAGTTCTTCCTCGCCGGGGAACACGCAGCCGAAGGCCACGCCCTCGTCCAGACACTTGGCATAGGTGCCTCCGCCGGTGGACAGGCACTCCCGGGGCAGACCCGTCACCTCGTGATAAGCGTCCAGCAGGCACTGGATCAGCTTAGAATTGGGGGCCACATGATGGGGCTCCTTCTGGCTGTCGATGGTGGCGGTCAGGCCGTCCGACACGGCGGCGGTCAGGGCGGCGCTCAGTGCCTTGTGGTCGCACAGGATGGGGTAGCGGATGTCCAGCGTGGCGTACAGTCCGTTTTCCTCATCGTAATGCAGAATGCCCAGGTTGCAGGTCAGGGGGCCGCTGGTTTCGTCCTGACAGCGGATGCCCAGGCTCAGGCCGTCGTATTCCATACCCACGGTGTCCGCCAGCGTGCGCAGACCGCCGGTCACGCCCAGCTCCTTCAAAATCAGCAGCAGCTCGCCCAGCGCGTTCTTCGCCGCTTCGGGGTAGGCCGCGTGGCCCGTCGCGCCCAGCGTGTGCAGCCGGACGGTATCGCCATTCACAGCCGCATCCGCCTCGAAGCCCAGCTTCTTCGCCGCTTCCAGCGCCTTAGCGGCCAGTTCTTCGCCGCCGTTCAGCTCGGCGCTGGCTTCGCCGGGCACCACGTTGTGCCGTTCGCCCACTCGAATGGAGCGCACCAGCCCGTTCTTTTCATAGGGAGACCGCAGGCTCACCAGCAGCATTCCCTTTTCGGTGTTGATGATGGGATAGCTGGCATCGGGGCTAAAGCCCGTGCGGGGCATATCGCAGTGGGCCTTGTAGTAGGCCATGTCGTCCCACGAGGTTTCCTCGCTGCAGCCCAGGATCAGCCGGACTTCCCGGTTCAGGGGAGTGCCCGCTTCCTTCACGGCCAGCATGGCCAGCAGCGCCGCCACGGCGGGGCCCTTGTCGTCCCCGGAGCCGCGGGCGTACAGGCGGCCGTCCTTCACCACCGGCTCAAAGGGATCGGTGTCCCAGCCGTCCCCGGCGGGCACCACGTCCAGATGGGCCAGAATGCCCAGCGGATCCTGCCCCTCCGGGCCCATGCGCACGTCGCCGGCATAGCCGTCGAAGTCCCGCACGTCAAAGCCCATGGCCTTCGCGTCGTTCAGGGCCACGGTCAGCATTTTGCGGGTCTCCTCGCCGAAAGGCGCGCCGGGGATTTCCTCCGCCCG
Source organism: uncultured Eubacteriales bacterium (assembly GCA_900548145.1). Lineage (GTDB taxonomy): Bacteria > Bacillota > Clostridia > Christensenellales > Aristaeellaceae > Limiplasma. Next base: position 11,573 of record URJB01000042.1, on the reverse strand, counting down.
GACGCTGGGAATGCGCAGCCAGCGATCCAGCAGTTCGTTCATTTTGTCCTGCAGTTGGTCAATGATCTGGTTCAGGTCCTTCATAAAAATCTTCCTCCGTTTCCGCAGTGATCCAAAAATCAGGCTTTCAGCGCTTTTTCCAGCCGCTTGACGGCTTCCAGCGTCTGGCTGTGGGGGCAGGCGAAGTTGAAGCGCAGGAAGCCTTCGCCCGCCTCGCCGCCGAAGAAGGTGCCGGGAGTGAAGGCAACGCCCGCCTTGTGGGTGCGCTCCATCAGCTGCGCCGTGGTAAAGCCGTAGGCCCGCAGATCCAGCCAGCCCAGATAGGTGGCATTCATGGGGGCCAGCACCGCTTCGGGCAGCCGGGCGTTCAGTTCCCGCCGCAGCAGGTTCTCCGCCTCCCGCAGGTAGTCCAGCATTCCGTCCAGCCACGGGTCGCACTGGCCGTAGGCCACCTCCGTGGCGGTCATGGCGAAAATATTGCCCTGCGTCACGCCCGTGCTGTGCATCTGCTCCTCGACCCGCTTTTTCAGCTCCTGATTGCGGGTCAGCAGCACCGCCTGCTGCAATCCGGCCAGATTGAAGGTCTTGCTGGCGCTGGTCATGGACAGCAGCCGGGCGTTTTTATCCTGCACGATGCGCAGGAAGGGCGTGACCTTGCCTTTCAGCTCAAAGTCCTCATGAATTTCATCGGAGACCAGCCACACGCCGTAGCGTTCCAGCACGTTCCACAGGGCGCGGAGCTCGTCCTCCGACCACGCGTACCCCACGGGGTTGTGGGGGTTGCACAGCAGCATCACCTTGGCCCCGGCCTTGCAGGCGGACTCAATCGCGTCCAGATCCATGCGGTAGCCGCCGTCCGGCTGACGGATCAGCGGGCAGTCCGCCAGCTGGCGGCCGCCGTCCCGGATGCTGGCGTAGAAGGGGCCGTAGACCGGCGACTGCACGATCACCTTGTCTCCGGGTTCGGTCAGGGCCAGCACCGACGCCCGCATTCCCGAGACCACGCAGGGCAGCATGAGCTGCTGCTCCGCCGTCACCGTCAGGCCGTGGCGGCGCTGAAAGAAGCCCAGCATGGCCTCGATGGCCGCGTCGCTCTGCTCGGTGTAGCCGTACACTGGGTGAGCCGCCCGGGCGGTCAGCGCCTGAACGATCTCGTCTGCGCAGCGGAAGTCCATATCCGCCACCCACATGGGCAGAAGATCGCTCCCCTCCCGGCGGCGCAGCGCGTCCCACTTTTCGCAGTTGGTTCCCATCCGATCCACCGGCGTGTCAAAAAAAGAATGATCGTACTTCATGTCCCAGTTTCTCCTTTGTTTTTCTAATGGATACTATTCCTCGTCGGGCCGTTCCGCGGGCTGTCTGCAGCGCAGCACCCAGAAGCCGCCTTTTTTGGTCGCGGCCTCCACCCGGCCAAACAGTGTCTTCAGATAGCGGACGGCGGACTCCGCACCCTGCTGCTTGCGGATCACCAGCCACAGCTCGCCACTTGGTTCCAGACGGCGGGCTCCCTCGGCGAACATGGCGTAGATCACGCTTTTGCCCGCCCGGATGGGGGGATTCTGCACGATCCAGTCCATCCGCTGAAAGGGAACATCCGCGTAGCCGTCGCTCTGCATGACCCGGGCCGGTACGCCGTTGCGCTGGGCGTTGCGGCGGCTCAATTCCACCGCCCGCTCGTTTACGTCGCTCATCACGACCGACAGGCCCGGATAGCGCTTGCCCAGCGTCACGCCGATCACGCCGTAGCCGCAGCCCATGTCCAGCAGACTGCCGGTCAGCTCTTCCGGCAGGGCGTTTAGCAAAATCTCCGTCCCCTTGTCGATCTCCGTGCGGGAAAAAACACCGCTGTCCGTTTCAAAGACGAGCTTCGCCCCCCGCCAGAGGAAGTCCACCTGCCCCGGCTTGTGGGCGCTGGTGGGCGTTTGGGTATAATAATGGTCAGGCATCTTCGTTCCTTTCCGGCTCGGTCAGCCCCGCTTCTTCCCGCAGGGCGGACAGTTCTTCCTCGGTCAGCTCCCGGTACTGCCCCGGCGGCAGCTCCGCAGGCAGCCGAAGCGCACCGAAGGTCAGGCGGCTCAAGGCCGTCACTTCGTGGCCCAGTGCCCCGAACATCCGCTTGATCTGGTGAAACTTGCCCTCCCGCACCTGCACGCGGGCGCGGCTTTCGTCCTCCCCGGCAGAGAGGATCTCCATCCGGGCGGGCAGAGCGGTGAAGTCCGACAGGGTAATACCTCGGGCGAAGGCCTCTTCATCGGCAGCGGTCAGCCGCCCCGTCACCGTGGCCTCGTAGGTTTTCCACACGTGACGCTTTGGGCTCAGCAGCCGGTGAGCCAGCTCGCCGTCGTTGGTAAAAAGCAGCAGCCCCGTGGTGTCCTTGTCCAGCCGCCCCACGGGCAGCACCTTGCGCCGGGCGCAGCTTTCGGGCAACAGCTGCATCACCGTGGGGGCCCGGCTGTCCCGAGCGGCGGTCAACAGCCCGGCGGGCTTGTGCAGCATCAGGTATTGGTAACGCTTCTCCTCCACGGCCTGTCCCATCAGCTCCACCCGGTCGTCGGGCTTCAGATGAAAGCCGCCGTCCCGGACCGGCTCGCCGTTGACCCGCACCGCGCCGGAGCGCAGCAGCCGCGCTGCTTCGCTGCGGGTTCGTTCCCCGCTCTGGGCCAGATAACGATCCAGCCGCATGGCTTACGCGTCCGCGCTTCGGTCGGAAGCGCCGTTTTCCTCATTTTCCGCCCGCACCCAGTCCGGCACGATGGCCTTGGGCAGGGTAGGGTCTTCCTCCACCGGCTGTCCATTGCGAGGGGCAGTGTGACGGGGTTCCCGGACGGCAAAGGCGGCGGTCAGGATGCGCCGCGCCGGAAGCAGCGGCATATAGGTCAAAAAGAAGGTCAGCGTCAGCGGCAGCAGGGTCTTGACCACATCGGGGCTGATCTGCGGCCGGCCGTTCCACGACATGGCCAGCACCAGCTGCTGGCACAGCTCCAGGAACGTATCCTTCAACTGGAGAGCGGCGAGCCACAGGAAGGGAACGCACAGCAGCAGATTGCACAGCGCCGTGCCCAGCTGCGCCATGCGGCGGCCCCGCAGGCGGCGGCGGATCTCCCGGCGCACCGGGCGGTCTTCATGGTTGGCCACGGCCCAAATGTAGCGGGTGGCGCTGTTGCGCACCGCGCCGTACAGCAGGATCAGCAGCCCCAGCCCCACCAGCGTCAATACGGTATACACGCCCTGCATATAGGAGCCCTCCACCGTTTCCAGCGGCAGATGGCCGAACAGTCCCCGGAAGAAATTCACCACCGCGTACCACGTGCCGGAGACGTTCTTGCCCAGCTCCCGCAGACCGTCCAGCAGGCCCTTGACGGTGTACTGTTCCTTCAAATAATAACCCCAGGCGCCCAGCCCGGCCAGCGGGATGACCCATTTGAGCACGCTCAAAGCATGGCGCAGGCTTTCCGCCAGCTTTTCGCCGTACTGGCGAAGGCTCAGCGCCCGGTCGATGGAAAAATCCCGGGTGCGGGGCCGCTGCACCAGCGCGTCCGCGAAGGAAAACCGCAGCGGAAGCACCAGAAAAACCACCATCAGTGGGGAAATCACCCACAGCCACCGCCAGAGGGAATCCGCCGGGAAAACAAACAGCGCCGCCAGCGGAGCCAGCGCCGCCGCCCGGATCAGCAGTGCGACGAGGCAATACAGCAGCACGCGCACATAAAACAGAAATACGTTTTGGTTTTTTTGCATCAGGCAGCCATCCTTCCTTGCCTTGGGAACCGCTTCCAAAAGCCGAAGCGGCTCAGGGGGGATCGGGACACAAAGTCCCGTATCATATATTATAAAGCATCCTCCGGGGGCTTGCAAGCCCGGAGGATGCGGCGGATTTTTCTCCGCCGGTTTATCCATTCTTTTTCTGTCCGGGGCGAAAAAGAAAATTTATCGCAAACGTTTGTCTTATTCTTTTTGGGTCACTTTACACCGATTTTACAATGTGGTATAATAGGGGCACCATTCGGAACCGAGAAAAAGTTCCCTGGAAAAATAAAGGAGGAACATCCATACCATGAAAAAGACTTTGTCTATCGTTCTGGCGTTGGTCATGGTGCTGAGCCTGTGCAGCTTTGCTTCTGCGGAAGACTACTCCGGCTATACCATCCGCATCTACTCCAACTCCAACTCCACCGAGCGCACCAACTGGCTGATCAACGAGGCCAAGAACGCCGGCTTCACCATCAGCATTGACGACAACTCCGTCATCTCCGGCGACACCGCCGCCATTCAGGCCGCCAATGAGAACAAGGACGGCGACATCCTGTTCGGCCTGAACGAGACCCGCTGGTCTCAGGTCATCAACGGCACCTACGAGAACCTGTCCATCATGGACTGGAACCCCGACTGGGCCGAAGAAGTGGGCGAGTACAAGTATGACGGCAAGGCCTACGGCCTGGTCATCCAGAACGTGCTGATGCTCTACCGCAACGACGAGCTGGGCACCAACGGCACCGAGCTGCACTTCGACCACTGGGCCGACGTGGTGAACTCCGGCTACACCTGGTACCGTCAGAACAAGGTCGGCGGCACCACCAACGCCAACATCAACAGCGCCATGCTGTACCCCTTCACCGATCCCACCAGCCCTGCCGGCGGCATCACCGTGGAAGGCTGGAAGACCCTGTGGGCCTACTGCGCCGGCGGCAAGAGCGGCGGCGATGACTACAAGTACGGCTTCACGCCCCTGAACCGCGGCGACGTGCAGGTTTCTTCCTTCTATTCTTCTTCTCTGTACGGCAAGATCGACGAGGCCGCCTCTGAAAGCGATCATCCCCTGAAGGGCACCATGGAGCCTGAAAACTGGGCGCTGGTGGACATTGCCGACGGCACCTACTACATCGCCGAGTATCTGGGCATTCTGAACCGCGAAGGCCGCACCGAGGAAGAAACCAAGGCTGTGACCGCTTTCGCCGACTGGTTCGGCTCCGCGGAAGTGCAGGCTGCCTGGAGCGACGAGTTCGACTCCTTCCCCTGCAACCAGGTTGCCGCCAAGGAAATCTACGGCGAAGACATCCCCGCCATCTACCAGATCAAGAACTTCGCCCTGACCAAGGTCGAAGGCACCGATATGACCTACGCCGAGTATGTGGCCGCTCACTCCGCCGAGTGGACCAACATCATGACCAACCTCGGCTTCTACTGGGCCGACGCTTCTCAGGCTCCCGCCGAACCCGACTGGGATAACCTGCAGTGGGACACTCTGACCCAGAAGGCCGCTGAATAAGCAGCGGAATCATCATTCCGTTCCAATGGGGGAACCTGCCGTCGGCGGGTTCCCCCAACGACCATCTACGCAAAAAACGCAGGGAAAGCCTTTCCCACATTCCAAGCCCGCGGAAGGTTTTCCCTGCGTTTTTTACAAACTGCATCAAGGAGTGATTTTCCCCATGATCGAACTGAAGGACATTATCGTCAAATTCGGTGATTTTGAAGCGCTGCACAACATCAACGTGGACGTGAAGGAAGGCGAATTTTTCACCTTCCTGGGCCCGTCCGGCTGCGGCAAGACCACCACACTGCGCACCATCACCGGCTTCATCGAGCCGGTCAGCGGCACGGTGAGCGTCAACGACAAGGACATTACCCGGGTGCCGATCGAAAAGCGGAATATCGGCATCGTGTTCCAGAGCTACGCCCTGTTCCCCTCCATGACGGTGTACGACAACATCGCCTTCGGCCTGAAAATTCAGAAATTGAGCAAGACCGAGATCGACCAGAAGGTGCGGGACATCGCCCGGAAGGTAGACCTTTCCGACGAGCAGCTGAAAAAAGCCGTCAGCCAGCTCTCCGGCGGCCAGCAGCAGCGCGTGGCCATCGCCCGCGCGCTGGTGACGGGCCCCTCTATCATCTGCATGGATGAACCCCTGTCCAATCTGGACGCCAAGCTGCGCGTGCAGCTGCGCAACGAGCTGAAAAAGATGCAGCGGGATTTCGGCATCACCACCATCTACGTCACCCACGATCAGGAGGAAGCCCTGACCCTGTCCGACCGCATCGCCGTGTTCAACAAGGGCTACATTGAACAGATCGGCACGCCCAATGAAATTTACAATCACTCCAAGACCGAGTTCGTCTGCAACTTCATCGGCGACATCAACCGGCTGGAGGAGACCATCTGCGGCGAAATGAAGCTGCCGGAAAATCAGCACCACTTCATCCGTCTGGAGCGTCTGCGGGTGAACCGCCCCAAGGCGGACGATGAGCTGCAGCTGCAGGGCGTGATCGAAAGCCGGGAATACTACGGCCTGTACATCAAGTACTACATCCGCGTGGACGGACAGATCCTCAAGGCCATCGAAAAGAACGACGGCATCAACATCTACGAGCCGGGCGAGACCGTCACCGTGGGCATCCATCCGTCGGACGTCATGTCCTACGATGCGCCCGCCGAAGCGTAAGGAGGCGGAACCATGACAAAGAAAGCCTCATGGCTGAAGCCGGAGTACATCTGGAAGGTCTTCGGCATCGCCTTTTTCGTGTATCTGTTCTTCGGCTTCATGCTGCTTCCCTGCCTGAACACCATCACGCAGATCTTCACCGTCAAGGGTGCGGACGGCAAGACCGACCCGCTGGCCGTGATCCGCTTCTTCTTTGCGGGCAACATGCCCAGCTATGTATGGAACTCCCTGAAGCTGGCCATTTCGCTGGTCATCACGGTGAACTTCGTGGGCATCAGTATCGTGCTTCTGACCGAGTACTTCGACATCAAGGGTGCGAAGGTGCTGCGGCTGGGCTACATGACCACGCTGATCTACTCCGGCGTGGCGCTGGTGACCGGCTACCTGTTCCTGTATGATTCCAACGGGATGCTGACTACCTGGCTGGCGAATGTGATCCCGGGCTTCAACAAGGACTGGTTCTCCGGGTTCCGGGCGGTGCTGTTCACCATGACCTTCGCCTGTACCTCCAACCATATGCTGTTCCTGCGCAACGCCATCCGCGGCATCGACTACAACACCGTGGAAGCGGCCCGCAATCTGGGCGCGAAGCCCTTCAAGGTGCTGATGAAGGTAGTTTTCCCCACCCTGATCCCCACCCTGTTCAGCCTGACGGTCATGACCTTCATTACCGGCCTGTGCGCCATGAGCGCCCCCACCCTGCTGGGCTATGACTCCATCAACCCGGAGATCGTCCGTCTGGCCGGTTCCTCCGTGGCGGACGAGGCCTTCCCTCAGGCCCGCGCCGCGCTGCTGAGCATCATTTTGGCCATGTTCACCATCATCCTGCTGACCACTCTGTCCTCCTACGAGCGCAAGGGCCACTACCTGAGCGTGTCCAAGACCAAGGCCAAGCTGGTGAAGCAGAAGATTCAGAACCCGGTGATGAACGTCATCGCGCACATCTACGCCTATGTGCTGTTCCTCATCTACATGACCCCCGTGGTCATGATCGTGCTGTTCTCTTTCCAGAACTACCCCGCCATCCGGGCCAAGTCGCTGGACATGAACCAGTGGACGCTCATCAATTTCTTCGGCCAGCAGGACTACGAGTTCCTGACCAACCGGGGCAAGTTGAAGACCCGCGTAGGCTCCATTTCCGGCCTGTTCGCCAACGCGGACACGGTGGGCGGCATCCGGCTCAGTTTCGTGCTTTCCGCCATCGCGGCGGCGCTGGCCTGCGTCATCGTGGTAGTGGCGGTGAACTACATCTTCAAGAACAAGGGCAAGAAGCGTTCCACGGTGCTGGAATACAGCCTGCTGTTCCCGTGGCTGCTGCCCACCATTCTGATCTGCTATTCCTACCGCACCTATTTCAACTCCGACAGCGTATGGTATGTGTTCAACAACAACCTGTACTGGAAGGAGAACGTGCGGTTCCTGATCGTCATGGCCTACACGGTGGTGAAGCTGCCCTTCGCCCTGCGCATGATTAAGGCGGCCTTCTACGCCATCGACGAGGAGCTGGAGGACGCGGCCCGGAATCTGGGGGCCAGTCCGCTGGTCACTTTCCTGAGAGTCAAGCTGCCTATCGTGCTGCCCAGCGTACTGGCGGTATTCGCGCTGAACTTCAACGCCCTGTTCACCGAGTACGACATGAGCGCCACCTTCCATTCCAGCTACGGCAAGAGCTACGCCATGGTCATCCAGAACATGTGCGCCGAGGAAGGCCGGGATGGCTACAACGTGAACGCCTCCGGCCGCCGCTGTGCGTCGACGGTGTTCATCATGATCGTCAGCGGCTTAATCCTGTATCTGGTCTACGGCGTCGGCGCCCGCGATCTGGGCGACCGGCTGGCCATCAAGGAAAAGCGCCGCAAGCGCTGGGAGAAATTCTCCGGCCATTTCAAAAAAGAAAAGAAAATCGCTGCTTAAGGCGGGCTACTGAAAAAGGGAGGTGCAGAAATGCGCCTCCCCTTTTTTCACCCCCTTTTTCAGGAATTTTCCCCTTCCTCGGTTTTCAGAAATTTGCGCATCATATAGCCGGTAAATTGCAGATAGGCCACCTTCCACCATTCCATGTTGGTCTTTTCCCGGACGGCGACCCGCTGGCCCAGCGGCACCTTGGCCAGAACCGCCGCTTTCAGCGAGGGCTTTTTGCGGAGATTCACCGTGCTGCCGCTTTCCGCCGTTACCTGTGCGCAGGTCTCGCCCGTCTCCGGGTCAGCGGGGGAGTAATCGACGGCTTTCAGATACCCGGCCCACTGCCAGCGGGACAGCCGGTCGTCGATCCGCACCTTGGGCGGGGTGGCGTTGATGATCTGAAGCGGCTCTACGCTGACCACCAGCCCGATATGGTAGAAATCCTCCGTCAGATTCGGGTCGTAATACGCGCCGCCGGGCTTGTATTCGCCCTTCATCCGGCTCAGGTCGGAGCGGCTTTTGAAAATCGCCATGCCAGGTTCCAGCCTAGTGGAGGCGGTCACACGCTTCATCTCCCGGCAGTAGATGCGGGCGATCCGGTTGGAGCCGTGGTAGATACGCTCCCCAAACTGGCGGTAGGCGTACACAAACGCCCCGGAGCAGTCGATCCCCTTGGCGTTGCTGGTGCCGGGAGTGACATAGGGCCAGCCCAGCATGGAGTGAAACACCTGAATCAATTTTCGAACGGGAATCACGGAGCCTCACATCCCGCCTGATCCGCGTAGTGAGCGTAGGCCCTCAGGACGAAATGCCGGGGCCGTCCGGGATGGCTCCCTTCTTCGGGCAGAATGAACCGAATGGGCGGGGCGTCCACGGCGTGAGCAGCGCCGTCGTGGTGGGCGGGCAGGGTAAGGGCGCGAAATCCGCGCAGCTCCTCCGCACCTCCTTCCACCACCTCGTGGGCGCTCAGGCCCACGAAGACCCGCCGCCCCGGGCACACATTCTGCAGGGTCATAGCCACGTCCAGCATCCTGCCTTCGCTGTCGGGCAATGTTTCGGTGATTCGGACGCTTTTGATGGATTCGCAGGGTTCAAAATAAAGATGGGTCTCCCCGGCGGGCGTTTCCTCGGCGCAGCGGCCGATACGGACGGCCGCGCCCTCTCCCATTCCCGCGCCGACGGGCTGAAAATGCAGATCATTCATGGAATCTCTTCCTCCTGAAATTCAAAGGTCAGGCACGCCGAAAAAAGCGGCGTTCCATTGCCAGCCTATGCGCGGCGGACGGAAGGGTGCGGCATAAAGCACCTTGCAGGACGCATAGTCTGCCCCAAAGGGGGAAGAGATCATGACGGAACTTCATCAAAAATTTCTGCTGCTGCGCTCCATGCGGACGGGGGTCAGCGGCTTTGCCCGAATGCAGTGGGAACGGGGACAGGCATGGGTACAGCTGAACGTCCGAGGCGCGCCCGGTGAGGGCATTCGGGCGTTCTGGTATTCCAGCGGCGGCGAAGCCCGGGAACTGGGGACCTGCGCCGCCAACGCCCGGGGCGAAGCTTCTCTGGAGGGTCCCGCTCCCGGCGGCCTTTACGCGCCGGAACGGCTGCAGGCGCTGATCGTGGTGGAAAACAACGTCGCGCCCCGGCCCCTGCTCATCGGCCTGTGCACCGAGACCAGCGCCGGGAGCTTGCTGGACGCGAAAAACGCCAGTCTGTCCCTGTGCGACAAGCTGGCACGGGCGGCGGTCAAACGCCGTCAGCCGGTCGAACCGAAACCGACGGACGCTCCCGTCCAGCGCAAGGAAACATTGGAGAGTCGCACGCCAACAGCCGCCCAAGCGCCGGTTTTCGCGCCTGATGCGTCCTCCAAGCCCATTCCCGCGCCAGCTGAAAAATCCCTTCCGCGGGAAATTTTTCTCCCGGCGCTGGATCCCGCGCCCTACGTGCAGGCCATGGAGCGGCCCGTGAAAGCCGCGCCGTCTCCCCGGCAGGACAGCGTTGCGCCGACTTCCGCCGTACCTCCCCCGCAGCCGGAGCCGACCAACGAAAAAAAGCCGTCCCGCGCGGGCGTACCCGTGGGACGGCTTCCCAATCTGGAATGGCCGAAAGCGTTTCGATCGCTTCGGGAGTATTTTGTCAAATGCCCGCCGGACGCGCCCTTCGACTGGCCGGGCTGGCGGTTCGTGCGGGTGTCCCGGCAGGGGGACGGGCTGTGGATCGGTCGTCAGATCAAAGACAGCCGGGTCTGTCGAGTAGCCTACGCCATGCGGGGCGCACCGCCCCGGGATGACTCCCGGCCCTATCAGCCGGTTCGGGGCCGGAACGGCGAGCTTTACCGTGTGCTGGTGCAGCGGACGTAGGACCACTCCGCACCATTCGTCAGCGGCGTTGGTAATTTCTTTTTTATCACACCCCATTACATCAGGCGAAAATTTCATTCGCCCCACATCCCCTTATGGTATGCTCATTCCGCCTGATGAGACAGGATCCAGTCGCACAGCTCCTTGGGGCTGCGGAACAGATGCCTGGCCCCGGCGTTCTTCAAGTGTTCCTCCGAGCGGAAGCCCCACAGCACGGCGGCACAGTCCACGCCCGCGTTGCGGGCCGTCTGCACATCCACGTCGCTGTCGCCCACATAGAGAGTGTGACACTTGGCGCTGCCAAATTCCTTCATCACATGCAGCACCGTGTCCGGCTCCGGCTTGCGGCGGATGCCCTCCCGCTCGCCCACGGCCAGCGGAATGCTGGGGAAATAATACTGGCACAGGGCTTTGACGTTGGGGTCGTTCTTGTTGGAGACTACCGCCAGCTTGAGGCCCTTTTCCTGCAGCGCGTCGATCAGCTCGGGAATGCCCGGATAGGGCGCGGTGGTATCGTTATTGTGGAGAAAGTAGTACCGCTTGAAGGCCTGCAGCGTCATTTCGTAGGCCTCCGGATCCGCGTCGCATTCCGGCGGCAGCGCCCGGCGGATCAGCATCCCGATGCCATTGCCCACGAAGCCCTTCACGTCCTCCATAGTATGCTCCGGGTAGCCGCACTCCCGCAGCGCCTGATTGGTGGCGTTGGTCAGATCCTCCAGCGTATTCAGCAGCGTTCCGTCCAGATCAAAGATCACCGTGGAATAGCTCTTCATCAGAACATCCCTTTCTTCCCTTGGCGTTTGATGGTAAAACAAAAGCGGAGGTGCAGGAGGCACTGCTGCCACTCAATCGTCGCAGGGACTACTGCCGTAGT
>URJB01000041.1 GCA_900548145.1 uncultured Eubacteriales bacterium | reverse complement strand
TAGATGAAAACTTTAAAACAAACACAGGAAAAAGGATAGCTTATAATCGCTTTATATGCCGTAGAGATGCGGGGTGTGCTTTCTTTACTTTATGACGAGAAAGTGGTAGAATGAAACACAGGACTGATAGCAATGCTATAAACCTCAAAGCTAAATAAGGATATACACCATTTACACCAATTTTTACACCAAACCTCATTTTTACCTTCACGAAACAAGTGGGAATGGTGTAAAGAGGTTGAATAAAAGCCCATTTATAGGCGATAAAACTTACAAAATGGAATTAAGTCGTGAGTGGACGATTTCGTCCCGACCATGAAACCCATCGGCACGCCTGCTCCCTCCGCCAAGGCGGCAGAAGAAAAGGCTCCCGAGACGGCGGCTCCCGCTGCGGAAACCGCGGCCGAGCCTATCGACTTCTCTAAGGTGGAGATCGAGCCGCTGTTCAAGGATTATGTGGACTTTGAGACCTTCTCCAAGAGCGACTTCCGCGCCGTGAAGGTCAAGGCCTGCGAAGCGGTGAAGAAGTCCAAGAAGCTGCTTCAGTTTACGCTGGACGACGGCACCGGCACCGACCGCACCATTCTCAGCGGCATTCATGCCTATTACGAACCGGAGGAGCTGGTGGGCAAGACCTGCATCGCCATCGTCAACCTGCCGCCCCGTCCCATGATGGGCATCGAGTCCTGCGGAATGCTGATCTCCGCCGTCCATCAGGAAGCTGGCGAGGAAAAGCTCCACCTGCTCATGGTGGACGATCACATCCCTGCCGGAGCCAAGCTGTACTAAGGCCAATCAACAACATCCCTGCGGAGCTGCTTTCGCAGGGATGCTTTTTGATGGGAGAAGGATATGCGCTTCTTTGTGACCGATCACGAAAGAACAGGTCCTTGCTACTACGAATTTTACAAAGGTCGCTGGGATGGCGAGACCTTTTGGAAAAAGGATTCCCTCTTTTTAGAGGATCCTGTCTTGTTTCAGGCCGTCGGGTTTGAAACAGCCCTTGTAGAATGTGTCCCGGGCTACGACCCTTTTGGGGAGACGGAAATCACCCGCGGCGAATGGGCACGGATGGGAAAAGCCCTTGCTTCAAAAGATGCGTTCTCCCAAGCCCTTTACAACGAAGCCGCTCCATGGGCGGACGAGGTCTTCACGGTCTACGGCTGTTTTTCCATTCTCGGCCTTTAAAGTCCCCCCGAACCATTTTGGGATCCCTACCGCGCTGCCCCATCGGAGTATAAAAAGACCGCTCTTCCAGCTGTATGGAAAAGCGGTGTCTTTTTATCACAATTTCGAACCCCATCAGGCTTCCACGTTGGATTTCGTGGGCAGCGCACGCTGCACATTACCGCTGCGCAGGCAACGGGTACACACGTTCATCCGCTTCGGCTGACCATTCACCAGAACGCGCACATTCTGCACGTTGGGAGCCCAAACGCGATTGCTCTTGCGGTTCGAGTGGCTGACGTTGTGGCCGCTCATCGCGCCCTTTTCGCACACTTCGCAAAACTTGCCCATCATTACACCTCCTAACGGGATGTTTGGATTCATAACAGCTTGACTATTTTAGCACGCTTTTTCCCATTTGGCAAGGAAAATTTCCGTTTTCCCGACATTTTCCCTGAAAATGTTGTGTGAAGCCGTCTCCGGGTGATACAATAAACCCGGAAAAGAAAGAAAAGGAGAACGCTCATGGCCTTTGCCCATCTGCATCTGCATACCGAATACAGTCTGCTGGACGGCGCCAACCGCATCGGCCCGCTGGTCAGCCGCCTGAAAGAGCTGGGCTTTACCCACGCCGCCATCACCGACCACGGCGTGATGTACGGCGCGGTGGATTTTTATAACGTCTGCCGGGACGCGGGCATTACCCCCGTCATCGGCTGCGAGGTCTATATCTGCCGCAACCGTTTTGAAAAAAGCGGCGCGGCCCGGGAATACAGCCATATGATCCTCCTGTGCGAAAACAACACAGGCTATCAGAACCTCATCAAGCTGGTCAGTGCCGGCTTCACCGAGGGCTTCTATTATAAGCCACGCATTGACTACGAACTGCTGAAGCAGCACACCGAGGGCCTGATCTGCCTGTCCGCCTGTCTGAGCGGCGACCTGCCCAAAATGCTGCTGGAGGGCCGCTACGACGACGCGAAGGCTTACGCCCTGCAAATGCAGGAGCTTTTCGGCAAGGATCATTACTACATCGAGCTGATGGATCACGGCATTCCCGAGGAAAAGACCGTGCTGCCACGGCTGGTGCGCATCGCGCAGGAAACGGGCATCCCCATGGTGGTCACCAACGACTGTCACTATCTGAACCGAGAAGATTCAAAGGCGCAGGAGGTGCTTCTGTGCATCCAGACCGGCAAGACCCTGCAGGACGAAAGCCGGATGCGCATGAACACCGAGGAGCTCTATGTCAAGAGCGAAGCGGAAATGCGCGCCGTGTTTCCCAACTTCCCCGAGGCCATTGAAAACAGCCAGAAGATCGCCCAGCGCTGTCAGGTCACCTTCGACTTCGGCCATCTGCACCTGCCCCATTACCCCATCGACACCGGCGAAACCGCCGAGGAAATGCTCCGCCGCCTGTGCGGCGAAGGGCTGAAGGCCCTGTACCCGGACAAATATGCCGACCCGGATTCTGAGCCCTGCCAGCGGCTGGAATATGAGCTTTCCGTCATCTCCCACATGGGCTATGTGGACTACTTTCTCATCGTATGGGACTTCATCAACTATGCCAAGAGCCACGGCATCATGGTAGGGCCAGGCCGTGGCAGCGGCGCGGGCAGCATCGTGGCCTACACCCTGCGCATCACCATGCTGGATCCCCTGAAATACAGTCTGCTGTTCGAGCGTTTTCTGAACCCGGAGCGGGTCAGTATGCCCGATCTGGACATTGACTTCTGCTACGAGCGCCGTCAGGAGGTCATCGACTATGTGGCCCGGAAGTACGGCAGCGACCACGTCAGCCAGATCATCACCTTCGGCACCATGAAGGCCAAGGCCGTCATCCGGGACGTTGGCCGGGTCATGGGCATGAGCTACGCCGCCGTAGATCAGGTGGCCAAGGCCATCCCCTTCTCGCTGGACATGACCCTCTCCAAGGCGCTGGAGGTCAGCCCTCAGCTGGCCGAGCTGGTTCATAGCGACCCGCAGGTCCGCCAGCTCTACGACACCTCCCTTTTATTGGAAGGAATGCCCCGCCACGCCAGCACCCACGCGGCAGGCGTGCTCATCACCGCCAAGCCCGTCACCGAGTACGTGCCTTTGCAGACCAACGACAACGTCATCACCACCCAGTACCCCATGGGCACGCTGGAACGGCTGGGCCTTCTGAAAATGGACTTTCTGGGTCTGCGTACTCTGACCGTCATCCGGGATACGCTGGACATGATGCGTCAGGAAGGGACGGACAGGAAGCCCGAGGACATCCCCACCGATGATCCCGGCGTATACCGCATGATTTCCGCCGGGGATACCGACGGCGTGTTCCAGCTGGAATCCGGCGGCATGCGCCTGTTCCTGCAAAACATGAAGCCCTCCTGCTTCGAGGACATCATCGCCGCCATCTCCCTCTACCGGCCCGGCCCCATGGAGTCCATTCCCCGCTACATTGCGGGCAAGAACGACCCGGAGACCGTCCACTATGAAACGCCCCTGCTCAAGCCCATTCTGGAAGTGACCTACGGCTGCATGGTCTATCAGGAGCAGGTGATGCAGATCGTGCGGGATCTGGCGGGCTACAGTCTGGGCCGCAGCGACCTGATGCGCCGCGCCATGGCCAAGAAGAAAAAAGACGTGATGGCCAAGGAGCGGGAGTATTTCGTGGACGGCATGGTGGACGAAAACGGCAACGTGGTCATCGACGGCTGCGTCCGCCGGGGCGTGCCCCGGGAGGTGGCCGAGCATATTTACGACGAAATGTCCTCCTTTGCCAGCTACGCCTTCAATAAGAGCCACGCGGCGGCCTACGGGCTGGTCGCCGTGCAGACGGCCTGGCTCAAGCTGCATCATCCCGTGCCCTTCATGGCCGCCATTCTGAACAGCGTCATGGACAATCTGCCCAAGGCGGCGGGCTACATCCAGTACTGCCGCGCCCACGGCATCCCGATCCTGCCGCCGGACGTGAACCAGAGCGTCTGGAAATACAGCGTGGGCCGGGACAGCCGGGGTACGCCCGGTATCCGTTTCGGTCTGGGCGGCGTGAAAAACGTGGGACAGGGCGCAGTGGAGCTGATCGTAAAGGAGCGCAGTCACGGCCCCTTTACCGACATTTTCGATTTTGCCAGCCGTGCCTGCGGCGAGAGTCTGAACAAGCGCACGGTGGAAAGCCTCATCAAGGCCGGGGCGCTGGACGGGCTGGGGCATAACCGGGCGGAGCTGCTCAGCGTTTACGAGCAGCTGATGGATGATGCCGCTCAGAAGAAGCGCCAGAACCTGACCGGTCAGCTGAGCCTGTTCGATCTGGCGGGGCCGGACGGCGGCAGCGCGCCTCAGCCGCCCTTCCGGATCCCCTCCCTACCGGAGCATCCCCGCAAGGTGCTTCTCAGCATGGAGAAGGAAATGACCGGCGTTTACATCACCGGCCACCCGCTGGACGAGGTGCGCGACCTGCTGGGCAGCGGCTTCACCACCGTTGCGCAGGTCATGGAGGACGCGGACAGCGAGAGCCGGGGGCAGGAGTACGACGGCCTTTCCGTCAGCATGGCGGGCATCCTGACCCAGTGCCGGGGCAAGGTCACCAAAAAGGGCTCCATGATGGGCTTTCTGGTTCTGGAGGACCTGACCGGCTCCATCGAAGGGCTGGTTTTCCCCAAGGTCTATGAAAAATACGCGTCCATGCTTTCCTCGGACAGTCTGGTGGTGGTGGACGGCAAGCTCAGTTTCCGGGAAGAAGAAGAACCCAAGCTGCTGGTGGACGCGGTTCGCCCCCTGAACGCCGCCAACGCAGCCATCAAAGCCTCCGCGCCTGAAAAAGCCGTCCCGACCTCCCGGGGCAGGGCGGACGCTCCCGCCCGTCCCCTTTCCGCCCCGAAGTTGGCGGCTCAGTCCCAACGGAAGCTTTACCTGCTGGCGGATACCCGCGCCCGCATGGAAGAAATCAAATCTCTCTGTCAATCCCACCCCGGCCCCGTGCCCGTCACCGTCAAAATTCAGGACGAAGGCATTGCCTTTCTCTTAGACGAAAGCTACTGGTGCGATGGCAGCGAAGAGCTGCTTTCCGTTTTCCGTTCTCTTTTCGGCGCGGGCGGCGTGGTGATGAAGGGGAACTGACTCCTATTTCTCTAAAATGGAAAAAGATTCCAGTTTGGAAGCGAGATGATTTTCCACATGAAAATCAAATATATTCGTGAATCTGATTGTTCTCTTACCAACGGGAAAATTTATGATGTTCTTGCCATAGAGAATGGTTGGTACAGGATTATCGATGATACGGAAAATGACTACCTCTTTTCCCCGGAAGAATTTGAAATTGTACAAGACTAAGCAAATCACATTCTGGTCTTTGAACGGTTTCGTTCTTCTTTTACGGTTTGTTCACACAAAATCCATATTCCTTTGGTATGCTGTATCTGCGTTCAAGGAAAGCCGTTTGTGGCGCCCCCTCGGCGGTCTTCTCCTTCCACGCACCGCGCAGGCTTGAGGAGGCCCGCAGCGGCTTTTCCCCCAATTCCTCCTTTTCCCTTGCCGGAGGCGGGTCGTTGTGGTGAGCGACCCGCCTCTTTTGGGGCTGAGCCCCTTTCGGACTGCGCGCTTTGCGCGCAGGAGCGTAGGGGGACATGCGGATTGGCCGAGGTTTTACCGCCGCTCGGCAACAGGTCTCGCGGCTCGCGGGTTTAGTGTGGTTTCCCGCCAGTTGAATCAAAAGATCGGCGGATGCCAAGTGCAGCGTCCCTGCCCCCGAGCTGCGTGCAGGAGCCCAGAGCGACATGCAGGTCGACTGCGACTCGCCGGTCTAATCATGTATTTTTCCGGTTGGTCGGTACAGGGCTCCAAAGCCGTTACGGTTTTGCTTCTATTGTGCCGCCGGTGATGGTTTGTTCATAAAACATTCCACTGCATTGTTCTTTTTTCAAAGTGCAAACGCACTTCTTTGGTTTCCCCATCAGAGAACCGGGATGCAAAT
Organism: uncultured Eubacteriales bacterium; assembly: GCA_900548145.1. Taxonomy (GTDB): domain Bacteria; phylum Bacillota; class Clostridia; order Christensenellales; family Aristaeellaceae; genus Limiplasma. The sequence goes on along the minus strand of URJB01000041.1, from coordinate 14,441 downwards.
TGACATCTCGGCCTTTCTTTTGTCCTTTTCAGAAAATTTTGATGCTGATTTGACAAATGCAAACGATTGTGTTATGATACTCAAACCGATAAGACGTACGGAAAAAATCAAATCGGAACATTGGGAAAGGACGTGTATCTATCCATGAAAAAGCTGTTTGCCATTCTGCTGGCTCTGACCATGGTATTGGGTCTGTGCAGCTTTGCCGGTGCCGAGGGCATTGACGAAGCGCTGATCGCTGCCGCCAAGGAAGAGGGCGAGCTGACCGTTTACGGCAGCTGCGAAGAAGCCTACCTGAACGCCGCCTGCGACAAGTTCGAAGAACTGTACGGCATCAAGGTGAACCGCCAGCGCCTGTCCACCGGCGAAGTGGCCGCCAAGATCGAAGAAGAAAACGGCAACCCCTCTGCCGACGTATGGTTCGGCGGCACCACCGACCCCTACAACGAGACCGCTGCCAAGGGTCTGCTGGAAGCCTACGAAGCCAAGAACGCCTCCCACCTGCTGGACAGCATGTACCGCGACGCGGACGGCTACTGGTACGGCATCTACAAGGGAATCTTGGGCTTCATGGTCAACACGGAAGAACTCCAGCGCCTGGGTCTGGAAGCGCCTCAGGATTGGGACGATCTGCTCAAGCCCGAATATAAGGGCCTGATCTGGATGTCCAACCCCAACACCGCCGGCACCGCCAAGCTGGTCATCAACACCATGGTGCAGATGAAGGGCCATGACGAAGCCATGAAGTACTTTGTGGAACTGGACAAGAACATTGCCCAGTACACCAAGTCCGGCTCCGGCCCCTCCAAAAAGGTCGGCATCGGCGAATGCACCATCGGCATCGGCTTCCTGCATGACGGCATCACCCAGATTCTGGACGGCTACGACAACATCTCTCTGGTGATCCCCAAGAGCGGCACCAGCTTTGAGATCGGCGCTACCGCCATCTTCAAGGGCGCGAAGCACCAGAACGCCGCCAAGCTGTGGATCGAGTTCGCTCTGAGCCCCGAGTGCGTCAACATCGCCAAGGAAAACGAGAGCTATCAGTTCCTGGTGATCGACAACGCCGAGCAGCCCAAGGAAGCGGCCGAATTTGGTCTGGATCCCGACAACGTGATGAAGTACGACTTTGCGGACGCCAAGGCCAACACCTCCAAGTACGTTGAGGACTTCTTCAATGCTCTGGGCGCTGCCGCCGACGATCGTTTCAAGACCGAGTAATTTCACCCCGCACATTCTTGCGCGAAGGGGCGGCACACGCCGCCCCTTCCTTAGTATTCCGAAGCATTCCGATGTATTCAGGCGTTTTTCCCGCCTGTACTTCCTAAAGGGGGGACTCCATTGCTCAAGGCGCAAAGCGCGAAGCTGGACCGCAAAAAGCTGTTCGGCGACCCCGTTCTGATTACTACCATCGTGATCCTCGTCATTCTTCTGACCTTATTTATCCTCTATCCCCTGAGTATGCTGCTGATCGACAGCATCTGGGGCGACAACGGTCTGACCCTGTCCGTGTTCGGCCGGGTGCTGGAAATGGGCACCTTCCGCACGGCCTTTACCAATACCCTCCGCTTGGGCTTCATCGTGGGCATCGGCTCCACGGTGCTGGGGCTTCTGTTCGCCTACGTGGACGTGTATGTAGACATCCGTTCCCGCTTCGTGCGCAAGCTTTTCAACGTGGTCAGTATGCTGCCCGTGGTTTCCCCGCCCTTCGTGCTGAGCCTGAGCATGATCCTGCTCTTCGGCCGCGGCGGTCTCATCACCCGCAGCCTGCTGCACATCTATGACAGCGACATCTACGGCCTGCACGGCATCGCCATCGTGCAGATTTTGACCTTCTTCCCTGTATGCTACATGATGCTCAAGGGTCTGCTGAAAAACATCGACCCGTCGCTGGAAGAAGCCAGCCGGGACATGGGGGCCAGCCGGTGGAAGGTCTTCACCACTGTGACGCTGCCCTTGATGCTGCCGGGTCTGGGCAATGCGTTTCTGGTCACGTTCATCGAATCCGTGGCCGACTTCGCCAACCCCATGATGATCGGCGGCAGCTACGACACGCTGGCCACCACCATCTACCTGCAGGTCACCGGCGCTTACGACAAGGCGGGTGCCAGCGCCATGGCCGTGGTGCTGCTGTGCCTGACGCTGGTACTGTTCCTGATTCAGAAGTACTATCTGGAAAAGCGCACCTACGCCACCCTGACCGGCAAGGCCAGCCGGGAACGGATGCTCATCGCCGACAAGAGCGTGACCCGTCCCCTGTCCATTCTGTGCGGGCTTTTCTCCGCCTTTGTGGTGCTGATGTATATCAGCATTCCCTTCGGCGCGCTGTTCAAGCTTTGGGGCCGTGACTACTCCCTCACCCTGAAGCACTTCCAGTACATGTTCAAGTACAGCGGCCTGAAGGCCTTCCGGGACTCCTTCGTGCTCAGCCTGATCGCCTCGCCCATCACGGCGCTGTTTTCCATGATCATCAGCTATCTGGTGGTCAAGAAGAAATTCCACTCCAAGGGCTTTATCGAGTTCGTCAGTATGCTGGCCATGGCCGTGCCCGGCACGGTGCTGGGCGTGGGCTACATCCGTGGCTTTGCCAACGGCGTGTTCAAGACGGGCTTCCTGCAGGGCCTGTACGGCACCGGCGCGATTCTGGTCATCGTGTTCATCGTGCGCAGTCTGCCGGTGGGCACCCGCAGCGGTATCTCGGCGTTGCGGCAGATTGACAAATCCATTGAGGAAAGCGCCTACGATCTGGGCGCAGGCAGCGGCAAGGTCTTCACCTCCGTCACCCTGCCCCTCATCAAGGACAGCTTCCTCAGCGGTCTGGTGACCACCTTCGTGCGCTCCATCACCGCCATCAGCGCCATCATCCTGTTGGTAACGCCTCAATACCTGCTTATCACCACTCAGATCAACGAATTTGCCGAGAAGGGCAAGTACGGCGTGGCCTGCGCTTACGCCACCATCCTGATCGCCATCGTCTATGCGTCCATCGTGGTGATGAACTTCGTCATCAAGCATTTCGGAACCAGCAAAAAGCTAAAGGGGGACAGCGAAAATGCCTAAAGAGAGCAAAGGCGTTCGCCTTGACCATATTTCCAAGATTTATAAGGATCCCAAGACCGGCAAGGACTTCTACGCCGTACACGATGTTTCGCTGGATATTCAGCCGGGCAGCTTCGTGACCCTGCTGGGTCCCTCTGGCTGCGGCAAGACTACCACCCTGCGTATGGTGGCCGGCTTTGAAAGCCCGGATGAAGGCGAAATCTATCTGGGCGGCGAACCCATCAACGCCCTGACCCCCAACAAGCGCGACACCGCCATGGTGTTCCAAAGCTACGCCCTGTTCCCCCACTACAACGTGTTCGACAACGTGGCCTACGGTCTGCGTCTGCGCAAGGTGCCCAAGCCCGAGATCGAACGCCGGGTAAAGGAAATTCTGGAGCTGGTGGAAATGGGCGGCATGGAGAGCCGCATGACCAATCAGCTTTCCGGCGGTCAGCAGCAGCGTGTGGCGCTGGCCCGGGCGCTGGTGGTAGAGCCCGGCGTGCTGCTGTTCGACGAGCCGCTGTCCAATCTGGACGCAAAGCTCCGCGTCAGTATGCGCACCGAAATTCGCCGCATCCAGCAAAAGCTGGGCATCACGGCCATCTACGTCACCCATGACCAGAGCGAGGCCATGGCCATCTCCGACCAGATCATCATCATGAAAAAAGGCGTCATCGCGCAGATGGGCAGCCCCATGGATATCTACTACCACCCGGTGGACGAGTTTGTGGCGGACTTCATCGGCGAGGCCAACTTCCTCAAGGGCGTTTCGAAGGGAATGCGGGACAACGCCTGCGTGGTGGATGTGGACGGTCGGGAATGCCTCGTAGCCACGGACGGCGCGTTCGAAGCGGGCCGAGAGTGCGAGATCGTCCTGCGCCCCGAAGCCATCCGCATCGGCGAAACGGGAATGCTCCCCTGCAAGGTGGAACTGAGCTGCTTCATGGGCAGCTATCAGAACTACCATGTGCGGGTGGGGGATACGCTGGTGAAGATCAGCGATAACTGCCCCATCAACAAGCGGGTGTTCGCCGTAGGCGAGGACGCTTTTATCAGCTTCGATCAGGAGTGCGCCCACGTTCTGTAATCCGGAAATGAAAGCCCATCACGACCCCCGCGCGGGGGCGTCAGACTGTCGAAAAACTCCTTTGGGGGAGCTGTCAGAGGGGGGTCACAGCCCCTCTGACTGTATTCGTATCGACCGGCTGACCTGCGGTCGGCAAATAGCCCCGTAAGGCTTCGCCGTGCGCAGCACCCGGTCGGGCGGGGAGTTTGCGCCTTCGGCGCAAACAGTACCGACAGTCTCTGTCAAAAAAGATCGCCGCAGGCGAGCTTTTTTGACAAGCCAACGACCCTCGCGCGGGGGTCGTTTTTTCATGCAAAAAGGACTGCCCCCATGTGGGGACAGCCCTTCTTTTGGTTGAACCGTTGCAGCTTGCCGAGGCCCTCGAGGCCTTCCTGCAAAGAAGCCTTCGCCGCGCTTTTCCAGCGCAGTCCGGGGTGCAGGAGCCCTGCCCCTGCCGGCTTACTCGACGGCTACGATACGGCCCTGACCATAGGGGTTGGCATAATCCGCGCCGACCACGCCGTTCAGGCCTTCGGTGATGTAGGTGATCAGCACCTGATTGTCCAGCATCACGCTTTCCTGCGTATAGACGTTGTCCTCGAATATGGTGTAGCCGTCGCCCTGACCCTGCAGCATGTAGTTGTGGGAAGCCAGCGTGTAGATCTTTTCCAGGTCCAGCGGTTCGCCGCCCACCATGACGTTCTTCACGCGGTATTCGCCTTCCACGCCCACAAACATCCGCTTTTCATCCATCTTGACGGTGGAGGGCAGATAGGTGTGGATCTCATAGGTCAGGCCGGACACCTGCAGGAAGCCGCCAAATTCGCCGGGCACGTCCTTGGCGCCGAACTCCAACGCGTCCAGAATCTGCTGGCCGGTGGCCTCGCACACGCACAGCGCATTGCCGAAGGGATGCACCTTCAGGATGTCGTTCAGGGTAATATCGCCCTCCTTGATGCTGACACGGATGCCGCCGCCGTTGACGAAGGCGATGTCCGCGCCGGAAACATAGCGGTACGCGTCGGCGCACAGGTCGCCCAGATTGGTCTCCGCGTTGCGGATGATGCGGACGGGCTTGCCTTCCTCGGTCTTGGCCACGGGATCGTTGATGGTCAGCTCCACGTCGGTCTTGGCCACCACCTCCGCCAGCTTAACGTTCAGGGTTTCGGTGGCTTCGGCCACGGCCTTGGTCACGTCGGTGTCCAGCTGATAGAGCTGCGTGGCGTTGAAATCGTCGTTGTTCCACATCATGACGCCGGCCTCCATCGCGCCGTCCTTGGCAGCGATCTTCAAATAGCCGATGCCTTCCATCTTGGTGCCGCAGCCCTGACGCAGAACGGTTTCACGGGCCTTGTTGCGCATTTCCACATGATAGGTGTCGTGGCTGTGGCCGTCCAGCAGGGCGTTGATGCCGGTGGTGTTGGCGATCACGTCCGCATAGGTGAAGGGACGGCATTCGTCCTCGTTGCCCAGATGGGCCAGCGCCACCACGAAAGTCGCGCCCTCGGCGCGGGCGTCGTCCACGGCCTTCTGCACCGCGTTGTACAGGCCCTCGCCGGTTTCGTCCTCGAAGAAGCCGTAGATGAAGTTGCCGTTTTCATCCTGGAAGTACTTGGGGGTGGAGGAGGTCAGGGTCTTGGGAGTGCTGATGCCCACGAAGGCGATCTTCACGCCGTCGAACTCCTTGACGACATAAGGAGCGAACTGCAATTCGCCGCCCTTGTTGAAGTTGCAGCTAACATAGGGGAAATTGGCCATCTTGGACAGTTCGAAGAAGCGCTCCATGCCGTAGTCGAACTCATGGTTGCCCATGGTGGCGATATCGTAGCCCACGGCGTTCATCAGCTTGATGTTCGCCTCGCCGGTGGTCATGGTCCCGACCGGTTCGCCCTGAATGGAGTCGCCGTTGTCCACCAGCAGCACATGGTAACCAGCGTTTTTGTACGCGTCCCGCACCATGGCCAGACCGGCGTAGCCGAAGTTGCTCTCAATGCCGCAATGCACGTCACTGGTGAAGAGCACCATCACGTCCTGCTGGAACAGCGGCGCGTCTTCTTCTGCCAGAGCACCGACGCCCAGCAGCATGGTCAGAGCGAGGAGAAATGCAAGAAACTTTTTCATGGGTGAGTTTCCTCCTTTTCCTTGATGGATCGACCGGGTGTGTATTCTGTTGCGAATCTTTCGGGCCGCAGCCCACCGCATTCATTATAGCATATTTGGCTCAATTTGCAACCATTTCAGCCTTTATGGCGAAACCCCTGTGAAATCAGGATCTCACTTTTCTTTTGCTCTGCAAATATTACGTTTTCGTAACAAAGTCGTAATATCATTTGATTTTTCGAAACAAATGACTATACTAAATTTATGCCCGCCGCCGATGGGCCTTTTCGCGGGTACCAAAGGAGGATGAAACACATGCATTCAGTTCGGAGACACCGGCGTTTTTGCGCCGCGCTGCTGACCTGCGTTCTTTTGACCGCTTCCCTGCCCGGTCTGGCCGCTTCCACCACTTTGAAGCTTGGCTCCCGCGGCACGGCAGTTCTGCAGCTGCAGCAGGCGTTGATCGCGCTGGGCTACGACACCAAGGGGGCGGACGGCAAATTCGGCAAAGGCACCGAGCAGGCCGTCAAAGCCTATCAGCAGGCCAACGGCCTCACCGCCGACGGCAAGGCCGGCGTGAAGACGCTGGCGCAGCTCTATGCCGTTAACAGCGGCGTTTCCAGCGGCACTTCTTCCGGGAACTACACCGCTACGAATCCCAATACCCTGCAATCCGGCGACAGTGGCAGCAAAGTCACCCAGTTGCAGAACGCCCTGAAGCTGCTGGGGTTCTACACCGGCGGCGTGGACGGGAAATTCGGCAGCGGCACCAGGGCGGCCGTCATTCAGTTTCAGCGGGCCAACGGCCTGACCGCCGACGGCCTTGCGGGCACCAAGACCCAGCAGCTGCTCTATTCTCAGGTGAACAGCGGCATTTCCGGGGACAATTCCTCCTCGTCCAGTTCTTCCTCCTCCAGCTCTGCGTCCGGCTTTACCCGCACCCTGCGCAAGGGCTACACCGGGACGGACGTCATCTCCGTCCAGCAGAAGTTAAAAGACCTCGGCTTCTACACCGGCAGTGTGGACGGCGTTTACGGCACCGGCTCCATGGCTGCGGTCAAGGCTTTCCAGCGACAGAACGGGCTGACCGCCGACGGTCTGGTCGGTTCCCGCACCCATGCGGTGCTGATGTCCGCCACGTCCGGCAGCACGTCAAACAGCGGCTCGGGCAATTCTTCCTCTGACTCTTCTTCCGATCAGACCTATGCCGAAGGCACCTTGAGCTATGGTTCCACCGGCTCCGAGGTGAAGAAAATGCAGCAGGCGCTCAAAGCGCTAGGCTACAACGTCAGCGCCGACGGTTCCTACGGCGCGCTGACCCAGATGGCCGTCACCCAGTTCCAGAAACGCAACGGGCTCACGGCGGACGGTGTTGCCGGAAGTGCCACGCTGAAGCTGCTCTACAGCGGCAGCGCCAAAGAAGCGGATCCGAGTGACAACATCCCGACCATCGACGACAGCACCGGCAAGGCCAACGGCCCCAGTGTCAGCAGCGTCAAGCTTCTGCACTGGTACAACGACGTGAAGCCCTCCCTGAAAAACGGAAACAAGCTGATCGTTTTTGATCCGGCCACCAATCTGCAATGGACGCTGAAGGTCTACAGTCTGGGCCGCCACTGCGACAGCGAACCTCTCACCGAGACGGACACGCAGATCATGTACAAGGCCTTCGGCAACAAGAACACCTGGACGCCCAAGCCGGTATACGTTCAGCTTCCCAGCGGCGTATGGACGCTGGCCAGCACCCACAACGTCCCCCACTTAAGCGGCAGCATTTCCAACAACGGTTTTGACGGCCACCTCTGCGTTCACTTTCTGCGCGACATGGACGAATGTCAGAAGAACGACCCCAACTATGGTGTCCAGAATCAGAACGCCATCCGCAAAAAGTGGAAAGAGCTCACCGGCATCACCGTCAACTAGCAGGGGCAGTGATCCGCAACCTCAATCATCGTCTTTGGCACTGCCGTGCCAAATCCTCGTTTCGGTTGACGGCTGCCGGTCGCTAACCGCCTACGGCGGTTGCATCCACTGGATGCGCGCTTCCTCTCGCCGCCCTGCACCCCGGCCTGCGCGCCTTAGGCGCACAGGGGCGTAGGGAGACATGCGGCTTGGCCTGGATTTTACCGCCGTGGCACGAAAGGTGCCGCGGCTCGCCGGTTTGATGTGATTCCCTGTTAATTAAACAGTACAGACCGCCATTCGGCGACGGGCCTCATGGCTCACATAAAAATGCCAACGTGATCAGAAAACCACGCTGGCATTTTTGCGTTGCGAGCTATCCAAGGCACACCTCTTCATCCCAGCGCTTTATTTAAGTTTGCTCCACACCATCCGCAGTGCAAAAGGCAAGCCTGTTTTTCTGCTCTGCGAAATCACCCAAGATACCTTACAGCATCCCAACCAGCACTTCTTTGGGTATGCCCCACGCCAGCTGTAGGAGAGCGAACTGTAGCCGAGGACAGCCCCTATCGTTGACAATAAATAGAACCCATATGATCATGTTCACGTGCTCAAGGGAAACCAAGAGCACAGGGCGGAGAAGCTAAGCGAATCATCGCCGGAGTGATACTAAATCACAAAGGAGATGATGCCAATGAAGATTGGTGACATCATCAGTCTGTTAAGGCTGATCGCTTACGTTATTTTCGAGGTGCTAAAGGCAATCAAGCCAAGGCATAAAAAATAACCGCCCCCAAACCCAACAGGAAGACGGTCATTCGAAGATGATTCGTTGACCTGCTCCAACAGGTCAAGCTCCTCACCTGTTGGTATCTTACCACAGAAGGCAGGTGAAAGTCAACGGGTAGAAAGAAGATTGAAGATGGTTACAAGGACGCGAACGCCCGATACGCTGCGAAGAATACACAGTTTTTCGGGCTGAAGCTCAACCGCAACACCGACCAGGATATTCTGAGCTGGCTCGATAGCCAGCCGAACAAACAAGGCGCAATCAAAACCGCCATTCGTTACTTTCTCGCCTCTCACCCTGAGAAGTAACAAAAAAGGCCGGAAGCTCTCACCCTTCCGAGCCACTCCACCAACGACACGAATTTCCCGGGGCAGTCAATCAACGCGGTTCGCACTGCCATGCGCTCCGTTTGCTGTTTGCCCAAACGCCGAGCTGTTTTCTCCTTCAAGGATCACCCCATTGGGAAAATTCCACTGGCATCATCCCGCATCTTAAATCATCATAAAACCTTTCCCCCACCTCCAAGTCAAAAGGCCCCGCAGGTTTTGTCAACCCGAGGGGCCTTTTTCATCCTCTTTTAGGATTCTCCGTTGCTCCGAGCCGTCACGGAACCAAACAGCAAATTCAGATTCGTCTCGTTCCATTCGTACCATACAGCCTCCGGCTTCTGGGCCTGCCGGTCTAACGCGGCGCTGTATTCCGTCCCGGTGACGGTCAGACCGTCCACCGTATAGGAGATGCCCCCGGCGCTGTCCGTGCGGGATTCCGCCAGAATCTGATACGTGCTGCTGTCCTCCTCCGGCTTCAGCGACGCGATCCCGTTGTCCGCCGCTCCGCTGGAATAGATGAACGTACCGTCCGCCCGCAGCTCGTTGAAGGCCCGCAGGGTCAGATCATAGGCGTAAACCACGCCGTGCTGCACGTCCAGCACCAGTGAGCCAAGCTCTGTGTCCTCGACGCCGCGGCGATATTCCTTCACCACCGCTTCCATCTGACCGTCGCCGTCCAAGTCCAGCACCGTCAGCCGTGGCAGCTCCAGCTGCCCGTCGGCCTGCTCCATGAACTGTGACAGCAGTATTTCTTCACCGTTCAGCCGCAGCGTTGCCCGGCTTTCCAGCGCCGCCCGCAGCAGCGGCAATTCTTCTCCGGCAAGCGGCTGCTCGGCAGCGCTGCCCAATTCCAGATAGCGTTCGTATACATACCCATACACGCCATTTGCGTTGATATAGTACCAGCTGTAGGCCGTTTCGCCCAACACGGTCACTTTGTCTCCCTCATGGAGTGTTCCCAGTCGTTGAGAGTCCTTCGTGGGCAGCTTGCGCAGATTCAGCCACGATTCCGTGTGAGCGATGCCCTCCGGCTGACGGGAGGGCACTTCCTCCAGCGACAGGTATTTGGACATCATGTAACCGTCCTCCGCGCCGATAGAGACATGCACCCAGGTTTCGCTGGGATCTGACCAGCATTCCACCTCGGTGCCCGTAAAATAAAGTCCCAGCGAGCGTGCATCCGATGCGGGCTTTTGACGCAGATGGACCTGATCCACCGTTCCGCCATCCACATAGGCCGTGGGCCGGGACGAGGCCGCCAGTGCCGGGACGCACAGAGCCGCCAGGCACAGGCTCATCAGAAAAACCAGCCATTTCTTCATCGGTACACCCTCCTTCAGGCGGCGCTGTCAGCCGTCTTTTGATTCAACGAACGCGGACTGCCGTTTCTTCCCATTTTTTGAAAAAGAAAATCCGGGCCTTTTCGAAAAGCCCGGAAACGAATTACGCTTTCTTTTCCAGCACCCGGCTCAAGAACTCCCGAGTGCGCTGCTGCTTGGGATGGGTGAAGATTTCCTCCGGCGCGCCGTCCTCGGCGATCACGCCTGAATCCATAAAAATGACCCGCTTGCTCACATCCCGGGCAAAGGCCATTTCGTGGGTCACGACCAGCATGGTCAGGCCGGAATCCGCCAACTCCCGCATGACGCTCAGCACCTCGCCCACCATTTCCGGGTCCAGCGCACTGGTGGGCTCGTCAAAGAGCAACACCTCCGGGTCCATGGCCAGTGCCCGGGCAATGGCCACGCGCTGCTTCTGTCCGCCGGAAAGCTGACCGGGCCGTGCATCCCGATAGGGGCCCATGCCCACCTTTTCCAGATAGAACAGCGCCTTTTCTTCCGATTCGGCCCGCCCCCGGTGCAGCACCTTCATCTGGCCGGTCATGCAGTTCTTCAGCACGCTCATGTTGTTGAACAGGTTGAAGCTCTGAAACACCATGCCCACCTTGGAATGGTACTGTGCCCGGGTCCATTCGGTTTCTGCGTTCTTTCCCCGGAACAGGATCCGGCCGTCGGTGGGTTCTTCCAGAAAATTGATGCACCGCAACAGCGTGCTCTTGCCGCTGCCGCTGGAGCCGATAATGCTGACTACGTCGCCCTGCGGCACATCGAAGGTGATATCCCGCAGTACCTCGTGCTCGCCGAAGTTCTTCTTCAGGTGCTCCACGCTGAGAATGGGGACGTTCTTTTCCAATGCGTTCAGGTCAGTCACGGGGCACACCTTCTTCCTTTTCGATCTTGATGGAAGCCTTGGAATCACTCTGGGAGCCGTAGATGATGTAATTGGTCTTGCCGTCCATCTTGCGTTCCAGCAGCCGCAGCAGCCGGGTAACGGTGAAGGTCAGCACCAGATAGATGCACGCGGTAATGAAGAACACCTCAAAGTAGCGCAGGTACGTACCCGCAGCGGACTTGGACATGAAGAACAGCTCGTTGACGGAAATCACGTTCAGCACGCTGGAGTCCTTGATATTGACCACGAACTCATTGCCGATGGAGGGCATGATATTCCGCACGGCCTGAGGCAGCACCACGTAGATCATGCTCTGCCAGTGGGTCATGCCGATGGCGTGGGCGGCCTCCTTCTGGCCCTTATCCACGCTGATGATGCCGCCGCGGATGATCTCCGCCATATACGCGCCGGTATTGACGCTGACGATCAGGATGGCGGCGGTCAGCACGGGCAGGCGAACGCCCACCGTCATGCCGCCGTAATAGATCACCATGGCCTGCACGATCATAGGCGTTCCGCGGAACACTTCAATATAAACACCCAGCAGCCACGAAAGAATCTTCAGTGGGACTCTTTTCACAGCGGGGTCTTTGGGCGACGTGGGAATCGTGCGCAGAATCGCCACCAGCAGGCCCAGCAGGAAGCCCGCCAGTGTGCCGGTGATGGCAACGATCAGCGTAACGCCGACGCCGCTCAGAAACAGGGGGCCGTACTGCTCCAGCAGGAAGCGTACCCAGCCGAAGAGAGTGGAAGGAAGCTGCATGGGGATGATAACACTCCTTTGATGGTAGTAAAGAAGGAAAGGGGAGCTATTGCAAGGAAATCGTGCTAATTGACACCAATGCCGAAAGTGTGGTTAGAACCTTGAAATCAGAGAAGCAAAAAGCGGAGTGTACGGCAGCGCGGGCCGCGCCGATTGTTTTTCCCCGAGGAAGGCCCTTTGATGCGCCCGCAGGCACATACTCCCGCCCTGTGGATACGCCGACTCCCCGAAGGGGTGCAGGGGGCGAGCGGAAAGCCCCCTGCTTGCATCGATAAACGACAACTTTGCCGTAAGCAATTCCCCTTGGCGGGGCCTGACGCGCCGATACCGGCGCGAGGGAAGGGCTTGCAGCCCTATGGGGCGCTCTATTGTTCGGGTGGCGATCCGAAGGGGCCTGGGGCGAGCGGAAAGCCCCCAGTGCGCCCGCAGGCGCAATCCCCAGCCCCCGGTGGGGCTTGACGCGCCGACTCCGGCGCGGATAGGGACTGGCCGTCCCAAGGGGCGCTCACACTTTTCTTTCGGTGGCGAAAGAAAAGTGTGCAAAAGAAAGCCAGCGGCACGGCGACTCTTGCGGCCCGCCCCGCTTCGCACTGCGGCCAAGCCCTGCGCTACGCTTGTGCTTGGCTACGCGCTTCATGGCCTTCGGCCATTTCGGGCGCTAGTCGGCCTTCGGCCTCCCTTGGTGGCGGGCTTCGGTCTGCGGTAGCCCCTTCGGGGCTGTCCTCGACCTCGGTTCGCTTCGCTCACCCGCCGGGAAAAAGCCTTTTATTGCCCATTTTGCCGGCGGGGCTCGCAACGTCGCGCGTAATAAAATTAGATAGCTACCCCCAACGCCTGTGCGCGCTCCTGTGCTCGCCTATTTCCGCCGTCAAAATGGGTGGGCCTTTTTCCCTCCGCTGCCTATCGCCGCTCGGTTCCCCCGCAGGTGGCGCTGGGCAGACTCAAATGGCGGTGCTTGGGATAGTCTCGTGTTACGTGGGTGGACTCGCTGCTTCCATGGGCAGACCTGTTTTCCAATTCGCGGTTGGTGTAAACCATATTCAAATTATACCAGTTGGACGCTTCGATGTAACTTGGATATTTCTGCAAGGCAAAAGGCCAGCGTGAATTTAGAATCACGCTGACCTTTTTAGCGAGCCGGAGGGCCTGTTGCCCGACGGCGGTCTTTTCTATTCAACTGACAAGGAATCCACACCAGACCGGCGAGCCGTGAGGCCCGTTGCCGAGCGGTGGTGACTCCGTAGCCAAGCCGTTTTCCTTCGAGCAGCCCCGCGCCCTACGGGCGCGGTGTGGGGTGCAGGGGCACTGCCCCTGCCCTGTAGCAGGTGGGGGAGTGGGCGTTGATGACGCCGACGGCTTGAAGGTAGGCGTAGATGATGGTGGTTCCAACGAAGGTCATGCCGCGCTTTTTCAGGTCGGCGGAAATCGCGTCGGAGAGGGGCGAGGAAGTAGGGCCAAATTCCCGGAGAACCTGACCGTTGGTCCAGCCCCATAAATAAGAAGAAAAGCTGCCGCATTCCTGCTGAATGTCCCGGAAAACACGTGCATTGCGCACGGCTGCTTCCAATTTGCGCCGGTTTCGGATAATGGACGCGTCCTGCTGCAAAGCGTGCAACTTGGCTTCGTCAAAGGCGCAGACAGATTCCAGACGAAAGCCGTCGAAAGCCCGGCGAAAGGCCTCCCGCTTGTTCAGAACGCATTCCCATGAAAGCCCGGCCTGAAAGCTCTCCAAAATCAACATTTCAAACAGACGGCCGTCGTCGTGAACGGGAACGCCCCATTCCTCGTCGTGATAGCGCACGTAAAGCTCGTTTTGGGGATTCGCCCAGGAACACCGGCATTTGCCGTCTTTCCATGGCAACTCTGCCAATAGAAGGCCTCCTTTCGGTTTGTGTCCTAAGAAATAAAAAAGGATGGAAATGTTCACAGAAAAAACTTCGTGGGATGAAGCAAACCGTATGGGCGTAAAAGCCCGGTCAAGCCGCATGTCAATAGTATGCAGTCCGGGGTGCAGGGGCAGTGCCCCTGCTAAAAAGCCAACGTGAGATCATATCCACACTGGCCTTTATTGCGAGCCATGAGGCCTGTTGCCGAATGGCGGTCTTTGCTATGCAAGTAACAGGAATCCACACCAGACCCGCGAGCCGCGAGGCCCGTTGCCGAGCGGCGGTAACTCCGCAGCCAACTTGCTTCACCTCGAACAGTCCCGCGCCCTAT
>URJB01000040.1 GCA_900548145.1 uncultured Eubacteriales bacterium | reverse complement strand
AAGAAGCATTCCCTCGTGTGCCCCGCGCCCTATGGGCGCGGTGTGGGGTGCAGGGGCTCAGCCCCTGCCGTTATTTGCAGAGGGAAGGCCACTTTTGCTTAGCGTAGTTGTAGGCCTGGTCGGCGGCGGCATTGTGCTGGTTGATGACCGTCTGGTTCGCGCTGCCGTGGCCGGCGGAGTTGTAGAAGCGGACGCAGAAGCAGCCGTAGAAGTTGTTGTTTTCATACAGCAGCTTGCCGTTGGGGAACTTCTGGGTGCTCAGGCCGTCCTTGGCGCCAATGCCCATGAACCCGTGGGGCCAGCCGTAGATGCTGACGGCGTACACCTTGCCGTTCACGTTCAGCAGGGCGGGACGGCGATCCCACGCGCTGCCGATCTTCGTTACGCCGGTCAGCTTGCCGCTGTAGTCCGGCCAGGTGTAGTTGGCGTTGTTGTTGGAATTATCGGCGACGATCTTGGCCAGCTCGTCGCTGTTGGGGCGGCGGGCCGGATAGGTGAAGCCCACGGCCTCGCACATGGCCTTGGTGTCTGCCTCGGTGTAGGGCACCGCGTCGGGATGGTTGGTGCCGCCGGTGCGGTAGATGGTGAAGACCTTGCCGCTGGTGATATCCAGCACGGTGGCAAAGGTGTACTTGGGCCAGTAGTTGCCCTCGTCCGCCTGCGTCCACGTGGGCTTGGTGATGGAGGTGATGGTGCCGAAGTCCGTTACGGTGGTGCTTCCGCCGCCGGAGGAGCCGCCGCCGCCCGGATTGGGGGTCACACCGGAGTTGGCGGAACCGTTGGACACCTGCTTGGCCAGATTGGCCATGGCTGCCCACGTGTTGACGCCCATTACACCGTCCCGATCCAGCTTCTGGGCCCGCTGGAAGTTCTTCACCGCCGCCTCGCTGGCAGCGCCGTAGGTGCCGTCCAGCGCGCCGGTGTAGTAGCCCAACACGTACAGACCCAGCTGCATGGCATAGACGCGAACGTCGCCCACCAGCGTGCCGTCGTTGTAGAACTTATCGTTCATGGTGCTGTTCCACAGCTGCAGCACATAGGCGGCCAGCTGGGTGTCGCTCATTACGCCAGAGGAAACGTCGGAGTACAGGGCGTAGTAGAGCTTACTCTGATAGTAGAGCGAGCAGTAAACCGCGCTGTCCGAGCCGGTGACGGTGGAATCGCTGGCCATCTGCACCACCGCGCCCCGGGGAGCGGTCATGGCCACGGCCGTCCGGCTGGCGGTGGTGTACAAAGAGGTGTTCATGGGAAGGGTGATGTACTTGCGGGGATTGACGGCGGTGCTTCCGCCGCCAGTGTTGCCGCTGTTGCCCACCACGGTGGCGCAGTCGCCGCGCACATAGCCGGTGACGCTGCCCGTGCGGACGGGATACCACGTGTATCCGCCGGAGGAAACGGACGCGCCGATCATCTCCACCACGGAACCCTTGGCCAGTACCACGCCGGTCTTGGCGCCGCCGGGCGTTTTGCGCACCCGGGTGCTGACCTTGGTGATCTCCACCTTGCCGGTCACGGTGACAGAGCCGCTGGAGCTTCCGCCGGAACCGCTGTTGCCGCCGGAGCTGCTGCCGCTGCCGCTGGCGTTGACGTAAGTGCCCATCAGCCAGCCGGTGTTCACGCCGTAGGAAACCTTGTACCACGTCACGCCGCCGGAGGTCTTCGCGTCAATGTAGGCCAGCTTCACGCCCATGGGCACCACGCCCAGACGGACGGAGGACTTGGAGGAGCTCTTGCGCAGGTTCACCTTGGCGGTGGTGGTCAGGGTGCCGGAGGCAGTGCCGGTGGAGGAAGAGGTCACGTTCACATAGGTGCCCATGAGCCAGCCGTTTTTGTTGTTGTAAAGCACCTGATACCAGGTCACGCCGCCGGAAACGGAGGTGTTATAATAAGTAAGCACCGAGTTCACCGGCACGCTGGCCAGCTTGGTCGAGCTCTGGGAGGCCTTTTCCCGCAGATTGACGGAGGCAACGGTACGGAGGGTGCCGCTGGTGCCCGTCGTTCCGGGGATGACGGTGGGGCCGGAGGAAGAACCGCCGGAGGAGCCGCCGGAGGAAGAGCCTCCCTTGTTTCGGGCCAGCGCAAACAACGCCTGCTGGGTCAGGGGGCCCGCGTCGCCGTCCTTGCTCAGGCCGTTGGCCCGCTGGAACTTGTACACGGCCTTCTCAGTGCCTTTACCGTAGTTGCCGTCCAGACTGTTGGAGTAATAGCCGAGGGTCTGAAGCGCCAGCTGCAGGGCATAGACCCGGATTTCGCCGGTCAGGTTCAGCTCCCGTTTCAGCGTGGTGAAGGCCGTGGAAGTCCACAGATTATTGCGCACGTAGGTCTGAGCGTCCGCTTCGCTGATCGGGCTCACTTCCGTGGCCAGAATGTGATAAACGGCGCTGTTGTAGTATACATAGTAGTATTCCTGACCATTGTACGCCGCCTTGACAGGGTTCTGCAGCATCAGTACGGTGCCTGCTTGCAGGATGGTGGCCGCATTGGCCGAATCGTAAGCGTTTGCACCCGCCAGGCTGACCTGAACAAAGGACGCCGCATCGGCCCGGGCTGAAACGGGCAGACTCAGCGCTCCCAATGCGATGCACAGCGCCAGAGCCACAGCGCATACGCGTCTCAGGCTGGCGCAGGTTTTTTGGATGCAGTTTGCTGTCATACTGCCGACCTCCGTTATATTCTCATCGCGTCCGGCAAGGGGCGCTTCTTATCAAACGCCATGAACCCTCCATAGCATCCCTATAATATTACAAATTTATTACAATGTCAATGCTCATTTTTCAAAATTGTTTTGATTTTCGGGACGTCTGGCAGAAAAATCGGCCGGAATTGTTACAAAATGGATTTGGTTTTGACGGCTTCAGGCGGAAGGATTTACAAACGGCCGCCAAGACCGTATAATACAAAGGCGTACATTACGAAAAACAGGAGGCGTCATTCATGGGCTACCGGGATAACTATCAGGCCTGGCTGCGCGATTTCGCGGCGGATGCACAGGCTGTGGCGGAACTGAAGGCCATCGAGGGCGATGAAAAGGAGATCGAGGATCGTTTTTACCGCAACCTGAGCTTCGGCACGGCGGGAATGCGCGGCGTGCTGGCCATGGGCATGAACCGGATGAACGTCTATACCGTGCGCCGGGCTACGCAGGGTCTGGCGGACTTCCTTTCCGCGAATGAAGAAAGCAGGCGCCGGGGCGTGGTCATCGCCTATGACAGCCGCCGGATGAGCCGGGAATTTGCTGAGGAGACCGCGCTGGTGCTCTGCGCCAACGGCGTGCATGTTTTCCTGTTCGACGCGCTGCGGCCCGTGCCCATTCTGAGCTACGCCGTGCGCCATCTGCACGCGGCAGCGGGCGTGGTCATCACCGCCAGCCACAATCCGCCCCAGTATAACGGCTACAAGGTCTACGCCGAGGACGGCGCGCAGATCAGTCCCGAGGTGGCCGCCGAAGTGACCGCCAAGATCGACGCGCTCAGCTTTACCGCCGCCAGGCGCATGGAACGGGAAGCTGCGCTGGAAAGCGGCCTTTTACAGATCATCGGCAACAAAGAAGTGGACGACGACTATATCGCTCAGGTGAAGACCCTGAGCATCCACCCGGACATCGTGCGGGAGGAAGGCAAAAACCTGAAGATCGTCTACACGCCCCTTCACGGCAGCGGCAATGTGCCCGTGCGCCGCATCCTGAACGAGATCGGCATCACCAATGTGAGCGTGGTGAAGGAGCAGGAAAACCCCGACCCCAATTTTTCCACCCTGAAGGTGCCCAATCCCGAGGATCCCTCCGCTTTCACGCTAGCCATCAAGCTGACGGACGAGGTGGGCGCGGACGCGATCTTCGGCACCGACCCGGACTGCGACCGTCTGGGCGTGGCTGTGCGGGAAAAAGACGGCAGCTTCCGTCTGCTGACCGGCAACCAGATCGGCTGCCTGATGCTCAACTATATTCTCAGCGGCAAGAAGGAGCTGGGCACACTGCCTTCGAACGGCGCGGCGGTGAAGAGTATCGTCTCCACCGAGCTGGCCCGGCCCATCTGCGCTGCCTACGGCGTGGAGCTGTTCGATACGCTGACGGGCTTCAAGTTCATCGGCGAAAAGATCCAGCAGTTCGAGGACGAAAAGAGCCACACCTTCCTCTTCGGCTTTGAGGAAAGCTACGGCTTCCTGTCCAGCACCTTTGTGCGGGACAAGGACGGCGTGAACGCCTCCCTGCTGATCGCCGAGGCCGCCGCCTATTACCGCACCAAGGGCAAAACCCTGTGCGATGTGATGCAGGAGATTTTCCAGACCTACGGCTACTATCTGGAGCATGTGGAATCCACCACCCTGCCGGGCATCGACGGCTTGAAGGTGATGGGCGAGATCATGACCCGGGTGCGGGAGAATCCCCCCACCGAGATCGGCGGCGTGAAGGTGGCCCATGTGAAGGATTATCTCCGGGGCACGGACACCGATCTGGCCACGGGCGCTGTGGCGAAGCTGGATTATCCCAAGAGCGACGTGTTGTACTTCGCCATGGAGGGCGGACACTTTGTGTGCGTCCGTCCCAGCGGCACCGAACCCAAGATCAAGCTGTACGTCAACGTCAACGACCGGGACGAAGCCAAGGCCAAGGAGCTGCTCAGCCACCTGACTGAGGAATCCCGGAAGCTGCTGAAGTAATTTTAGTAGAAAAATATGCAAAACCGCCGCAGGAGTTTTCCTGCGGCGATTTTCATCTATCGGGGAAGATGGTTCCGTTACAGCAGCGTCACGCCGGCTTCCCGGCAGATGCGGTGGGTTTCTTCGTCCCAGATGGAGGACTGCACCTCGCCAATGTGGGCCTTGCCCAGCAGCAGCATACACAGGCGGCTCTGGCCGATACCGCCGCCGATGGTCAGGGGCAGTTCGTCGTTCAGCAGCATCTTGTGGAAAAGCAGCTGGCGGCGGTTATCGCAGCCGGTCAGCGTCAGCTGACGATCCAAAGCCTGACGATCCACGCGGATGCCCATGGAGCTGATCTCAAAAGAGCAGTCCAGCACGGGATTATAGAAAAGAATATCGCCGTTCATGGTCCAGTCGTCATAGTCGGGGGCGCGGCCGTCGTGGGGCTGGCCGTTGGACAGCTTGCCGCCGATGCCCATCAGGAAGGTGATGGGGTGCTCCCGCACGAAAAGATACTCCCGCTCCTTGGGACTCTTGTCGGGATAAAGATCCAGAAGCTCCTGGGCGGTAACGAAGGTGACTTCCCGACCCAGCTGGGTATGCAGCTTGGGATAGCGGCCGTTGACGATCAGCGAAGCGTCGCTGATGCAGCCCACGATCTCCCGCACCGCATCCTTCAGGGTGTTCAGATTGCGGGTCTCCGGGGTGATGACCCGCTCCCAGTCCCACTGATCGACGTAGACGGAGTGCAGGTTGTCCAGTTCTTCGTCCCGGCGGATGGCGTTCATGTCGGTATAAATGCCCTTGCCCGGATGGAAGTCGTAGCGGTACAGCGCCATGCGCTTCCATTTCGCCAGCGACTGCACCACCTGCGCGTCCAAGCCTGCGGCGGGGATATCAAAGCTGACGGGACGCTCCACGCCGTTCAGGTCGTCGTTCAGGCCGGTGGAGGGCTCCACGAACAGCGGCGCGGACACCCGCTTCAGGTTCAACGCCTGCGCCAGATGGTCCTGAAAAGTCCGCTTGATCAGGCTGATAGCGGCCTGCGTTTCATAAAGGCTCAGTTTCGGCTCATAACCGGCCGGGATAAAGGTTTTGCTCATAGCTCCCGCCCCTTTGCGATCAAGGATTTCCTTCTGCCTATCATAGCATTTTTTAGGGAAATTGTCATGTACTCTTTCTGTCTTTGAAGGAAAAAGGGCAACTTTTCAGCAGCACAGCGTACTTTTTTTGCAAAAGGGCGGATTTTCGAAAAAAAAGCGCTTGACATTTCCTCCCTCTTTTTATATAATAGCTCCTGCATCCAATGATGCGGTGGGGAATTGTGTAATGGCAGCACCTACGACTCTGACTCGTATTGTCTAGGTTCGAATCCTAGTTCCCCAGCCATGGCTCCATGGTCAAGCGGTTAAGACGTCGCCCTCTCAAGGCGAAATCAGGGGTTCGATTCCCCTTGGAGCTGCCAGAAATGCCTGTTCGTTTGGACAGGTTTTTTTATACCCTTTTTCAAGTGAAAACCAAAATATCCCCCACAGGACGAACAATCTTCTCCTGCGGGGGATTTGCGTTTGCTTATTTTTTCTCCTTCTGCGCCTGCTCGATCAGTTCCAGTACCGCATCGGTGCCGTCCTTTACGGGATAGGCCTCCAGCGTCCTCGCCAGCTCCTGCCGCTGGGAAAGCAGCTCCAGCAGAGACTGAGTCAGGGTCTCGGGGGTCATGTCCTCCTGCATCAGCACATGAGCCAGCCCCTGCCGCTGGTAGCTTTTGGCGTTCTCGATCTGGTCGCCCCGGCTGGCTCCCAGCGGATAGGGCACCAGCAGCATGGGCTTGTGCAGGGCCAGCAGCTCGCTCAGGGTATTGCTGCCCGCCCGGCTCAGTACGATGTCCGCCACGGCCAGCGCATCCGGCATTTCAGCGGAAAGAAACTCCTTCTGGCAGTAGCCGGGCAGATCCTTCAGGCTTTCGTCCAGATTGCCCTTGCCGCACAGGTGCAGTACGTCCATGCGGGGCAGAAGCTCCGGCAAAGCCTTGCGCAGGCAGGCGTTCACGCTCTGGGCGCCCAGACTGCCGCCGGTCATCAACAGCACGGGTTTGCTGCCGTCAAAGCCCGCCAGCGCCAGTCCCGCCGCCCGGCTGCCCTGAAACAGCTCCGGCCGCAGGGGCGTTCCGGTCATCACGCCCTTTTCCCCCAGTGCCTTGGCGCATTCGGGGAAGGTAGCCGCCACCCGCCATGCGAACTTGGCGCAGATGCGGTTGGCCAGTCCGGGGGTCAGGTCGCTCTCGTGGCAGACCGTGGGCACATGGCACATCCACGCGCCCACCACCACGGGCACGCTGACGAAGCCGCCCTTGGAGAACACCACGTCGGGCTTGAGCTTCCGCATCAGGGAGACGCTTTCTGCCGCCCCGGCAATGACCTTGAAGGGGTCGGAAAAATTTTGCAGGCTGAAATAGCGGCGCAGTTTGCCGCTTTTCACCGAGTGATAGGTAATGCCCGGAATGGCGGCGATCATCTGATGCTCGATGCCGTTTTCCGTGCCGATGTAATGAATTTCATACCCTGCTTCCTTCAGCCGGGGAATCAGGCTCAGGTGGGGGGTCACGTGCCCCGCCGTGCCGCCGCCGGTCAGTACGATGCGCTTTGCCATGGAACAACCTCCGTTTCCGTTATCCGTATTTCAGTATACCACAGAAAGGCAAGGGCTGCGACCCCCGGCGGCGGAAGGTTCACCCAATTCGCTTCAATTCGGTGTTCAGACGGCTCAGAATGCGTTTTTCCAGCCGGGAAATGTAGCTTTGGGAAATGCCCAGCAGGTCGGCCACCTCCTTTTGGGTGCGCTCCCGCTGGCCACCCAGCCCGAAGCGGAGCATGATGATGCGCTTCTCCCGGGGATTGAGCCGCTCCAGCGCGTCCCGGAGGATATCCCGCTCGATCTCCCTGTCCAGATTGACGGATACGGTATCCGGCCGGGTGCCCAGTACGTCGCTCAGCAGCAGCTCGTTGCCGTCCCAGTCGGTCTTCAGCGGTTCATCCAGGCTGACCTCCAGCCGCAGCCGGGAGGACTTGCGCAGGAACATCAATATTTCGTTTTCGATGCACCGGCTGGCATAGGTGGCCATCTTGATCTTCTTGTCGCAGTCAAAGGTGCCCACGGCCTTGATGAGGCCGATGGTGCCGATGGAGATCAGATCCTCCAGCGGAATGCCCGTGTTCTCAAACCGGCGGGAGATAAAGACCACCAGCCGGAGATTGTGCTCGATCAGGGTGGAGCGGGCCGCTTCGTCGTGATTTTTCAGCCGCCGGGTCATTTCCCGTTCCTCCTCCGGGCTCAGGGGCGGCGGCAGCGGGTCGGGCCCGCCGATATAATAAAGCTCCTGCGGAAACAGTTTTGCCAATAGCCGCTGAAACCGAAGCTGCAAAGTCAAGCTGTGCTGATCCATCGGTTTTTCCTCCTTGTATGCGCCGGGCGGCGCTATTCTTCCAGACTGACCGGCACTTTTTCGGGCAGCGCGGCCAACGGCACCAGCGCCTGAATACCGCCGTAATCCTGCCCGGTGACCGCCACCACCACGTCCGCGTCGCAGCTGTGCCCATTCAGGTACAGGCGGCAGCTGTCGGGCCGGAACACGGGCAGCAGGCTGCTCCCCGCCGCGGTACGCACGCTGATGAGCCTCATCCGTGGCGGAAGCTCCTGATGCTGCACCCAGCGGGCGATCTCCGGCAGCAGCACCCGCACGGCTCGAAAAGGCACCACCAGCACCGGCAGGCCGGTGATCGGGTCCCGCAGAAGATTGCCCGTATCCACCATGGCGGGCAGCAGCACGCTATGCTCGCCCACGGTCAGCTCCACCTGCCGCACCGCCGTCATGGACGAGGGGGACAGCGCCGCCAGCCAATACAACAGCAGGCAGAGGGCCGCCGTAGCCGCCCACGCCGCTCCGGGCGAGGCCGACCGCAGCAGGACGTTCAGCGCTCCGCCGCAGAGTAGGGCCGCGCACAGGGTGGTCACCAGACAGCGCAGGCAGGCCTGCCAGCCGAAGCGCCCGAAGCACAGCCCCACCCCCGCAGGCAGCATCAGCAGCCACAGGGGGGAAGGGAGAAAAAGGGCGCATATTGCGGCGGCGCCGCCCAGCGCCGCCGCCAGCATCCATCGGGACGGGCGGGGAAGAGGCAGTCCCGCCAGCCTGCCGCCCAGCGGGTAGGCGCAGGCGCAAAGCCCCATGTTGCAAAGAAGATAGGTTTCCCCATGGATCATGGCCTTTCGCTCCCTCCGCTTCCTGTTCAAGCCCAGTATACGGCCCCCGGCGGCAAAAGAGCGTCGAAGCAAAGCGCACGGATTGTCGAAACGGCGGGCCCATTCCATCCCAGCCTATGAGCGGGAAGGGGAAAAAAGAACGAAAAAAAGCCCCGAAGCAAAACTGCTTCGAAGCGGAAGGGGGATCATCGGGGAAGGGTGAAAAAAGCAGAAGCCGCCCGAAAGGGCAGCCCCTGTCTTCTCATATTCTGGTTCCATCGGAAAACTGAAAGCCAAAGTAGTATTCCGCGCCCAGCGCTTCCGCGATCTTGCTCATCTCGTCGGATGAAAACTTGCCGGTTTTCATTCGCTGGTTAAAAGCCTGTGGGCTGCTTCCAACAGAACGCGCCAACTCTGCTTCACTCATTCCTTTGTAAGCGAGAGCCATTTTGATCTTTTGCGATATGGTCATCTTCATCCCTCCGCTGCTATTATATAGAGATTGTTTTTCTTCGTCAATTAAAAATTGAAAAAAGAAAGAAAAACTTTGATTTTTGTATTGACAAAATAAGCGTTATCCTTTATAATATAATCGAAAAGTTGATAAACCCATAAATCAGAAATCAATCAAACAAGGATAGAGAGAAAGAGCAAGGAGGAAACAGCAATGGATTTTGCGCTTTTGGAAGGACAGACTCTGGAACATATGCGCCTTTTGATCGAAGGAGCGGTCGTGCTGTATGAGAACGACGTGATGCCGCTCTATTCCATGGCGATGGAGCAGGAGCGCTATCAGGAAGCGGCGGGGCTGGATACGCTGGGCGCGGCGCTGACTACGCTGCAAAGCGATATTCGGGAGCTTCAAAACGCCTATACCGCTTATCAGGCAGGGAAAGATGCTCCATGCTGAACGTTTGAAAAGAAAATGCCCGTCTCCGTTGGGGAGGCGGGCATTGTTTCAGGCAGGCATTTCGTCGTAAGCATAGCTGTCATGATACATCGTTTCCGGGGCAATGTCAATTTCGCCGTCCAGCCAGACCACAACGCCGTGTTCCACCTTGGCGTTTTTGAACACGCTGTCGTCCTTCAAGGGTTGAAACGCGGGATAATCCAGCAGCGGCGTTGCGTCATACAGGCGTTTTTCGCCGGAAGCAAAGGTCAGGATCATCATTTTATCATCCAGCGGCTTTACGGAAAGAACCCGTATTTCCTTCATGGGCGCCGCCGCATAAGCAATACCATCTTTGATAAACATAGACTGCCTCCTTATTCCAGCGGAGCAATTTTTTCAAAAGGTTCGCCGCGAACAGCTTTGTTCCACGCGGCATAGACTTCTTCTTCGTGGAGGGCCAGCCAGCCCACCACGATTCTGAGCTGTTTCACAGGCAGAGCTCCCGCCAGCAATTCACCATCAACGCCAACAGACGCTTCATATTCCCCATAGAACACATGAACATGGGGCTTATTGTGCTGAACGGTATCGTTGTAAAGCAGTTTGATAATGATGCCCGCAAAGCGGCACAATTCCGGCATGGTAAACACCTCCTGACAAGGATAGTATAGCATAGGCGGGCGGGGGTTATCAAGGAAAGATAAGGGTAGGGGAAATATAAATAGGGAGATTAAAAGGTGCCCGTCTCCGTTGGGGAGACGGGCAACCATAGTATCATGCTCCAAGTTTGTCTAAAATATTGTGAAGGGTATCGTTTTCAATTTCACCAAGGAATTGTTCTATAGCAGTTCTTACCTTGTCAAAATCAAAGGAATTAACAGATTTCCTATTTCTCACTTCGTCAGAAATTCGTTTATATTCTCTATAGTTTTCGGAACTTTGTTTTTCCAAACCAGTCTTATAATAAAGAGCCGTAGCGAGCATCGCAGTTTCAGAATCCGATAATTGTACAACGCTCATAGCTTAACCTTCCTTTCTTATCTTATGAAAGCATATTTTTAATCGTTTAGCCAACTTGTATCTTCTGAGCCAGTGCCTGTTGTCATATAACCGTTTTCAGATGCCCAACTGGCGGCATAGGAACCAGACTCAACATTAAGATATACACTTTCCCGAGTACAAACATCCTTTCCGATGGATGAAACAGACGCGGGAATCGTAATCTTTTCAAGATTTTTACAGTTTTTGAAAGCAGAATTTCCTATGTCTTTTAATCCATTCGGCAGAACAATTTCATTATCAGAAGAAGAAAAACTTGTTCCTTCAAACGCGCAATCGCCAATGGTTTGCAATTGCGAGCCTTCTTCAAACTTAAAGCTGGCCAAAAGGTACTCTGCGTTTGAAGAAAATGCGCCTGTTTTGATTTCCTTCACCGAAGAAGGAATAATAAAATCTGGGTATCCACTAAACTCAGAAAAAGCATATGCACCAATAGTTTCAACCTGCTTTGGGAAAACGATGTCGTCTATATTCCAGCCGTAAAAAGCATAATCGGGTATTTCGTGCAAGTTAGTAAGTCCCAAATCAATTACTGTACCTCTTCCGCCATCACGACTATTTGCCCCTCTGAAAGCACCAATCCCAAGCTGCGAAACAGACTTTGGCAAAGTCAAACGCCGTCCATCACTTACTGTCGTGATCTTTTCTGCCTCCGCAAAGCTGTAATTTCCGATGCTTGTTAGCGTTTCAGGAAATACTACGTACCTAATAGAGGTATGACCAGAAAGAATTGATATTGATGAGGCATAGGGGTTGAAACCATAACATGCATAATCAGCAATGGTTTTTATACCATCAGGAAAGGTATAGTTCTCCTTATCCCCAGTTCCCTGTTTATCACACGGAAAAGCAATCAATGCTTTTTCTTTTTTATTAAACAGCACGCCGTCAATTGTAGCATAAACAGGATTTTGAGTGCCAACAGTAAACTGTTCTACTCCATTAATATAGGAAAAAGCGCCGTCGCCAATATATTCAACGCTAGCTGGAATATTGATAGCTTTGGATGCCGATCTTATTCCAAAAAAAGCTCCCTTACCTATTGTGGTAATGGTATCAGGAATAACAATGCTTACTGCCCTTATAAGTATTTCAAATTTATCGTCGCTTATTTCAGGATTTCCATTGTCATCAAAATAAAAGGCAGAGAATGCAAACTCTCCTATTTCTGTAACGGTATATCCATCTACCATACGCGGAATATAAATGTCTTCCCCTTGATCGCTCTCCCAATCATATTGATGGTTCTCCCAATCGTACTCTGTAATAACCGCCGTTCCGTTTCCCTTGATTCGATAGGTAAAAGCCCCGCTCTGCTTTTCTTCATCCGCCAAAGCAACGGACATAACCAGCAAAAGCACCAGCACAATACCAAGCGTTATCCCTAAAATGCGTTTCATTTATTCTTCCTCCTTTTCATCCGTTTCCAAACCCGTCAGCTTACAAAATTCATCCAATAGTCTGCTGGCTAATTCCCTATCTTCAAGGAACAATGCCTTTCCAAACAACGGTTGAGCTTCCTTAGCGAATTTGCTGTAATCCTTATTCAGCCCATTCTTTTGACGCAGCAAATAGAACATTGCTTCCACAAACGTTCCTTGCTGTATATCATCTGCACAAAGGAAGGTAGGGCAAATTTCCTCACTGCTCAGATCAAGAAGTGCCCTTGCCGCATTTTCAAGAGGAATAGCAATCCAACCGCGCACATTCCAAGCATCTGTTGACATAATCGTATCTCCTTTCGCATCTACGCGACCGCGTATTTTTCCTATCCTCATTATAAAACATTTTCCAAATTTACGCAACTGCGAAAACGCACTTGCGGACAATTCGGTATGCTGTCCTTGAGGTGATAGGGATGACCGTAAAGGATGCCGTGGCAGAACGTTTTCGTCAAATCTGTAAAGACCGCAACATCAAGCCCAATGAGCTTGCCAACCGGGCGGGCGTTACCCCGTCCAGCGTGTACAGCATGCTTGACCCCAAGCGGCGGGAGGTTTCCGTCAATCTGGTCAAGAAGCTCTGCGACGGGCTGGAAATCACGCTGGGCGAGTTTTTCAGCACCCCGGAGTTTGACGGGCTGGAGCAGGAAATACAGTAACACAAAGAAAAGCGTGTGATATAAAATCCACGCTTTTTTCATGAACCCTATGCATCGTATGGTTCAAAAAAACAGCCTCAGCGTTTACCGAAGCTGTCCTTGAACCAATTTTGAATTTTGACGTTGAGCTTTTTGCTGTTGCGGCCCGCGACCACCGCATCCAGCGCCCCGGCCCGGTATTCCCGGTTGTCCGGGTCCAGCTTGATGGCCTCCCGGTAGCTCTGGTGAGCTTCGTCGTAGCGGTGCAGACCCATGAGGATCTTGCCCTGCAGGGCGTACCAGCCATCGTCCCGGGTGTCGGCCCGCAAAAGCTGACGGAGGGCGCTTTCCAGATTGCCCTGCTCCATCAGGCGGAGGGCGAAGTGCTTGGCTTCCTCCTGAGCGATCAGATTAAACCCGACCCGGCGCTGGGAGGCCAGCTTCAGCGCCTGCTCGTAGGCCAGATTGAGCCGGATCAGCTCATCCTGCGCCTGCTTCTGGCGCTGTGCGTCCGTAAACTGATCCGGATGGCATTCCTTTACCTTGCGGCGGTACGCGGCCCGTACTTCCGCCGCGTCCGCGCCGGGCCTGACGCCCAGCACTTCAAATGGGCTGGATTCGTACAGACTGCATCCCTCCCCGCCCTGACGGGTTCAAATGGGTAACTCAGCTCAGCTTTTCCCGGCGGATATCCGCGCCGAGGGAACGGAGCTTTTCTTCGATGCGCTCATAGCCCCGGTCGATGTAGGAGGTCTCGTAAATCTCCGTTACGCCCTTGGCCATCAGCCCGGCCACGATCAGCGCCGCACCGGCCCGCAGGTCGGTGACGGTGACGGGCGCGCCGTACAGCTCCCGCACGCCCTCGATCAGGATGGTGGAATGGTCCATCAGCTTGATGTGCGCGCCCATGCGCCGCAGCTCGTCCAGATGCATGAAGCGGCGCTCGAAAATGGTCTCGCTGACGGTGGAAACGCCGTTGGCCATGCACAGAAGGGAGGTCATAGGCTGCTGCAGGTCGGTGGGGAAACCGGGGTAGACCTGCGTTTTCACGTTGACGGCCCGCTGCACGCCCTGAGGACGGACCCGGATGCTGTCGTCGTTTTCCGTTACCCGCACGCCCATTTCCAGCAGTTTGGCGGTCAGCGCCTCCATGTGGGTGGGAATGCAGCCGTGGATGACCACGTCGCCCCGGGTGGCGGCGGCGGCGATCATCAGCGTGCCCGTCTCGATCTGGTCGGGAATGACGGTATAGGTGGTGCCGTGCAGGTTCTGCACACCCCGCACGCGGATCACGTCCGTGCCCGCGCCGCGAATCTTCGCACCCATGCTGTTGAGAAAGTTGGCCAAGTCCACGATGTGGGGCTCCTTGGCCGCATTGTAGATCACCGTGGTGCCCTCGGCCCGGGCGGCGGCCAGCAGCACGTTGATGGTGCCGCCCACAGTGACCATATCGAAGAATACGTCGTTGCCCACCAGATGATCGGCCTTGGCGTATACCACACCGCCCCGATCCTCGATGGCGGCCCCCAGCGTTTCAAAGCCCTTCAAATGCTGGTCGATGGGGCGGGAGCCGATGTTGCAGCCGCCGGGATAGGCCACCTCGGCCCGTCCTCCCCGGCCCAGCAGCGCCCCCAGCAAGTAATAGCTGGCCCGCAGACGGCGGGTCTGCCGGTAGGGAACGTGGTATTCCTTCACGTTGGCCGCGTTGACCACCATCCGCTGGCCGGGACGGTAGTCCACCTCCGCGCCCAGTTCCCGCAGAATATCCACCAGCGCCCGCACGTCCTCGATGTCCGGCAGGTTTTCGATGGTGCAGGGCTCGTTGCACAGAAGCGCCGCCGGGATCACTGCCACCGCCGTGTTTTTGCCACCGCTGACGGTGATCTCCCCCACCAGCGGATTGCCGCCGGTGATCAGCATTTTGTCCTTGCTTTCCATAATGCGGGCCCCTGCGGGCCGCCCTCACCTCTTTTCGCAGTCCAGAGGTTCCTGCGTCATTGTATCCAAAAAGTGTCAGCTTTCATTATACACGATTTGCTGTTTCTTGGCAAGGCTGGCCGCCCGCGCCCTTTGCGTTCAGGGGATTCCACGTTCCCCGGCGGAAATGCAGGCTGAACAGCAGGCACAGCAGCAGGTTGTGGGCGATCATGCAGGCCCACGCCGCCTGAAGCCCCAGCCCCAGAAGCCGGGTGCAGACGAAGGTGCCCGCGATGCGTACGCCCCACATGCCCGTCAGGTTGAACAGGAAGGGAATCAGTGTGCGCCCAACGCCCTGCATCATGCCCTCGATGACGATGGGCACGCCGTAGAAGGGCTCGGAGACGGCCACCATCCGCAGCACGGTGCTGCCCAGCGCGATGACCCTCTCGTCGGAGGAGAACATCGCCATCAGGGGCCGGGCGAAGGCGAACAAAAGGGCCCCGGAAACGGTCATCAGCCCCACCTCCAGCGGCAGGATGGTGCGGGCCAGCCGCTTCATGCGGTCGTTGTCGCCAGCCCCCAGCGCGTTGCCGGACAGGGTAGCGGCGGCGGTCTGCATGCCGAAGCCGGGAATGTAGAAGGCGGACTCCACCGTATTGGCGATGGTATGAGCGGCGGTGGCCGTCTGGCCCAGCGCGTTGATCATGGAGGCGAACACCACGTAGCCCAGCGAGGTGCCGAAGCGCTGCAGCATATTGGGCAGCGCCACCTTCAGGCAGGGGCGAAGCACCCGGCCGTCGGGCCGCAGGCTGCAGCCCTTGGGCGACACCATAGGATGCCTCCACAGCACCGCCGTAATCAGCACGCCGCCGACCGTGTAGGAAATGGCGCTGGCGATGGCCGCGCCCTCCACGCCCATCCCCGCGCCGTATACGCTGACGGTGTGGGAAAACAGGCTGATCTCCCGGCTGGGATAAATCAGCAGGAAGTTCAGCACGATATTGATCAGGTTCATCAATACGCCCACCCGCATGGGGGTCTTGGTGTCGCCAGCAGCCCGCAGCACCGTGCCGAAGAGGATGCTGGCCGTGCGGAAGAGCATGGGCACATACAGAATGAAGAAATACCGGTGGGTCAGCTCCCGGATGGCGGGATCCACCTGCATCCATACCGGCACCATGGGGCTCAGGCTCAGGGTCAGCGCGGTAAAGAGCGCGCCCACGATGCAGGCCACCATGGCGGCCTGCGCCGAGGCCTGATGGGCCTCCTGCTTCCGGCCTGCGCCGCAGGCTTTGGCAATGTAAGCCAGAAACCCGACGCCCAGCGCGGAGATGGAGCTGCCCACCATCCAGCCTACGGTGCTGGTGGCCCCTACGGCGGCGGTGGCCTCCGTGCCCAGCGCCCCCACCATGGCGGTGTCGATGTACTGCACCAGCGTCTGCATCAGCTCTTCCAGCATGGTAGGCCATGCCAGAGCGAAAATCACGGGCAGCATGGCCCAGCGCTCCTTTGCGCGGTTCTTTGACTGATTCAAGGGAACGTTCCTCCGAAATCATTATCGCTTCAGCCAGACAGTCTCGTTGACGATGGGGGTGTAGCTCTGAATGAGCTTGACCACCTTCGCGCCCACGTTCACGTCCTCGTAATCCAGGGGCATGGCCCGGGGCTCCCCTGCGGCCTGCATGGCGATGGCCAGCTCGGCGGCCTGCTGCACGCTTTCCTGCGTGATGCCGCCGATGACCACCGTGCCCTTGTCCAGCACCTCGGGCCGCTCGGTGGAGGTGCGGATCAGCACGCCGCAGAAGCCCAGCATGGCGCTTTCCTCGCTGAGGGTGCCGCTGTCGGACAGCACCACCAGACTGTTCATCTGCAAATGATTGTAGTCGAACAGACCGAAGGGCGGCAGGCTGCGCACCAGCGGATGGAACTGGAAATGCCGCTGCTCGATGAACTTCCGGCTGCGGGGATGGGTGGAGTAGATCACCGGCACCTGATAGGTCTCCGCCATGTGGTTGATGGCGTTCATCAGGGAGAAGAAATTGTCTTCCAGATCAATGTTTTCCTCCCGGTGCGCGGAAACGAGGATATATTTGCCCTTTTCCAATCCCAGCCGTTCCAGCACGTCGCTTTTTTCAATGCCGGGCATGGCGTGGTTCAGCACCTCCCGCATGGGGGAGCCGGTAACGAAGATGGTCTTGCCGTCAATGCCCTCGCTGAGCAGGTAGCGGCGGCTGTTTTCGGTGTAGGGCATGTTGATGTCGGAAATATGATCCACGATCTTGCGGTTGATCATTTCGCTGACGTTCCAGTCCCAACAGCGGTTGCCCGCCTCCATATGGAAGATCGGCACCTTCAGCCGCTTGGCGGAAATGGCGCTCAGGGCGGAGTTGGTATCGCCCAGCACCAGCAGCGCGTCGGGCTTTTCCTTCTGAATGACCTTGTAGCTGGCTGCGATGATATTGCCCATGGTCTCGCCTAGGTCGCCGCCCACCGCGTCCAGATAGTAGTCCGGGGCCCGCAGCTCCAGTTCCTTGAAGAAAATATCGTTCAGGTTGGGGTCGTAGTTCTGGCCGGTATGCACCAGAATATGATCGAAATACCGATCGGCGGTGCGAATGACGGCGGACAGCCGGATGATCTCCGGCCGGGTGCCCAGAATGGTCATCAGTTTCAGCTTTTTCATCAGTCGTTCTCCTTTGCTTCGGCAGGGGTCTCCAGCACGGGCAGACGCAGGGTGTCAGGGTGTGCCGGGTCGAAGACTTCGTTGGCCCACATGAGGGTGAGCATGTCCGTATCGCCGGTGTTTTCGATGCTGTGGGTGTAGCCGGTGGGAATATCCACCACCGTGAGATTTTCGCCGCTGACCTTGTAGGCGATCACCGTGGAGTCCCCCACCTTGCGGAAGCGGATCACGCCCTCGCCCTGCAGCACGATGAATTTTTCATGTTTGGTCTGGTGCCAGTGGTCGCCCTTGGTGATATGGGGCTTCGACACGTTCAGGCTGACCTGCCCCCGGCTGCCCATGTGCAAAAGCTCCGTGAAGGAGCCCCGCTGGTCGGCGTGGGTGACGGTGGGCCGGGAGAAATCCTCCGGCGGCAGGAAGCTGAGGTAGGTGGCGTAGAGCTTCTTTACCAGCGGGTCGCTCTGATCGGGGGCAGTCAGGCTGTCCCGCAGGCCGGGGAAGGACTGGATCAGCTCGGCCATATGGCCCAGATTCACTTCGTGCACGGGCTGCACGGTGCACCATTCGCCTTCCCGGTGGGGCTGGCCCTCCATGGCGCGGAGGAACTCCTCTACCACGTCGTCGATATAGACGAGCCGCAGCGTTACGGAAGGGTCGTTCACCGTAATGGGCAGGCCCCGGGCCACGTTATGGCAGAAGGTGGCTACGGCACTGTTGTAGTTGGGGCGGCTCCATTTGCCGAATACGTTGGGCAGACGGTAAAGATACACCGCCGAGCCTGTCTCCCGGCCATAGTCCGCCACGGCCTGTTCGGCGCTCAATTTGCTCTGACCATAGGGATTTTCCAGCGCCGCCTGAATGGACGAGCTGAGCAGCACCGGTAGGCGCTTGCCGCGCTCTTTCAGCAGCGTCAGCAGCTGCCGGGTAAAATCGGCGTTCCCTTTCTGAAAATCCGCCGGGTCCGTGGGCCGGTTCACGCCCGCCAGATGAAAGACGAAATCCGCTTCCGCCGCGGCGGCCAGCAGTTCTTCCTCCGTGTGGGGCATGTCCAGCAGCATCAGCCGGTGCGCGTCTCCGTACCGGCCCGTCAGGGCGGAACGCAGGTTTTTGCCCATAAAGCCCCGAGCCCCGGTGATCAAAATATTCAAAGGGAAAGCCTCCTTTATCGCGTCACATTTCATCCAACCTATTGTAGAGGAAGAAACGCCCTCTGTCAATGTGCGGACAGATGGCGCACGCAGTGCTTTGGGCAATGGAAAAAGTGCGGGAACTGTGGAAAAAATGGTTTCACTTTTCGGAAAAATGGGTATCATTTACTTGTACCCCAAAGATGCACTTTCCGGGCGGGCTGTTCCCCCCCGGAAACTCCCATAGAACAGAAAGGATGCGGCTTATGTTCATCACCAAGGATATTCTTTACGCAGGCGTAAACGACCATCAGGTGGATTTGTTCGAGGGTCAGTATACCGTGCCCAACGGCATGGCCTATAATTCTTACGTGATTCTAGATGACAAGATCGCCGTGATGGACACGGTAGACCGGCATTTCCAGCATGAATGGCTGGACAATCTGGCCCTGATTCTGGGCGGGCGGAAGCCGGACTATCTGGTGGTGCAGCATATGGAGCCTGACCATTCCGCCAATATCGCCAGCTTTCTGAGCGCCTACCCGGAGGCGGCGGTGGTGGCCAACGCCAAGACCTTCACCATGATCGACCAGTTCTTCGGCCCTGGCCTGTGCGAAAACAAGGTGGTGGTGAAGGACGGCGAGTCCCTTTCGCTGGGCAAACATACCCTGACCTTCGTGTTCGCGCCCATGGTGCACTGGCCCGAGGTCATGGTCACCTACGACAGCGCGGACAAGGTGCTTTTCTCCGCCGACGGCTTCGGCAAGTTCGGCGCGCTGGACGTGAGCGAGGACTGGGCGGACGAGGCCCGGCGGTACTACATCGGCATCGTGGGCAAGTACGGCGCGCAGGTGCAGAACCTGCTCAAAAAGGCCGCGGCGCTGGATATTGAAAAAATCTGCCCCCTGCACGGCCCGGTGGTGGAGGACAATCTGGCCGAAGCGCTGGAGCTGTACAACACCTGGTCTTCCTATGCGGTGGAGAGCGACGGCGTGATGATCGCCTACACCTCCGTTTACGGCCACACCGGCAAGGCCGCCGAGCTGCTGGCCGAAAAGCTCCGTCTGGGCGGCTGCCCGAAGGTCGTCGTGCACGATCTGGCCCGGTGCGACATGGCGCAGGCCGTGGCGGACGCATTCCGCTACGGAAAGCTGGTGCTGGCCACCACCACCTACAACGCCGATGTGTTCCCCTTCATGCGCACCTTTATCGAGCATCTGACCGAGCGGAACTACCAGAACCGCACGGTGGCGCTGATCGAAAACGGCTCTTGGGCGCCGCTGGCCGCCAAGGTGATGAAGGGCATGTTCGAAAAGAGCAAGAACATCACCTTCGTGGGCACGCCGGTGACCATCCGTTCCGCGCTGTCCGCCGAAAATCGGGAGCAGCTGGGCGAGCTGGCGAAGGAGCTTTGCCGGGAATATGCGGCCCGGGACAGCGAAATGGCCGACAAGCACGACATGAGCGCCCTGTTCCGCATCGGCTATGGTCTATACGTGGTCACGTCCAACGACGGCAAGCGGGACAACGGCCTGATCGTGAACACCGTCACGCAGGTTTCCGACAATCCCAACCGTATTGCCGTCAACATCAACAAGGCCAACTATTCCCATCACGTCATCAAGCAGACCGGCATTCTCAACGTGAACTGCCTGTCCGTGGACGCGCCCTTCAAGGTCTTTGAGACCTTCGGCTTCCAGAGCGGCCGCGCAGCGGACAAATTCGCCGGCATGGCGCCCATCCGTTCGGACAACGGGCTGGCCATCCTGCCCAAGTACATCAACGCGGCGTTTTCCCTGAAGGTGGAGCAGTATGTGGATCTGGGCACCCACGGAATGTTCATCTGCTCCGTCACCGAAGCGCGGGTGATGAGCGACCGGGAGACCATGACCTACACTTACTATCAGAACCACGTCAAGCCCAAGCCCCAGACGGAGGGCAAGACCGGCTTCGTCTGCAAGGTCTGCGGCTACATCTACGAGGGCGACGTGCTGCCGGATGATTTCATCTGCCCGCTGTGCAAGCACGGCGTTGCGGATTTTGAGCCGCTGGCGCAAGCCTGAAAAAACAGATTTGAAAACCTTCCGCTCCGATGAAGGGGCGGAAGGTTTTCTTTTTGGAAAAAGCGGTTGAGGGATGGAGGGAGCGCCGCCGTGGCGGGGCGATTGGCGGCTTCGGGGGGAAGCCGAAAGAAAATCGTGAACCCGGCGGGTATGACTGCCGATGGCAGACAGCAATCTAAAGTTCAGGTAACCAACAAGCGGAGCGCACGGCAGTGCGATCCGCGCCGATCGTTTGCTCCGAGGAAAGCCCCCTGCCTGCATCGGTGTACGACAACTATGCCGTAAGAAGATTCGCTGCTGGGGGGCTTGGTGCGTCGACTCTGGCTGTGGAGGGGGATTTAGTGTCCCATGGGGTTCTCGCCAGCTTCGGTGCCCGAAGGTTTCCAAAGGGCGAGCGGAAAGCCCTTTG
>URJB01000039.1 GCA_900548145.1 uncultured Eubacteriales bacterium | reverse complement strand
ACTTTCTTTCGCTTCGAAAGAAAGTACTGCCCCCCTCGGGGCGGCAGCCCCACCGTCCGCGCCGGAGTCGGCGCGTCAAGCCCGCCGGGGCAATAAGTATGCGCCTACGGGCGCACCAAAGGGCTTTCCGCTCGCCCTTTGGAAATCTTCGGGCACCGAAGTTAGCGAGCCCCCATAGGACGGCAATTTCAAATCTACGCCGGAGTCGGCATGTCCTACCCCTGCCAAGACCAGCGCATACTTTCCCCGCTGTCCGGCAGGATTTTCCCCCATCCAAGCCGAAACACCCTTTATCCCCCAAAACTCGCCAGAAAGGAAGTGCGCCCATGCGCATCACCAAAGATATCCCCTATGGCTCCAACGGGATGCATCTGGATCTCTATGCCCCCGATCAGGACGGCTTCGATACACTGATCTGGTTCCATGGCGGCGGTTTCGAAGCTGGCAGCCGCCGGGACGCGGAGCCGCTGGCGGAATCCGTCACCGCATTGGGACTGGGCTTCGCGTCCGTGGAATACCGCATGTTCCCCAGCGCAAGGTTTCCCGACTTTCTGCTGGACGCGGCGTGGAGCGTGGCGTTTTT
The DNA here is from genome assembly GCA_900548145.1 of uncultured Eubacteriales bacterium. Lineage (GTDB taxonomy): Bacteria > Bacillota > Clostridia > Christensenellales > Aristaeellaceae > Limiplasma. The sequence goes on along the minus strand of URJB01000039.1, from coordinate 21,147 downwards.
GCAGAAGCACGGCCAGGACTGCGGCTGCGGCGGACGGTTCGTGATCTCCGGTCAGTCGGCGGGCGCCTATATCACCATGATGCTGGCGTTGAACGGTGCGCTGCTGCATAACGCAGGCGTGGACGAGACTTCCATTCTGGCCTATGTGTCCGAAAGCTCCCAGCAAACCACCCACTATAATATGCTGCGCCAGCGCGGCATCGACAGCCGGGCCGAGCGCATCGACGAAGAAGCGCCCCTGTATTACGTGGGTCAGCGGCCGCTAACGAAGCCCCTGCTGCTGATCTATAATGCCGAGGATATCCCCTGCCGCCCGGAGCAGAACCTGCTGATGTACCAAAGCATCCGCCATTTCCAGCCGGACGCGCCCGTTTTCCTCAAGGAGCTTCCGGGCGGCCACTGTGCCGGTTCCACCCATAAGGACGAAAACGGAAATTATCCCTATGTGACGGCTCTGAAGGAATTTCTCGCCTCTCTGCGCTGAAAAGCGCCCTGTTTTCGCATTTTTTGACGGCCTTTTCCGCTTTCGCATTGACACGGGAAAGGCTTTCTTCTATAATGAAGGTTGTGCGAAACCCATGATTTGCAACACGTTAGGAGAGACTGTCGTTATGAAGACCTATCATTCCGCCGATCTGCGCGCCATGTTCCTGAAGTTCTTTCAAGATCACGGTCACGCTGTGATCTCCAGTGCTTCCGTTATTCCGGAAAACGACCCTACCGTTCTGTTCACCACCGCCGGTATGCATCCGCTGGTACCCTATCTGATGGGCCAGAAGCATCCCGCGGGCACCCGCCTGACCGACGTGCAGAAGTGCGTCCGCACCGGCGATATCGAGGACGTGGGCGATTTCAGCCACCTGACTTTCTTTGAAATGCTGGGCAACTGGTCTCTGGGCGATTATTTCAAGAAGGAAATGATCCCCTGGAGCTGGGAATTTCTGACCAGCGAAAAGTATCTGGGCCTGCCTAAGGACCGTCTGGCCTTCACGGTGTTCGCCGGCGATCAGGACTGCCCCCGTGACGAGGAAAGCGCCAATCTGTGGCGCAGCTGCGGCGTTGCCGACGACCACATTTTCTACCTGCCCAAGGAGAACAACTGGTGGGGCCCCGCCGGCGTCACCGGCCCCTGCGGCCCGGATACCGAAATGTTCATCATCACCGATAAGGAGCCCTGCGGCCCGGATTGCTCCCCCGCCTGCTCCTGCGGCCGGTATCTGGAGATCTGGAACGACGTGTTCATGCAGTATAACAAGAAGGAAGACGGCACCTTCGAGCCTCTGGCCCAGAAGAACGTGGATACCGGCATGGGTCTGGAGCGCACCATCTGCGTGCTCAACGGCAAAAAGAGCGTCTATGAGACCGACCTGTTCGAAAACATTCTGGGCAAGATCGCCGAGCTTTCCGGCAAGACCTACGGCGAGGACGAAGCCACCACCAAGGCCTTCCGCATCATCGCCGACCATATGCGCACCTCCACCTTCATCATGGGCGACGACCGCGGCGTCAGCCCCGCCAATGTGGATCAGGGCTATGTACTGCGCCGCCTGATCCGCCGCGCCGTCCGCTACGGCATGGAGATCGGGATGCCCGAAGGTTTCACCGGTGAGATCGCCAAGGTCATCATTGAGCAGTATAAGGACGTGTACCCCGAGCTGAAGCGCAACGAGGCCTTCGTGCTGGATCAGCTGGCGCTGGAGGAGACCCGTTTCGCCAAGACTCTGAAGCAGGGCAACCGCGAATTTGAGAAGCTGGCTCAGCGGGTGAAGGACGGCCGCATCGACGGTGAAAGCGCTTTCCACCTGTACGACACCTATGGCTTCCCCGTGGAAATGACCTGCGAACTGGCCAAGGATGCGGGACTGACCGTGGATATGGAAGGCTTCAAGGAGTGCTTCAAGAAGCATCAGGCCACCAGCCAGGCGGGCGCGGAGCAGCGCTTTAAGGGCGGTCTGGCGGATCACAGCGCCCAAAGCGCCCGTCTGCATACCGCCACGCACCTGCTGCACGCCGCCCTGCGCAAGGTACTGGGCGACGAAGTGGCTCAGAAGGGCTCCAACATCACCGCCGAGCGTCTGCGCTTCGACTTCTCCTTCGGCCGCAAAATGACCAAGGAAGAGATCGCCGAGGTGGAGCGGCTGGTGAATGAAGCCATCGACGCTCACGCCCCCATCGTGTGCGAGGAAATGACCGTGCCGGAGGCTCAGGCGCAGGGCGCTATCGGCCTGTTCACCAGCAAGTACGGCGAGAACGTCAAGGTCTACACCATGGGCCCGTACAGCAAAGAGATCTGCGGCGGCCCTCACGCCACCAACACCGGCGACCTGAAGAGCTTCAAGATCCAGAAGGAAGAAAGTTCCTCTGCCGGAGTGCGCCGCATCAAGGCCGTCATCGGCACCACGGCGGAGGACGAAACCCCCATTCTGTAAGGGAAACCTTCCGTCCAACGGAAAAACAAGCGAACCGTCACAGCAGCTTTCCCTGCTGTGACGGTTTTTTCATCAATGCCTTTGGATGAAAAACAGCGAAATCAGCACTGGATTCCAGATTTGTTTCGTGTTTTTCTTTTCCTTCATCGTCTACAATGCCAAAAGGAGATGATGCATATGGATCAGCAGAAAATCGGCGCGTTTATGGCGGCGTGCCGAAAAAGGAAGAAACTGACCCAGCGGCAGCTGGCCGAAGCGTTAGGCGTGACCGACCGCTCCGTTTCCAACTGGGAAAATGGCGTTTGTCTGCCGGACGCAAGCCTGTACCATTCCCTTTGCGAACTCTTGCAAATTTCCATCGAAAAATTAATTCTTCGCCGGTGATTTTCTCCCGGAGGGACAGGAGCAAAATGCGGCGGACAGCCATCTGCTGCATTTGCTGGAACGCCGGTTGTATGACGCATCCTCCAAAGAGATCAGCTTTGACGAATTTCAGCATTCTTTAAAAAGCTTTTCGGAGGCTGCCTTGCTGCTGCGGCGCTTCGAAACCGAGCAGGCCGCCGTTGACTACCTTGTGAGCGAAACGGGATCACCGGCGGAAGAATGTGCCTCCGCCTATGAAATTTACAGGAAAACGTTCGATTGATACCGCCGTTTTCTATGGGACGATCCGGCTTGCACACAAAAAACGGCGCGACCGCAAAGGCCGCGCTGTTTTTCATGCCGTATTACAGCAGCTTTCCCAGTTCTTCGATCTCGTTCAAGTCCGTGGCCCAGCTGGTGGCGAAGCGCACCACCGTGTGCCCTTCGTCCAGCTTTTCCCAGAAGCTGAACTTCACCTTTTCGCCCAGCCGCTTCATTTCCCCGTTTTCCAGAATGACGAAGATCTGGTTGGTGGGCGTTTCCATAAAGAAGCGGTAGCCCTTGGCCCGCAGGATCGCCCGGAGACGTTCCGCCGCCCGAATGGCGTTGCGGCTGATGCTGACATACAGATCGTCCGTAAACAGCGTGTCGAACTGTATGCCCAGCAGCCGGCCCTTGGCCAGCAGCGCGCCCTGCTGCTTGACCATGGTGAAGAAATGCTCCGGCGCACCTTTCGGGAACACCACGGCTTCGCCGCAAAGAGCGCCCACTTTGGTGCCGCCGATATAAAACACCGTGGTCAGCCGGGCAATATCCCGAAGGGTCACGTCCGTTCCGGGACTGACCAGCCCATAGCCCAGCCGGGCCCCGTCCAGAAACAGCGGCAGATGATACCGGGCGCAAACGTCGGACAGGGCTTCCAGCTCCCGCAGGGAATACAGCGTCCCATATTCCGTTGGATGGGAGATGTACACCATGCCGGGGAACACCATATGGTCATAGCTGCCGTCATGATAATAGTCTACCAGATATTGCTCCACTTCCCCCGCGTCCAGCTTGCCGTCATGCTGGGGCAGGGTCAGTACCTTGTGGCCGGTGAACTCGATAGCTCCCGCCTCATGAGCGGCAATATGCCCCGTAGCGGCGGCGATCACGCCCTCATAGCGGCGCAGCAGCGAGGCGATCACCGTGGCGTTGGTCTGGGTGCCGCCCACCAGAAAGTACACGTCCCCCTCCGGGCAACCGCAGGCCGACAGAATTTTTTCCTTCGCGCTGTCGCAGTAAGCGTCATGGCCGTAGCCGGGCTGCTTTTCCAGATTTGTCTCCATCAACCGCCGAAGGATGGCCGGATGGGCTCCTTCGCAATAATCGTTTTCAAAATACAGCATCGTTTTTCCCTCTTTCCGTCAAATTTTCCATAGCTGTTTCAAGGCCGTCAGGCTACCGACCCACGCGGCGAAGTCGTCCTCCGGGTGTTTGGCCCGTTCGTTGGCCCAGATGGTTTCCAGTTCCATCCGGGCGGACGGAGCCAGCCGCACGCTGCCGCGCGCGGGATCCTCCGAGCAGACGCTGCCGAACAGCCGGTTCGCCGCCTGCGGGAAAGCCTTGGCGAAGCGCAGCAGATAGGCCGTCAGCCGGTTTTCTTCCGGCTGGCCGGACGCGGTAAAGGTCCCGTTCCAGCGTTCCCGACTCTGCAGCGTGCTTTGGAAGTCGCCGTCTTCATACAGAAGTCCCAGCGCCGCCTCCCGCTTGGGCGCGTCGCTCTGCACCGGCATCAGCGCTTCGGTGGGATGCTCCCGGCTCAAGGCTTCCAGCGCCATGCGGCACAAGCCGTCCGCCTGTTCCCTGGAAAGGGTCTTCATCAGCTGCCCGCCGTTCCCGGCGATGCAGACCACCAGCTTCACCGGCATCAGGGGCCGCAGCTCCGGCTCCTGCCACGCCCGCTCCATCATCAGCCCGGCCAGATAAAACAGGAACCCAAACTGGAACAGCAGCAGACATTCCGTATAGCTGACCCTGCCCCCGGCGCGGGCTTCTTCCATGGCCTGACGAATTTCCGGCGCATAGGCCGCAAAGAAATCGTCCATCAGCAGCATGGTCTTTTGGGCTTCCCGTCCCAAGGATCCCGGGTGATCCAGCCGATTCGCGATGATTGCAGCCGCTTCGGCCATGGGGCCGGAATTTTGGGCGAAATCCGTCGCAAACTCCGCCCCGTGCCCCCTCGCAAAGGAGGCATAGAGCATCTGGCGGCAGCCCAACAGCAGGGAGCTTTCCGCCGCCGCGTGGTTCTTTCCGCCCAGCCACAGGCTCAAGTCGGCCGTGGAGCCGCCAATATCCAGATTCAGATACCCGCCCCGGGCGTCCACCTCGCTGCGGGAAAGGAAATACCAGCCGTCCGCCTGATTTTCCAGCGCGTACAGCACCGCCGGGAACCGTGCGCTCAGCGGCATTCCCGTTTCCTTGGCCACCTCCCGGGCAAGCCCCCGCACCATTTCCAGATAAGCTTCCTGACGATAGGGCGGCAGCGCGCCGGGCATACTGACTCGCCAGCTTAAGGCAGGCGCGCCGCTCAAAAGCGCCGCCAGAGACGTTTGCAGCATGACCTGTTTCAGAAACAGCCGCAGACAGCGCAGGGCGTAGTTCTCGTCGCTCCATTTCAGGTCGTAATACAGGCTGCGGCTGGGCTTGTTCAGCAGCGCCGTCAGGCTCCGGGGCGCGTAAATGTGCCCGTCCTGCAATACGCCCCGCCATTTTTCGGGTTCGTCTCCGAACATCTCCATCACGCTGTAACACGCGCTTGCGTCCGTTTGCTCCGACAGAAATTCGTCCGTCAGCCACGCTTCTTCCGAATGGCCCAGCAGCCGTCCGTGCAGTCCCTCCGGGAGCGCGGCGGGCTGGGTCTTTTCGCCAAGACGCAGCATCACCGTGGTGGCGATACTGCCGAAATCCAACCCGGCGGCTGCTTCTTCCTCGTGGCGGATCAGGGTAACGGGCCGGTCGTTGACCAGCGCGCCCAGACTGATCCCGCCCCGTTTGAGCACGATCATGGCCGGGAAACGTTCCACACAGGCGGTCTGCCAGCGGCGGTTCTCCGCTGTTTTCCATAAGCCCTGCACCCAGCCCTCCTGCGAAAGCGACCACACGTCCAGATTTTCCGGCTGGTGGCTATGGATAAAGTACTGCCGCCACTGCCCGCCGTTCAGGCGCACGTTGGGCCAGACCGTGACGGAGGGCAAAGCCGCAGCGTCCAGCACGGATGCGCCACCTTCTTCCGGCAGGGCGCACAGGCGGTAGCGGCGCACAAAGGTGATCTGTCCCCGGCGCAGCCCTTCGGGCGCGTCCACGCGGCAGCCCAGCGCAAAGCGGGCCTCCGCCACCCCTTCCGGCAGGAGGCGGCAGCACAGACTTTCCGGCAGCAAATGGGGCTCGTGCTCTCCGGGGCGTTCGCCGGCTTCTTCCAGCCATCGGGCCAGCGACTGCGAAAGGGGCGGAGCAAACCACGTGGTTTTCTTGGCTCCTTCTACCCGAAGATAGGGGGTCATTTCCGGGGCAAAGGGAGTTGTTTCCCCCTCCGCCATCAAAAGCCCCTGGGAAAACGGTTCTGCAAGCCAGCCGTCCGCCCCTTCGCCCAGCAAAGCGTTCAGCAGCGGGCTGACGCTGCGGACGGACGTGTCCTCCGGGTAACGCAGGGTAATGCAGCTGTCCCCATAATGGGGCATGGCGGCGTATTCGGCGCTCCACTGCCACAGCAGCCCGGGAATGCAGGGGCACAGACCCGTGCGATTTTCTATCTCATCGGCCAATTCCGCAAGGGTTTGGCTCATCTGCCGCTGCCAGCCCTCGTCCCACCGATCCAGCAGGGCGATTTCCTCTCCGATACGGCGAAGCAGCGCATCTTCCCCTTCCGTTCCGGCAGGTTCCAGCAGCGCCGCGTCGGACTGGCGGGCAAAGGCCGCGCCGTCCAGCAAATAAAGCTGGACTTCTTCCCCCTCCGGGAGCTCCGGCAGGGGGTACTCCGCATTGACCAGCTGCTTCAGCAGGGGATTCTTTTCCCAGCCGTTCAGCTGACAGGGCAGGTGCTCCCGGGTCAGCCGCAGGCCCGTCTCCTGACGGCCCAGCCCATAAACGGCCATGACCCTCGTGCGGAACGCACGGACGGCATTTTCGTCTCCCGCGTTCAGCCGCTGCCGGCCGTTTTTCCGGCTTTGCAGGATCTCCCGGATCATCCGATTCAGCAGGGCGCAAAGGGGCGCTTCCGGGGAATAAATCGGGCTGTGGGCGGAAACGTCCTCGTTCAGCGCCGCCAGCAGACGAAGCCGGGGCACCAGCACAGAGATCATCCGTTCGTCCAGATAGCCGCAGGGGTCGAGAAAACAGCGTTTTTCCCGGTCGTACCAGCGAACGGATGGCGGCAGCAGTCGGCTCAGGTCGCCCAGATTGGCGGCGGGCATCAGCACCATGGAATGGGACAAAAGGCACAGCGGAACCGGCTCGGGATGCTCCGACTGGGTGCGGCAAAGGGTGAATACCTGCAGCCCTTCCCGGGCGCGCGCCGGGGAAAGAGCCTCCCCCACGGCCCGGACAAAACCGCCACGTTCGTCCGGCTCCATGGTATACAGCCGCAGCTCCGCACAGGAGCCGTCCTCGGCCAACAGATCCCACAACAATAGCAGGGCCAGAATGCCCCGGTAATCGCGCATTTCCTGATGGGCCATGGCCTGTTCCCACGGCAGACGGGCCAGACGGCGAAGCTGTTGTTCGCTGGCCAGCACGTCCGGGATGGCATAGCCCACCTCCCGGCCCGGCGTTTTCAGAAAACGGGCAAAATTTTCCAGCCATTCTCGCGGCTTCTGATTGCCATCGCATTGGATGCCCGCCTTTTCCTGATAGCCGATGTGCATCCCCTCGTCCATTTCTGGCAGCAGGCTCAAATAGGGCGTTTGGCGATCCAACCGGCGCTTTTCAGCTTCGTCTCTCATCGGTCTTCCTCCTCTCCGGCGCAGCGAAGAAGCGTGGCCAAAAAGGAGCAGACGGCCCCCTCCGCCCCGGCTCCCAGCCGTTGACCGCCACCCAGCCCTGCGATGATCTTCGCCGCCGTCTGGCGGTCGGGCACCCGGCGGACGACCAGATGATGCAGCTCCCGCTGAAGCTTTTCCGCCGCCCGGCTCATTTCAGCGCGGCTGCGCTGTTCCGGGCGAAGGCCATACTGCGTCAGCAGCAGAAGCAGCTCGTCCATCCCTTCCCCATCCAGCAGGTCGTTTTCCGGCAAATGGCCCTCCGCCTCTGCGGGCTGACAAAGGATGGGCGGCAGGGTGCGCACGATCTGGATCATCCAGTTGGCATAGAAATTCAAAAAGGTATACAGCGTTTTCAAAAGCTCTTCCAGCTTTTCCCGCTCCGATGCAGGGCGATGGGCAAAATAGGGCGCGCAGTAGTTGACCCGGGCGCTTTGACGATCGTCCAGCGAAACGCAGCTTTTCAGCGTGGGGTAGCACTCGGCGAAGAACAACGCCGCCGCCTTCAGCAGCGAGCCGTAGCCCCGGCGGTACAGTGTTTCCTCCTGATCGAAGCTCTGCCAGCAGAAAGTCGGCGTGTGCAGCTGATAATAATAACAGTCCATATGGTGCTGCTCTTCGCCCCGGAACCCGGTGCGGAAAAACTTTGCGATGCAGCGGGAAGCCAGCCATTCCAGCATATGCGCGTCGTTTTCCTGACTTTGGGAGCCGGTGGAGTAGCGGCAGGTGGTCACGAAGCCCTCCGGGGGAAGGCCCAGCAGATACAGCGCGTCGAACACGCCGTTTTTGTCCTGCTCCCCGTCCCGGATCATGCCCTCCATGCCGTAGTATTGCAGAGCCGTGCGGGCCTTGTCGAGAAAATCGTCGCTTTTCACCACAATTTCGGTGTCCTCGTCCGCCAGAGAAGCGGGCACCCGGTAATAGGGCAGCATCAGCATCGCGCCCATTTCAAAGCGGTCGCTGCGGGCGGCGAAGCGCTTGCGCAGAAAGCGCGCCACGGCGGGAATGCCCGACGCGCCTGTGCCGCCGAAGATGCTGCCGCACAGGATCAGCTTCACCGGCTCGTCCCGATCCAGCTCCGCCTGAATCTGATCCAGCAGGCGGTTCATTTCGTCCGGCTGCCCCTCCCGGCGCAGATCGTCCAGCGAGTTCAGCAGGTCGTGAAAAAACAGCACCCCCAGATCGGGGTGGCCGCGAAAGCCCTCGCTGTACTCCAGCGCGGATTCCGTGCGGCTGAAAAGGGTGCGGCTCAGGAGCTGATCCCGGCGATGATTTTCCACCATTTTATCCACGGACATGGCCCGGCGGGACAGGTTCATGCTCCAACGCTCCTGTTGCAGCGCCGTGTGAAAGCCGGGATGCTCCGCCGGATATTGCCGAAACGCCCGCTGCAGCTCACCGTAGCTTTCCGCGGCCCGCTTGGCTCGTGTGGTGTTGCCGCAGGCCGTGTCCACGTCCACGGACAGCATGGTGATCTCCGGGAGCGGCGCCGTTTTCCCGGACTCGTCCTGCGTATACAGCCCGTCCACTGCCGCCAGATAGACCAGACTTTCCAGAATTTTGTTCCCGGTGCCACCTACCGCCAGCACATAATAGCCCATGGCGCATCCCCCTTTCCTACAGACGCTTGAAGAACGCTCCCTTCCCGCTCAGCACCGGCGGCGCGGCCAGCCGAAAACAGACGATAGCCGCCAGACCGTTCAGCAGAAAAGGACAGAAATAAATGACATAGTCCCAGCCGGTGCGGCCCTGCACGAACTGCACGCCCAGCAGCCACAGCGCCGCCCCGCCCGCCAGATTCACCGCCCAGATCACAGTCTGGGTCAGCCGGTAATCTCGAATGGCGCGAAGGGTGTTCCGGGCGGCGAAGCAGGGCTTCTGATGCCGAAGCCGCCAGCCCAGCTGCAAAAGCAGCGTCAGCAGCCAGACAACGGCCCAAACCGCCGTCCAAAACAGCAGCCATTGCTGTTCCCGGTGCTGCAAGGCCTGCCGCCAGAGCTCCGGCGACGCTCCCGCAGACGTCTGGGCGGCGGATGCGGCGGCCGCGAGCCTCGCCTGCCCCGGGAACAGCCCCAATAAGGTCTCGGCGATATGGGGGGCGCTTCCCGCCAGCTTATAGGGATATCCCCAAAACAGCCCCGCCAGCATCCAAAGCACCGGCAGCCCGAACGCCGCCAGATAGCACAGCAGCACCTTCGTTCGGTTGGAATAGCGAAGCCGGCTTCTTCCTTTTCCCATCATCATTCTCCTTTGCCTTACGGTTCGGGCATATCGGCCACGAATACGTCAAAAACGCAGCGGATCAGCGGAACGTTTTCCACATTGGCCCCTTCCCGAAGCTGCTGCACCAGACTTTGCAGATGCAGCGCCCGGTACACCGGCGGGAAGTCGGGAATTTCCACGTCCTGATAAGGCTTGGAGGTGGCCGGGCCCCACGCGTGGTCAAACTGCTTGGGCACGTTTTTCAGCCGCCTGCCATAGCGGTACAAATGCTGGGCGAAGGCTTCCCACGTACTGATCTGACTGTTGGTGATCTCCGTGCCCAGTCGGTCGATCCATTCCACTTTCGGCCATAGAATCTGCTTATTAGATAGGATTGTCTCCACCTCAAGGCGATAATATCCGCTTTTTAGCTTTGCATGATCCACCTGAAGATTTACTTCCAACTGTCCGTTTTCTTCATTCCAGTGAATATCTGTCAATGTAAAGGGATTTTCTTCCTTTCCATCGGCGAAGGGATCGTCCTGCCGAACGAAAACGTATCGTTTATCCCGCAGGGTCAAAACCTGACGATCCTCCCGGCTGTCCTCCGCCGTTTCCGGGGTGTTGGGCAGAACGGAATCCAGCAACAGCGAATCGATCGCCCGGACGCTCGTCCCCGTCAGTTGGGACAAATCCAGCGTTTCCGCGCCCTCGACTGCCTGAAGGGGCCAATGGAGCGTGATCCCTTCGTTGCCCGCCCGGCCTGTCAGTCGCACGGTGTACAGGCCATTTTCCCGGCTGACCGTACCTTGCTCCGTCTCCACGATGAAGCCGTCCGCCCGCTGCGTGTACAGCCCCGCCGAGGGGCGCTGAATTTCCGTGTATTCATAGAAGAACGAAAACGGCTCCTGCGCCACTGTTTCTCCATGGGCCGCATAGCAAAGTTGCCCCTTTTCCGGGCCGCGGGTTCCCTGCAAAGACGTGTCCGCATCCAGCAGCGCATTCAATTTTTCCGTATAGGCACGTACCTGTTCAGGCTGGCCCACGGCCAGCAGATACAGAAGCCGGGGCATGGGCATAGCCCCCTGAGTGGTTCGGTTTTCCGCATAGTCGGGCCGTCCCCAGAGCAGCGGCTCCGCAAAGTCCGCCGCGCCGAAGCTGGTCATTTGCCCCATGTAATCCAGCTGCATCACGTACAGTTCCACCATGAGGCCCTGATCGAATACGCCGCGTTCCTGCAGAATTTCTTCCAGATAATCCACCGGCGCGCCGCTGACGTCTGTGCCGGTAAGGCGGCGCAGCGCCGCCGGGTCGCAGGTGATGACCGACAGCCGGGACGTGTCCAGATTTTGCAGGGCGTAGAACAGCGGCGAATCGTCGTTCTTCTCCACGGCGCTGTATTCAGCGGGCGGCTCCTGTTTCTTCTGATGAAACGCCGCAACGAAGTCCTTCAGCGCCTTGCTCATCTGCTCCACCCGGCCCGGATTTTCCAACAGTGCGCCGCCGTCCCCGGCGAAGCGCTCCATCTGATTCATCAGAGGCGAACCCAGCGCATAGAAGCTGTCCGTCATTTTTTCAGAAGAAAAAGCGGAAAACACATCGGGCATGGGGTCGACAGCGTAGGTCAGCAGGTCCCGGCGGAAGGAACGCAGCTGCTCCTCCGTGCCGTCAAAGCCCTGCGAACGGAGAAAATCGTCCGTCAGGCGCTCGTTACCTGCCCGCAGCAGCCGAGTGCGGGAACCCTCGGCGGCGGTCAGCACGTCCTTGAGCACGTTTTCGTACCAGCCCACCTGATCCTGATAGCGGTAGTGAAAGCCCCCCTGACGATACTTGGCGCTGGCCCGGGGATAAATGCTGTCCTCGTGCTCGTTCACGCCGCCCATGACCTGCGAGGCGTCCAGCCACACATCCACCCGCAGCGGGCCCGCTTCGGATGAAACAGCGGCGGACGCGATCTCGGCCGTTTCCTCATAGGCGGGCATGGACAGCAGCTCCAGCGACGGGGACGCTTCCACCGTCCGTCCCTCCACCTTCCAGCGGGAACAGCCGGTAAGCAGCATCAGCGCCAGCAGACAGACCGCCAGCTTCTTTCCTCCTGCGCAGCGGGGCTTTCGCATCCGCGCCGCCTCCTTTCGTATCGTCAATCGTCTTCTTCCGTGCGAACCCGGCAGGCTTCCTCCACCGCCTGTAAATAGCCGGGGCCGTTGCGGTACATACCGTCATACAAACGCATATAGGCCCGATAACGCCGGGGGGCGGCGTATTCCAACGCCCGGTTTCGGCAGTCTCTGGGGCTTTTCGGCTGATCGCACAGCTCCCGAACGGCCTGTGCCAGCCCGTTATAATCCCCCATGGGCACGGTGCGGCCCACCTCGTCCGTGACGATCTCCGGCATGGCGGTCACATCCCAGCAAAGCACCTGCGTGCCGCAGGCCAGCGCTTCCACCAGCGTCATGCCCATGGTCTCCGCATGGCTCAGGCTGACGCACACATCCGCCGCCGTGTACAGGGCGCACAGGTCGTTCAGGTTGCCCGTCCGGGGAATGCCCAGCACCGAGTTTTCCGGCAGGGAACGAATCTGGTATTCATCCAGCCCCACCGCCGCCACGCAGTACTCCGGGCCAAGCTTTTCCGCCAGTTCCAGCAGGTCTTCCAGTCCCTTGCGCGGCTCCCACGTGCTGGCCACGCTCAGCACCAAATGCCGTCCCTCCGCTTCGTCCAGCCCGTAGTAATGGGCCGCGTTGCGCAGGAACGCCTCGTCCGCGCAGGGCGCGAAGGTGTCGGTATCGACGCCGTTAGGCAGCGCATACACGGGATATTGTCCCAGAAAGGAACGCTCCACCTGTGCTTTCAGCCACTCTGACGGCGTGGTCAGCACCAGATGGGGCAGACCGCTGAACAACGTCCGTTTTTCCCGCCAGTTCCGGGCGCTCTGATCCCGAAGCCAGCTCCGGGGATATTCCCGCAACAGGCTGCAATGACCGCAGCCGCTCTGCCAGCGCAGACAGCCCTCGCCGCAGGTTTCCGCCCGCCGCCGTCTGCCGCCCCCGTCCGCCGGCGCAGCGTCCTCCCCCAGCGAAAAATAGGCGCAGTGCCCCGTAAACGCCCAGCAGTCGTGCAGCGTCCACACGGTGGGAAGGTCGTTTTCCTTCAAATAGGCAAACAGTGTAGGCAGATGAAGATAGGAGCCGTGCAGATTGTGCAGATGAACGACGTCCGGCTTGAACTTTTTCAGCTGCGCCACCAGCTTTTCCGTTTCCCGGCGGCCAAAGAAGCCCTGACGATCGGTCAGCCGGGAAAGCAGCGTGTAGCCTACCGTCTGCGCCGTGCTGCCGATGCGGTAACCGGGCACGTCCGAGGGGCAGCTGCCCCGAGCGTAGCACAAAAGCGCCCGGTGTCCCTCCCTCATGGCCTGACGGCATAGCTCTACGGCAATACGGCCGGTGCTGAAGGCGGCGGTCACGTTGATGTGAACGATTCTCATGAGCGGGCGCTCCCTTCTGTTTCCAACTTCTGCTGCCTGTTTTCCTTCTGAGAAAACGCTCCGGGAGCGCCGCTCCCTTTTTCCGGGTCTGCCGCGCCCCCGAAGCGTTTGGACTCTTAGTAATTTTCGGCTTTCAGCTTGAAATAGGCCTTCGGATGACGGCAGACCGGGCAGACCTCCGGCGCGCTGGGGCCGATGACGATGTGGCCGCAGTTGGAGCATTCCCAGATGCGGTCGCCGTCCCGGCTGAATACAAGCCCTTCCCGCACGTTCGCCAGCAGCTTGCGGTAGCGCTCCTCATGGGTCTTTTCGATGGCCCCTACGCCCTCAAACAGCCGGGCGATTTCGTCAAAACCCTCCTGCCGGGCCTCCTCCGCCATGGTGGCGTACATGTCCGTCCATTCGTAATTTTCGCCGTTGGCCGCGTCCTCCAGATTGACCTCGGTGGACGGCACCTCGCCGCCGTGCAGCAGCTTGAACCACAGCTTGGCGTGCTCCTTCTCGTTGGCGGCGGTCTCCTCGAAGATCTCCGCGATCTGCACATAGCCGTCCTTTCGGGCCTTAGACGCATAGTAGGTGTACTTGTTCCGCGCCTGACTTTCTCCGGCAAAGGCCGTCATCAGATTGGCTTCCGTTTTGGTTCCCTGCAGTGACTTCACGATGTTCTCCTCCTTGCTGCCGAAATCTCTCCAGCATTCCTTATCTTGTATTCTTTCCAAGAATTACCCCGATGAACCCGTTTTCATGGGCGTTCCCGCTTCTTTTCCCAAACTTTGCCGGGAAACTACACCAGCCCCGCGAGCTGCGAGGCCCTCTGCCGAGCGGCGATCTTTTCCGCCCAATCAGCGAGGAAACGCACCAGACCGGCGAGCCGTGGCACCCTCCGTGCCACGGCGGTAAAACCCCGGCCAACTTGCTTTCTCTTAACCACCCCTGCGCGCCTGCGGCGCGCAGTCCGGGGTTAAGGGCACTGCCCTTACCAGGTTTGGCAGAAGCCGAAGACCGACCAATGGTCTGTGTGAAGGGCGTATTGGATCAGGGGATCGACCTGCTCCGATCCGGGACGCTCGGCCATGTTGCTGCGGAGACGCAGGCCCTTTTCCACCCCCACCAGATGATTGTCCAACTTGCTGTCGTATAGATAGGAGTAGCTCTTGACCGAGTTGGACATGTTGCCTTCGATGGTGGTGACGGCGTAGACCCCGTCTCCCCTGTCCTCCACGTCCACCACCGAACCGATGTGTACGGTTCGGTATTCGTTGCTCATGTCCGCATAAATCACCAGATAGCCCGGCTGGGGTATGCCCACAAAGCGCCCCATGGACAGGAAACCGTCGTACTGATTGCCTACCTGCCCTTCCCGAAGGAACTGTACCTCCGGCGGGTTTTCCTTGTCCACATCGCCCTTTTTCACAGGCTCCACCCCGGCGGCGTTGGCGCAGTAAATGGTGAAGACCGAGCACCAGCCTACTTCATTCTTCTTGCGATAGTACCACTTGGCATACTTGTTATACTTGGGCAGACGGGCCCTCTGCACCTCCGTAAACTCCCGGCGAAGCACGTAAAGATAGTTGCGGATCAATTGAGGCATGGCGTCGTCCGAAACGCTGACCTTCAAGACCTGCTCCCCAGCAGCGGTGCGGTATGTCAGCGTGGTCTCCCCCGCTGAAAGTGCTGTGACCATGCCGTCCTCCGAGACGGACAGAATGCTTTCGTCCCCCGAGATCAGCTCGCCCTCCAAGGCGGGCAATGGCCGCTCTGCCTGCTCATCATAGGGGATCACCTCCGTGGATACAAAGGGCGCAGCCACCGTCTCCCCGGTGCGAAGCTCCCATTCGCCGTCCGTCAAAGCCTGCTGAGCGGGGGTCTCCAAAGCCGCGCGAGCCGCCTCAAAATAGGCTGTCAAATCCTCCGCGGCCATAGCCGACGGAATCTCCGCCCAAAAAAACAGCGCCACCAGAAATAAACAAATTCCCTTTCTGCGCAAAACGATCTCTCCCTCCGTGTTTTCCTTCCGATTATACCATAAACTGCCCCAAAACAAAATCTCCTTTGTAATGGACCCGCGATTGTGCTATCATGGAAGGCGAAAGGAGAGGACATTTCTTGAAACTGCTCCTGCATATCTGCTGTGCCCCCTGCTCCATTATGTGCATCGAGACCCTTCGCCAGGAGGGCATTGAGCCGGTGGGCTTCTGGGATAATCCCAACATTCACCCCTATACCGAATACCGCAGCCGGAAAAACTGTCTGGTCGATTATGCCAAAGACATCGGGCTGGAACTGATCCTGCACGGCGATTACGGTCTGCGCCCCTTTGTTCAGACCGTGGCGGACAACATCGACGGCCGCTGCGTCAACTGTTATCGGATGCGGATGGAGCCGACCGCCCGCTATGCCGCTGAAAACGGCTTTACCCACATCTGCACCACGCTGTTTGTCAGCCCGTACCAGAATCACGAACTGCTGCGGCAGGTTGCGGAGGAGGAAGCGGCCAAATACGGCGTGGAGCTTCTGTACCGGGACTTCCGTCCGTGGTTCCGTCAGGGGCAGGACAAGGCCCGGGAGCTGGGGCTATATATGCAAAAATACTGCGGCTGCATTTTCAGCGAGGAAGACCGCTACCGCAAGCGCAAAAAAAAGGCTGAGCCGAAGCCGGAGGAGGGCAAGCTATGAGCGACCGTCTGCTGCCCTCCGGCCAATGGCTGAAGGATCGCCTGTCCACCCGCTGGGTGGGCAAAAGCGAGATCATTTACGAAGAAGAGATTCCCTCCACCAACACCCTGCTGAAGGAGTTGGCCCGTCAGGGCGCGCCCGCGGGCACCGTGGCGGTCTGCGACTTTCAAAGTGCCGGGCGCGGGCGGCTTCAGCGAGTCTGGAAAGCGGCTGCGGGAGAAACGCTGCCCGTATCGCTGCTGCTCAAGCCCCGTCTTACGCCGGAGCAGATTCCCCTCTGCACGCTGGGGGCGGCAGTTGCGGCTTCGCAGGCCATCGAACAGGTCTGTCCCGGCCTGAAAGCGGGCATCAAGTGGCCCAACGACGTGGTCATCAGCGGGCGGAAGTGCGTGGGCATTCTCTGTGAGGGGGCTTTTGACCCGGAGGGACGGCTCTGCGTCATCATGGGCGTTGGTTTCAACGGAAATCAGCGGGAGTTTCCGCCGGAGCTATCCGCGTCGGCCACGTCGCTTTTTCTGGAAAAACAGCGCTGCGATCCCGCCGCCGCGCCCGTGGTTCTACGGGAGCTTCTAGCCGCCTTTCTGGAAGCGGTGGAGCGGGTCATCGACCGCTTGGAGGCGGGCGGGCTTCCCGCCATCCTCCCGGAATACCGTGCCCGTTCGGTGACGATCGGCTCTACGGTACGGGTCATTGCGCCCACGGAGGAATACATCGGTCAAGCGGAGGGCATGGACGACGCAGGAGCGCTCTTAGTCCGGGATGCTTCCGGCTCTTTACGGGTGGTCGTCTGCGGCGACGTATCCGTCCGCGGTCTCATGGGCTACACCCCAGGGGCAGTGCCCCTGGACCCCGGACCGCGCCCATAGGGCGCGGGGGCGCTCGAGGGGAAGGCGATTGGCCGGGGTTTTACCGCCGTGGCACAACAGGTGCCACGGCTCGCCGGTCTGGTGTGACTTCCCGCTGATTGGGTGACACAGACCGCCGCTCGGCAACGGGCCTCGCGCCAGGAGCAGCGCCTCTGGACTCCGAACCGCGCCCATAGGGCGCGGGGTGCTCTGAGAAAAGACAGTTGGCCGGGGTTTTACCGCCGCGGCACGACGGGTGCCACGGCTCACGGGTCTGGCGTAGCTTTCTGGTGATTGGGTGGCGCAGCTTCCCGTCAAAGTGAACGACTCTGTCGACGCCGCCGAAGTTTTGATTCAAACTCAAAAGATCGTGAGGGAAAAGAAATGTGCTCCATTTCGCCGCAAGGGTCAAAAAGGCTGTTTATCGCCTCCTTACTGCTGCTTTATCTGCTGATGCTGGCGCTCAATCTGTTTACGCCCTTCGGCATGGACGATTACTATTATGCCTTCAGCTGTCTGACCGGCGAACGGATGACGCGGCTCGATCAGCTGATTCCGTCCTTGATTGCCCACGGCAAGGTGATGAACGGGCGCTATGCGGCGCACTTTTTCGTGCAGTTGTTCGCCATGCTGCCAAATTTCATTTTTGATCTTTGCAACGCGGCGGTTTTTGTGCTGCTGGTGCTGGGGCTGTACCGGCTGGCGGGCGGTGCGCGGCGCCATGATGTGCGGCTGCTGCTATTAGTCGGCTGTCCCGTCTTCCTGCTTCTGCCGGACTTCGGCAGCCCGGTTCTATGGATGTCCGGGGCGTTGAATTATCTCTGGTTTGGAACGCTGGCCGTCTGGATGCTGATTCCCTTTCGGAATGCGCTGATCGATCAGGCTGCGGCCCCGCGTATCGGCAAGGTCATCCTGCTGTCGTTGGGTGCCCTGCTGGTGGGCAACACCAGTGAAAACTTTTCCATGGCTTTCGCGTTCCTGCTGGGGCTGTGCTTTTTGGCGGAACGTTTCGTTCACAAGCGCTGGACGTTTTGGATGCTGCCCGTTCTCTTCTGTATCGTGGCGGGCTGGGTCTTCCTCATGGCCGCGCCGGGAGAGCGGGAGCGCGTGGCGGGCGGTGTGACCGGCTTCGGCGTTTATCTGGAACGGCTGGTGGAAGTGCTGCAAAACTGGAAACGCTATCTGCTTGCTCCCACTGTGGCCTTTGCCGTGCTGCTGGGAATCAGCCTGACGCAGCCGGAGACCCGCGACCGGCGGATCTTCGCATGCCTGACCGCCCTGTCGGCGTTCCTTTGCAACGGGGCCATGACGCTGGCGAACTACTATCCCCTGCGGATCGTATTCTGGCCGGTCATTCTGATGATCGCCGCCTGCGCCTTACTACTGCCGACGCTGGAAGGGCCAAAGACAGCTTGGGCGCTGAACGGCGCCTCGCTGCTGCTTTGTTCCCTGCTGGCGGTCGATATGCTGCAGGCGCTCCCCAACGATTACAACCGTTACCGCCTTTACGAGGCGCGAACGGCGGAGATCGTTGCCCTTCGGGAGGAAGGTGAGACTGACATTCACACCTTCGGCGTGTTGAGCCGTTCCAAGTACGATATGTTCGTCAACATCGAGCTGGGGCCGGATCCGGAAAGCTGGCTGAATCAGGCGGCCGCCCGCTATTTCGGCGTGGAAAAGATTGCGGCGGATCGTTTTGAATAAAGCATCACGACATAAGGAGGTTTTCTCATGAAGCAACTTTTTGAAGGCAGTATTACCAAAGTGCATGGCATCCGCGTGGGGCAGGCCCAGAACGATGCGGCCAAAACAGGCGTAACCGTCGTGCTTTGCAGTCACGACGGCGCGGTCATGGGGGCAGATGTACGGGGCGCGGCTCCGGGCACCCGGGAAACCGACCTTTGCAAACCGGAGAACACGGTGGAGCGGGTGAACGCCGTGGTGCTTTCCGGCGGCAGCGCCTACGGGCTGGACAGCGTCGCCGGGGTCATGCGTTTTCTGGAGGAGCACGGAGCCGGGGTGGACATGGGGGTCTGCAAAGTGCCCATCGTGCCTGCGGCGGTATTGTTTGATCTGAAGGTAGGCGACGCTCACGTTCGCCCGGATGCGGCCATGGGCTACGAGGCCTGTGAAAAGGCCGGCAAGGAAGTCCGTCAGGGCGCGTTCGGTGCTGGCACGGGCGCGACGGTGGGCAAGCTGATTCCCGGTACGGTTCCCGCCCCCAGCGGCATCGGCACGGCCAGCATCACGCTGGGCTGCGGCGTGACTGTGGGCGCTATCGTCGCGGTCAACGCCTGCGGCGACGTTTACGAAGCCAATACTGATAAGGTACTGGCCTGCGGCCATCTGGCCGACGGCAAGCCGGTGCTGTGCGACCATCTGCTCTACGGCAGTGCGCCCATCCCGGAAATGCTGAAGATCGGCACCCCCTCCGGCCAGAATACCACCATCGGCGTGGTCGCCACGGACGCAGTGCTGACCAAGGCGCAGGCCCTGCGCATGGCTACCTGCGCCCACGATGGCTACGCCCGCACCATCCGTCCGGTGCATACCCAGATGGACGGCGACACCGTCTTTGCGCTGGGCACCGGCCGCATTGACGCAGACGTGAACCCGGTGCAGCTCTGCGCCGCTGCGGCGGAAGTGACAGCCCGCGCCATTCAAAATGCGCTCTGGGCGGTGCAGCATCCATGATCGGGCTTGGTATCGACCTGTGTCAGGTGGAACGCATTGAAAAAGCCATATCGACCCACGCCAATTTTCTTTCCCGCTATTACACGGAGGAAGAACAGGCTTACATTGCGCAGCGAGACAAGGCTGGCCCACAGAGCGCCGCCGCCATGTTCGCCGCCAAGGAAGCCCTGCTGAAGGCCATGGGCGTAGGATTAAGCGGCGGCATTTCCCTGCGGGAAATCGGCGTGTGCCATGATGAAAACGGTGCTCCCCACTACAAGCTGACCGGCGCTGCGGCGGAAAAGCTGCGCGCCATGGGCGGCGGAATGATCTATCTGAGCCTGACCCACGAAGGTGGGGCTGCCGCTGCGGTGGCGGTCATCGAACGGGCCTGAAACGATTTGCAGGGCTGCGGTATTCACTGCCGCAGCCCCGTTGATTTTCTCATTCATTTTTCGGAGGAAACGTATGCTTTGGAACGCCATTGTACAAAAAGAGCCCATTCATAAAGGCTGGTCCTGCGACAAAAAATTCTGCGCGCAAACCGCTGATGGGACGAAATACCTGCTCCGGTTCACGCCCCATGAAAAAAGCGGGACGCGGCGGCAGTTGTTTGACCTGCTGGGCCGCGTGGCGGAAACCGGCCTTCCCATGTGTCTCCCCGTAGAATTCGGCTCATGGGAAGGCGGCACCTATACCTTTTATACCTGGATCGACGGCGCAGACGCAAACGAGGTCATCCCCGGACTTTCTCCGGCAAATCAATATGCGCTGGGGATCGAGGCAGGCCGTATCCTGCAAAAAATTCACAGCATTCCCGCGCCCGCCGGTCAGGAGGACTGGGCCAGTCGCTTCGGGCGCAAAGCCAATGCGAAAATCCAGAAATACCGTGGCTGCGGGCTGCGTTTTTCGGGCGATGACACGGTGATCCGCTATCTGACCGAGCACCGGGAGGTTTTGGAGGGCCGCCCTCAAACCTTTCAGCATGGAGATTATCACATCGGAAACATGATGCTTTGCGGCAGCCAGCTGATCGTTATTGATTTTGACCGTTTCGATTTTGGCGACCCATGGGAGGAGTTCAACCGCATCGTGTGGTGTGCGCAGGTTGCTCCCCCCTTTGCCTCCGGCATGGTGGACGGATATTTTGACGGGGATCCGCCCCCGGCGTTCTGGCAGTGTCTGGCCTTTTACATCGGGAGCAACACGTTGTCCTCGGTTTACTGGGCCATAGATTACGGCGAAGAAGAGATTCAGGTCATGCTGCATCAGGCCGGGGACGTCATGGACTGGTACGACGGTTTTCAGCGAGTGGTTCCCGGTTGGTATTCCTCTCTTTGAATATTCAAACAGCCCCGCGTTCTTTCGAACGCGGGGCTGTTTTGGACGATGCTGTTGTCAGCTTCGTGAAATTACTCGATCACCTTGGCAACAACGCCGGAGCCAACGGTGCGGCCGCC
>URJB01000038.1 GCA_900548145.1 uncultured Eubacteriales bacterium | reverse complement strand
AAAGAAAGTACTACCCCCCTCGGGGCGGCAGCCCCACCGTCCGCGCCGGAGTCGGCGCGTCGATCCCCCAGACGGGATTTTTTACAGCACGGTCGGCTTACACCGCTGCTTGCAGAGGCTTTCCACTCGCCTCTATCCCCTTCGGGTCGCCCTCTGGAACGACAATCCTCAACCCCCGCCGGAGTCGGCGCGTCAATCCCCCGGCGGGATTTTCCTACGGCCGAGGGCTTTGCTTGTGACAAAATCGGTGCGGCCCTTCCCGCCGTGAACTCCGTCTGCTGCAGCCCATCGGCCTAGAACCTGCGCAGAAATCCTCACCTGCTTGTCACTGCACCTGTATGCATAGGCTGCATAGAAACCAGCAAAAAGTGGAAAAACATGCAGGCTGGAGAAAGAAAAAAGCACGGTTACATCCCTGCTTTGCCGCTGAAAAATAGCAAACGCCCGTGCAGTTTTTGGCTGCACGGGCGTTTATGTTAAGTAAGAATCCTTGTGAGATTCTTATTTTTCCAAGAGAGACATCAACGCTTTTTTCAGTTGAAGGTTGTCGGAAATCAGGGCGGCGTTTTCTTCTTCCAGACGGTTGATTTTGTTGGCGATCACGTCGTCATCCAAGAGAGCCTGATATTCGTTGCAGACTCCTTTTTTGCGGCCAGCCTTGGGTCCTGTCTTGCCTTCGGCTTCGGCACGCCACTTGTACAGCGTCTGAATGGAAATGCCGGTCTCGTTGTGGGTCTTGATGATACCGATCTCCTGCGCCTGGCTCAGCGCAGCCTCCTTTTGTTCCTTTGTGTAGCGGATCATGGTACGTTCCTCCTAAAAGGTTTTGGAATCTTGCAGCAATTCCATGTTTAGTTTACACACAATTTTTGTGTTGTCAACTATTTGTCAAAAGGTTTCATGATAAAAATGCAGAACTCCATTCGTGATTTGTTTGGGAAAAATCACAAAGCGCCGTCCGGGATGCCGCCGGTAGTGAAGGCGGTAGGAACGCTGACGTAGACCTCGTTGGGTTCCGGCTCCAGCCCGGCCAGAGAAAGCAGTTCTTCCACCGTGGCGGTCAGGAAGCCCCGCTGATAAAATTCTGCCAGATATTCTTCTGCCGAAACGGCGGTCTTCATATAAATATCGTGCAGAAGCAGGATACTGCCGTCCTCTGCGTTGGCCGTCAGGTGACGTGCCAGCTGACGCTCGGTGTTCTTGCCGGTGTCCCCGGCAGAGGACGACCACTGGATCAACGGCCAGCCGACCTCGTGCTTTTGATATTTGGCATAGTTGCCACCGGGAGCCCGGAACAGCACCGGCTCCGGCCCTATCTGGGTCGCATGGAGCGCCAGCACCTGTTCCCGATCCTGCAGAAGCTGTGAAGCAGCGTGAACATCCTCCGCATAGGTGTGATCCATGGTGTGAGAGCCGACGGTGTGCCCGTAGTCCAATTCCCGTCGGGCCATGTCAGGCCACTTTTCCACCTGTGTACCTACGCAGAAGAAGGTGGCGGAAGCGCCGTAACGATCCAGATTGCGCAGAAGCGTCCGGGTAACGTTCAGCACGGGGCCGTCGTCGTAGGTCAGGGCGATGATGGGGCGGGCGCTGTTGTCGGTCTGACGGTCGGCTTCGGCGATCATAAATTCCCGGTAGTCCCGGTACAGCAGCGGAACCTGCACCAGCTGCCATTTGCCGTCCACCGCGTCCTCCAGGGGAAAGGTCAGCAGAAAACGCCCGGCGCAGGGAAGGAAAGGCAGGTCGGCCAGCGAAGCCGTATTGGCCAGCTGGCGGATCGCCGCACCATCATGAGATGTATCAGGATAGTAGAGGGCAAAGCGTTCCTCGATCGCCCGGCTGATCATCTGCCAGACCATGCTCCCCTCGGGGAAAACGTCCCGCAGGCTTAGCGGCGCGCCGTCCAGCAGATCGTAGCTGAAAACCCGGCTGGTCAGGTAGACGGTCTCCTCAGTGTCGAAGGTATCGTTTCGGCTGCGACCCGTGCGAATGGCGCGGCCCGTCAGAAGGAAGCCCGCCCAGCTTTCCCCGCTGATGCGGAAGGTGGAGGAAAGCTCCAGCACTTCATCCGGGGAGGAATGGGCCTGAAGCTCCTGCCAGATTTCCTCCAGGGCGGCTCGGAGCGCCTGATTAACGCTCTCCTGACAGGTGACGGGCAGGTCGGCCTCGGCCTGCCGTCCGTCCGCAGCCGTCCAGGACTCGGTCTCCATGCGGATGGTCAGTTCCTCGGGAAAGGGGATCACCACGTCGTGACCGGCGTGCGCGGGGACGCAGGGGAGCAGAAAAACGAGCGCCGCGACCCATGCGGCGGCTCTGCGAAGCAGCGTTGCTTTCATGCCGTCCCTCCTTTTCTGACAGGAAGGATAGCATATCCGACCGGCGGTTTCAAGCGGAGCGGGGGCGAAAACGCAAGGATTTACACCTTGCACACCGCCGGTTTTCGGAGTACAATATAATTGAGGGAAAATTTTGAAATTCTGTATTGACGGGTTATCTCATTGGGGATATAATATCTACGTTGATATGAGTGGTGGAGTCTGTCACCGAGGCGAAAAACCTCGGTTCATATCGAACTGTGAGACATTGTCCCGCAAACCGAACATTATTTCCACCGCCCAGCATCGTTCATCCGACGATTGGTGACGGTGTTTTTTGTGGGCAAAATTGCGCAGGGAAGGAGCGGCAGCCGCGGAGACACGTGCCCGAGAGGGCGTATGCGATGCCTTTGAAAGATCCTCAGCTTTTTTCGAGTGAACGCGATGCGAACGCATGGTATTCATCCCTGATTCTATTTTATAAAAGGAAAGTTGAGGATGCTCTCATGGCTGCTTGGTTGATCGTTCTGGGCGTGATCGTGCTTGCGATTGCCTATGTGTTCTACAATTATTTCCGGATTCGCCGGATGGGCGAAGGAACCGCCGAAATGATGGAAATGGCGGAAATTATCCGCAGCGGCGCTGCGACCTTTCTAAAAACCGAATACCGCACGATCTCCATCGTGGTTCTGCTGGTGGCGCTGGTGTTCAGCCTGTTCATTGAAAAAACCAGCGGCATTGCCTTCCTGATCGGCGCCTGTATGTCCTCCGCTGTGTGCGTGCTGGGAATGCGCAGCGCCACCTATGCCAACGTGCGCACCGCCAACCGTGCCCGGGAGACTCTGTCCATCGGCGAGACCGTGAAGGTGGCGCTGTGCGGCGGCAGCATTTCCGGCCTGAGTGTGCAGGCCTTCGGAATGCTGGGTCTGGTGCTGGTGCTGGTCATCTGGAAGGGCATCGACCCTGCCGCCACGGGTCGGGGTCTGCTGGCCAACCTGTCCTGCAACCCCTCCATCATGCGGGTCACGACGTATTCGCTGGGCTGCTCGCTGGTGGCCATGTTCAACCGCGTGGCGGGCGGCAACTACACCAAGGCCGCGGATATTTCCTCCGATATTCTGGCCAAGCTGCGCCACGACATGCCCGAGGACGACAGTCGCGTGCCCAATGTGGTGGCGGATTTCATCGGCGACAACGTGAACGACATCGCGGGCAACTGCTCCGACCTGCTGGAAAGCTTCGTGGCCACCATGGCCGCGGCCATCATGATCGCCGTCACCCTGTTTAACGGCGCGCAGGGCGCTGTGAGCCAGGCCACCTTTGACGCGACTTGTATCTATCCCATCGTGCTGGCGGGCGGCGGTCTGCTGGGCTGCGTACTGGGTCTTGGTTATGCGGCCTTCCGCAAGATGGGCGATAATCCCTCCAAGGAACTGAATCTGGCGACGTGGATCTCCGCCGGCATCACCATTGTGGTGGGCTTTTTCTCCGCGCTGCTTGTGTTCGGCAAGGTGGAGCTGTACGCCGACTTCCGTTTGGGCTGGCTGAGCCCGTGGCTTTCTTCCGTGCTGGGCATTCTGAGCGGCATCGCCATCGGCTCCATCACGGAATACTATACCTCTACCGACTATAATCCCACCAAGAAACTGGCCCAGATCGCCACCGAGGGCGAGGCCTTCGTGGTCACCAAGGGCGACGCCATCGGTTCCCGCTCCTGCCTGCTGCCCATTCTGGTCATCGGCGTGGCGCTGTTCCTCTCGGGCAAAATCTGCGGCACCTACGGCATTGCGCTGTCCTCGCTGGGAATGCTGGCCTTCGTAGGCGCGACGGTCTCCATTGACGCGTTCGGCCCCATCGCCGACAACGCGGGCGGTCTGGCGGAGTCCTGTCACCTGCCTGAGAACGTGCGCGTGATCACCGACAAACTGGACGCGGTGGGCAACACCACCGCCGCCATCGGCAAGGGATTCGCTATCGGCTCCGCCGCCTTCGCCACCGTGTCCCTGATCGTGGCTTATGTGGGCAACTACACCTCCGCTGCGGCGGAACCCATCCTGAATATCGCCTCTTACGTGGTCGTGGCAGGCGGCATCATCGGCGGCGCGCTGATCGAGTATTTCTCCGCTTTGCTGACGGACAACACCATTGAATCCGCCCGGAAAATGGCGGACGAGGGCGACCGGCAGCTGTCCGTGCCCGGCGTGCTGGAAGGCAAGGTAAAGCCCGATTACAACAAGCTGATCCGCATGGCGGCCAGTCAGGCGCTGAAGACCATGCTGCTGCCCTCTGTGATGGCACTGCTGATCCCCATTGTGGGCGGCTTCCTGTTCGGCGTGGAGTTTGTCGGCGGTTTGCTGGTGGGCGCGACCATCGTGGCCATTCCCCGGGCGCTGTTCATGGGCAACTCCGGCGGCGCGTTCGACAATGCTAAAAAGTATATCGAATCCGGCGCACTGGAAGGCCACGGCAAGGGCTCTCCCGCCCACAAGGCCGCCGTGGTGGGCGACACGGTGGGCGATACCCGAAAAGACGTGGTAGGCGTGGCGCTGGACATCTTCATCAAAACCATGTCCACCGTCGCCAATACCTTTGCGACGCTGTTCAGCCACTTTACGCTCATTAAGTAATTACAAAAAAACAGCAAACGAACCCGGCGTGACGCATTTGTCACGCCGGGTTTTCTATGGAAAAATCAGACCCGTTTCATGTACAGAAGGGGATAGGGGCCGCCCTGCTCGTCGCAGTCGGTTCGCCGGTAAGTCTCGAAGCCCATATGCTGGTAGAAGCCGACGGCCTGCGGGTTCTGCTCGTTGACCGTCAATTCCTGCAGGTCGTAATGGAGAATGCCGTATTCCAGAAGCTGCCTTCCCAGTCCCGCGCCCCGCTCTGCCGGGGAAAGAAACAGCATTTCCAGACGAGGGCCTTCAATCCCCATAAAGGCAACGGGCTGTCCCTGCGCTCTTTCGGCCACCAGCAGGCGAGAAACGCCGGTCAATGCCTGGGGAACATAGGCTTTGATTTCCTGAATCTCCGCTTCCGACAGAAACAGATGGCTCGCCCGCACGGAATCTTCCCAAATGGCCGTGAACTGATGGATCAGCTGCGGTTCCCGCTGCGTAACTTCGTAAAGGTTCAAGGCATTGTCCCCCTGAAATGGAATGCCGCTTATTTTACCACGGCCATGTTTCCGTTGCCAAGGCGTTTTACCATTGATAGCAGTCCATCAGCTTCACGCCGTCCAGCGCGGAATACCAGACCCAACCTTCTTTCGGAACGCCGTCCACAAAAGTATAGCGGACGTACCATGCCGGGGCCAGCACCATGCCGTCTTTCTTCTGCGGGGCGCGCTGCAAGGTGTAGACCAGCTTCATTTGAACCGGCGTGGGATCGTTGAAACCATACCGGCTCCGGTCAGGGTTGTCCTTTTCAAACCGGGTAAGAATCGTTTCGGGGGAAACCAGCGCGTCGGGCGTATCGTAAATTTCTCCAATCATGGCGGGATTCGTCAGCAGGAACGAGTGCATTCCCTCCCGGGTAAAGTAGGCCGAGGCCGAAAAAGGCGCAATGTCCATGGAATGGATGTCCAGACCGTTCAGCTGAAACTCGTAATAAACATAGAAGCCCTGATCTTCCTCCGTGGCGAGGGAAAAATCCCATTCCGCCGTTCGAAAGGACAAAACCTCGTTGTAGTTCCGTCCAAGTGACTGAATGCGCTCCAGCGTCATGTCCAGTCCGTAGACGAAATGATAGCCGTCCTTTAGCCCCAGCTTTTCCAGCAGGGCTTCCATCTGTGCCTTCGCTTCGGTCAGCGTGACGCCGGGAAGCGCGGCCGTGGTCAGACGGGGCTGCTCGTCCAGTTCAGGCCAGCATTGACGGGCCCCGGCAGCCAGATCGGCGATGGCGCTTTTCAGGGAAGAACGGGGAAGCTCCTCCCGAATTTCAGAACCGTCTTCCGCAGAGTGGAGAAGGCTCACATAAGTGCCGTCGTACTCCTTATAACGGAGCGTTTCCGGGGAGGTGGTCAGCACGGCGCCGTCAGGGTAGGTGTAAGAGCCGGAACACAGCGGCTTTTTGCGAAAAAGAACAGGCGCAAATTCCGGTTCGCCGCTCTGATTGAACAGAGACACGTCCAGTTCATCGAACAGGGGGACGGCGCTTTCGTCCCGCAGCGTGGCCCGGTACACCGGCAAGGTGCCCGTGTAGCCGTCCGGAAGGAGAATTTCGCATTCTTTCGAATTTTCCGCCAGCCCGGCGGGGCAGAGAAGCAGCAGCGCGGCCAGCAGGCAAAGCAGTTTCTTCACGGTTTATTCTCCTTTCTCTTCGGCGGCTTTGGGCGTGACCGTAACGAGCCATTCTTCGCCCTCATAGGTTTCATCCCGCCGGTCGTATTCCCAGTGGGAGACCCACAGGTGCAGCGTGTAGCTTTCTCCGGCGGTAACGGCCGTGCCCGCGTCGATTTCCAGCGTGTAAAGGACGCTGCCGTCCTCCTGCGGGTGGCTGGACACGCCGTAGCAGGCGGGGGAAAGCGCCGGGCCGCCGTCCACGGCAATCTGATCCACGGCGATTTCGGCATAGATCAGCTTTGCGCCGGTCTCGGCGGCCTTTTCGCCGTAGGTGGGCGCATCCGAGCCTGGGTGAATGGCGTTGTAGCGGTCGGTGCCCACGGGCGTGTCGGGATCGTCCTCTTCCTGGGGCAACAGCACAATTTTGGAGCCGTCTGCCGGGCGGATGGTCGCTACGGCATACAGGCCGCTGTCGATATAGGTGACTTCGTGCAATGTATAGCGCACACCATCCAGATCAATGCTGCTTTCCGGCTGGGCGCTCTTGCCTGCCTGCAGCTTTTCCTGCGCCGCAGGGCCATAGGCCGCGCCGAACACCTCGGCCACCCGGGGAGAGAACACCGCGTAGGCTGCGGCGGTCAGCAGCGCCAATAGCAGCGCGCACACCAGCGCCAGCCGCAGGGCGCGCCGCACCGGCGCGCGGTGGGGAGCATGGTCGGGGGACTGAGCCAGTGTCTGTTCCACACACTGCCGGAAGCTTTCCGGCGTGGAACCGTACATCTTTTTCAAGTTGTCAGCGTTCATCCGTCTACCTCCTTTAACGCAAGGCTGCTGCGAAGCGTCTGCCGTCCCCGGTGGAGCCGGGATTTCAGCGTGTTTTGAGGCAGGTGCAGAATGTGCGCCGCCTCCGCCACGGAGTAACCTTCCACGTAATACAGAACCATCGGCAGACGATATTTTTCCTCAAGGGACGTGAACAGTTCATACACATCGGGCAGAGCGTCGGGGGCCGTTTCCCGCTCGGGCAGGTCGTCCATGGGCGTTTCCCGCTTGCGGCTGCGCAGGATCAGATAACATTCGTTGATAAGGATCCGCGTCAGCCATGCTTCCAGCGCGGCGGGGTCGCGCAGCTTGTCCCACTTGCGCAGGGCTTTTTCGATGGCGCTCTGAACGGCGTCCTGCCGGTCGCACAGCTGTGGAAGGATGGTGGTGGACACGCGATAGAGCGTATCCTCCATGGCCACAACGCGCCGGACAAATTCCGCTTGTGTCATATCGTACCTCCCGGATGGAATGGATGAAAAGCACTTTTCACCCATACAGATGTATGACAATGGCAAAAGGTTGCAAAAAAAACGGCTCTTTAAGAGAATTTCGCGGAAATATTGACTTTCCCTGTTCGGCGTGTTACGATTCCTGACGGAAACCATATGATGGCTTCTTCGGGGCGGGGTGAAATTCCCCACCGGCGGTACAGCCCGCGAAGGAGAAGGAACGCCGTTCCGTTCTCCCCGATTCGGTGAAATTCCGAAGCCGACGGTAAGGCGCAGCGCGCCAAGTCCGGATGATAGAAGAACAGCCGCCTGCAAGCGTGTTGTCCCTGATGAAGAGCCATCAGGGAATTTTTACGCTCAGGAGGTTTTTCGTATGCAATCCAAATCCAAACGTCTCACGACCCGTCAACTGACCACCATCGCCATTCTGGCCGCCATTTCGGCGGTGCTGTTCATGGTGGAAATCCCCGTGGTGCTGTTCTACAAGCTGGATTTCAGCAATCTGCCGGTGCTGCTGGGAGCCTTTGCCATGGGGCCGGGACCCGCCACGCTGATTCTGCTCATCAAGAGCCTGCTGGGGCTTTTGCACACGTCCTCTCAGGGCGTGGGAGAGCTGGCGGACTTTCTTATGGGCTTTGCCATGATCCTGCCCGCCGGGCTGATCTACCAGCGCCACAAGACCCGCAAGGGAGCGCTGATCGGTCTGATCGTGGGCACGTTGGCCGCCACTGTCGCGGGCGTCCTGAGCAATCTCTGGCTGATGATCCCGTTTTACGGGGCGGTATATGGGATGCCGGTGGAGCAGATCGTTTCCATGGGGCAGGCCCTGATTCCTGCCATTCAGGACGAATGGGGTTTTGTGCTGCTGATCACCGGCCCGTTCAACTTGGTCAAGTGGATTCTGATCAGCGTTGTTACGCTGCTGGTCTACAAGCCCCTTTCTCCCCTTCTCCACCACCAGGGCTAAAGCCCTGGACCCGTCACTGCGCGGCTTTGCCCGCTATGCGGGCGGGGGGGTTGTCTGTTTGGGGTAGGCGGGGAAGGCCGCCGCGGCACGACAGGTGTCGCGGCTCGCTTGGCGGTGTCTCACTGTTCAATCGTTTTATAGGAGATCATGCGGAGGTGCAGGAGGCACTGATTCCTGCCAGGGTGCGGGGCAGCGGCCCGCCGTCTCCCCTTTTGGAAAGGAGCTTTGACCGTGACGTATCAGACGCATTCTCCCGAAGAAACGCGGGCGTTGGGAGCCCAGCTGGCGGAGCAGCTGCAGCCCGGCGACGTGATATTGCTGTTGGGCGACATGGGCGCGGGCAAGAGCGAGCTGACCCGGGGCATCGCCCGGGGACTGGGGATCGAAGGCTATCTGCCGAGCCCCACCTTTCCCATCATGCAGATGTACGAAACGGGCCGCCTGCCATTGTATCACTTCGATTGGTACCGGCTGGAAAGCGCCGAGGAGCTTTACGAGCTGTCCATGGACGAATACCTCTACGGCGAGGGCGTCAGCGTGGTAGAGTGGCCCAGTCAGGCGGAAGAAGTGATCCCGGAGACCTATCTGGAGATCGCCCTGACCCCCACGGGGGACAACGACCGGGAGATCACCCTGCGGCCCGTAGGCGGCTTCCATACCATCGACGGGGAAAAGCTGAAGGAGACGAAGGAAAGATGAAGCTGTTGGCGATCGACACCTCCGGGCCGGTATGCGGCGTGGCGGTGCTGGAGGACGGGCGGATCCTGTACGAGGGCGCGGCGGTGAACAAGCTGACCCACTCCGTCAGTCTGATGCCCATGGTGGAAGAAGCGCTGAACAAGTGCTCCACCGATATTTCGGAGATCGAGCTGTACGCGGCGGTCGTGGGGCCTGGTTCCTTCACGGGCGTGCGCATCGGTGTCAGCGCAGTGAAGGGTATGGCCCACGGCGCGGGCAAGCCCTGCGTGGCGGTGGACGCGCTGGAAGCGCTGGCGTGGGGCGTGAGCCTGATGCCCGACCTGATTTGCCCCATTCAGGACGCGCGTGCGGGACAGGTATACGGCGCGGCGTTTCAGCCGGGAAGGGTTCCCCAGCGGGTGATGGAGGATACCGCCGCTAAGCTGGAGGATTATCTGGATCAGGCGCTTGTAGCGGCCAAGCCGGAGCAGAAGCTCTGCTTTCTGGGCGACGGTGTGGAGCGCTACCGCACGGCGATCGAAGCGCGTTTGGGACAGCGGGCGGTGTTTGCCCCTGCGCAGATGAGCTACCTGAGGCCCGCCGCCGTAGCGGCGCTGGCGTGGCAGAATCGGGAGAACGCCGTGGACTACCTGACCCTTCAGCCTCATTATCTGCGGGCACCCCAAGCGGAACGGGCCCGGGCCGCCAGACTGGCGGCGGAGGGAAAAGCATGAGCGTTACCTATCGCCGCATGATCTTGGCCGACGCGGAGGCGGTGCACGCCATCGAGGTGGAGACCTTCCCCGAGCCGTGGAGCCTGCAGAGCTTTCAGGAAGAAATGACCCGCAACGCCTGCGCCCGGTACATCGTGGCGGAGGAAGACGGCGCGGTGCTGGGCTATGCCGGGGCGTGGCTCATTTTGGACGAAGGGCACATCACCAACGTGGCGGTGACGAAAAGCCGCCGGGGCGAGGGCATCGGCGAAGCGCTGATGCGGGCGTTGATGCAGTACGCCGCCAACATGGGCGTGCAGTACATGACGCTGGAAGTACGCAAGACCAATCTGATCGCTCAGGCTCTGTACCGCAAGCTGCATTTTATCCAGCTGGGCGTGCGCAAGCGCTACTACGAGGACAACGGCGAGGATGCGCTCCTGTACGTCTGTCAGGAAATGCCGGAAGCGAAAGAAAATTTTACGGAAGAAGAATAAACGAAAGCCCCGCACAGGCGGGGCTTTTCTTATTGCCCCGGATTTGCTATAATGAAACCCGGCAAGGAACGACAAACATGGAAAAAGGGGGAAAACCTGTGCTTTTCTGGTGTATCCTCGTATGGCTGACCGGCATTTTGTACCTGTGGATGGGCGCAATGATCCGCTTCCGGGGCCAGTATGATTTGATCAACAACTTTTGGGCCGATCAGAAATCCGGCAAGCTGGATGAAAAATTCGCCCGCCGCTACGGCGTGATCTCCATGGTCAGCGGCGTGTTCAGCATTGCATTGGGCGTGGCGGCGCTTTTGATGAACGGGCTGCGCGGCGCGGCAGTGCTGGGCGCGGCGGTGTTAGTCCCCCTGATCGTTTTCCGGATGAACTACGTCCGCAGCACACGGCGCTGATGGCAGGAGCAGCCAGTTGCGCAGGACGCGCAGGCTGTCCCACTGAAGCTCGGACGATGCGGGAGACGGCAATTCAGAAGGTTCGGCGGCAGGGGAGACCCATGGTTCCTCATCCGCCAAAGCCAGACAGAGCTGCGGAAACAGGATGCACCACCAGTTGCGGCCTTCGCCGCTGCCGAGGGTGATCCGAAGCCCCCGATAGTCGCCCTCCGGCAGCACCACCTGCCCGTAGCGCTTTTCGGGCAGGGACAGAACGCCCGCTTCGGCGGAGACCGGCAGGTCAAAGCCCGCCCTTTGGACGGTATCGGCGGCTAGCGCTTCCATCTGCGGAAGCAGGGAACACAGCCGGGCAAAGGCTTCGTCCGCAGTGGTGGCTTCATTGAGCTCGGCGGCGAAACGGGTCAGGATCGCGTTCCGGACGGCCAGCTTGAGCTGCTGGGCCTCCGGCGCGTCGTTGTCCGCCAGAATGTGCAACCGCAGCAGTTCGCCCGAATGGTAGGCTTCCAGCAGCCGCTGTTCCTCCGAAGTATATTCATCCGCCCATGCGGACGCGGAAAGCAGAACGGACAGCAAAAGGAAGCCCGACAAGACCCAACGAAGTTGACGCAATTTGATCCCTCCCCGACCCTAGAATGCCCCGGGAAGAAACGGCGTATACAGGAGAATGTATGAATCATCAGCCAAACTGGAAGCCGGAAGCGCCCGCGATCCCGGCCAAACTGCGGGAAGACGGGGAACTGGAGGAAATCGTCCGTCAGGCGATCCGCACAAAGGACGATGTGGAGGGTCGGCGCTTTGAGCGGCAGCCCTTGGAGGACGTGGATTTTGGCGTGTTGCAGTTCACCGGCTGCGTGTTCGAAAAGTGCGTGTTTTCCGACTGGGAAATGCGCCGCCTGGATCTTGTGGACTGCGTGTTTTCTCACTGTGAAATGGGAAACCTGTTTTTCCCGGCTTTCGCCATGCGCCGGGTACGGTTTGAACACTGCCGCATGACAGGCGTGGCATTCGCAGAGGGGGCGATGAACGACGTGACCTTTGCGGACTGCATGATGGATTACGCTTCGCTGGCTCAATGCAAGCTGGAACGGGTGGAATTTCTTCGCAGCCCTCTGCGGGAAAGCAGCTGGACGGAGTGCAGACTGGGCCGCATTCGTCTGGAAGAAAACGACCTTTCCCGCTCTCAATGGAGCCATACGCCCTTGAAAGGAGCGGACGTGAGCACCTGTCAGCTGGACGGCATCCGAATGACGCCGTCCGACCTGCAGGGGCTTCGGATCAGCACCGAACAGGCGTTGATCCTGTGCGGCCTGCTGGGCGTTGAGATCGTGCGGTGAAATGCGGAAATGTTCCGATAAGGAGGAAAAATATGCCTTACTTTTATTATGACTGGACGATGATTTTGGTCATTCCTGGCCTGCTGCTGGGCCTTTACGCGCAGTTCAAGGTGAAAAGCACCTTCGACCGCTACAGCCGGGTCAGGACGAAAAGCGGCCTGACGGCAGAAGCGGCAGCGCGGATGCTGCTCAGCCGGGGCGGCAGCACCAACGTGACCATCAGTCGAGTGAACGGCTCCCTGACCGACCATTACGATCCCCGCAGCAATACCCTGCGGCTCAGCGACACGGTGTACGGCTCCGACAGCGTGGCGGCGGTGGGCGTAGCAGCCCACGAGTGCGGCCACGCCCTGCAGGAGCACGACGGCTACGGCCTTTTGAAGCTCCGCTCCGCGCTGGTGCCGGTGGTCAATATCGGCAGCAGTCTCTACCTGCCCATTTTTATGGCGGGCCTTCTGTTCAGCTGGGAACCGCTGCAGATGGTGGGCATTCTGTGCTTCGGCCTGACGCTGCTGTTTTCGCTGGTGACGCTGCCGGTGGAGATCAACGCCAGCAAGCGGGCCCTTGGGATGCTGGAAGGTGTGCTGGATGCGGAGGAGCTTCAGGGGGCGAAAGCCGTATTGAGCGCCGCTGCGCTGACCTATCTGGCGTCGGTCATTTCCAGCGCCCTGCAGCTGCTGCGGCTGATCCTGATCTCTCGTTCCCGGAATCGGGATTGAGCCTTGGCTGCGCCAAAGAAGAAAAGTGGATCAAGCCCCGAACTTCGGGTATCGGTGCGGGAGGTGGTCGCATTCTGCTTCCCGCCGGAGGATATCCTGCCCGGAGGGGGCGTGGAGGACATGCTGGCCGGAGGCTGCGCACACCGTTCCCGTCAGGAACAGCAGACGGGAGAAGTGGAGCGGGCCATTCGGCACAGCTTTTCTTTGCGTGGGGAAACCGTGGAATTATATGGCCGCATGGACGCGTTTACCGACGGCCCGGTGCCGCTGGTGGAAGAAATGAAGCTGAGCCGCCATACCGGCGGCGCGCCGCTGCCAGAGCACCGGGCGCAGGCGCTATTGTACGCGGCCATGGCGGCGCTGGAAGAAGAATGCCCCAGCGTGGAATTTTGCGTGACGTACCTGAACTTGGAGGGAGCAGTGCTGCGGCGCTTCTCCGAGACTCTTTCCCGGGAAGAACTGGCCGCACAGGCCGAAAGCTGGCTGGATCGCTGGCTGGACTTCGCCCTACGAGAGCGGGAACACCGCCGACAACGGGACGCTTCCATTCGGACGCTGGACTTTCCCTTTCCGGCTTATCGGGCCGGGCAGCGGGAATTGGCCGCGCAGGTCTATACGGCTATTAGCCGAAAAAAGCGGTTGTTCGCCTGCCTGCCCACCGGCACGGGCAAAAGCGCGGCCGTGCTGTTTCCTGCGCTGAAGGCCATGGGAGAGGGCAAGACGGACAAGCTGCTGTATCTGACGGCCCGGAATACCGCCCGGCAGAGTCCCATTCAGGCCTTGGAGCGGATGAAGGCACAGGGCCTGCAGGCGCGGGTCAGCGTGCTGACGGCCCGGGAAAAGCTCTGCCCGGAGGAGCTGCGCTGCCACCCGGACTTTTGCTCGCGGGCCAAGGGGCATTTTCTCCGGCAGGAGGACGCGGTGCGCGAGCTGCTGGCGGGCACCGACGTGTGGACGGACGAGGTCATTCAGGCTGCGGCGGCCCAGCACGAAATCTGCCCCTTTGAACTGGCGCTGTATTTGAGCGAGCTGGCCGACGTGGTGCTGATGGACATGAACTATCTGTTCGACCCCTTCGCGCAGGTCAAGCGGCTGTTCGTCCGGCGGCGGGCCATGACGGCGCTGATCGACGAAGCGCATCATACGCTGGAGCGGGTGCGGGAGTCTCTTTCCGGCACGCTGGACGGCCCGGCGCTGCGGGAGGCCCGCACCGAGCTGGGAAAACTACTGGGGAGGAAACATCCCTGTTACGAGGTGCTGGGACGTTTACTTCGCCGTCTGCGGGAGCTGGACGCTGGTGAAACAGAAACGTTGGACGAACTGCCGGCCGAAATCGTCTCTATAGCGGCGGAGGTACAGGAACAGATTTCCGCGTTGATCGCCGAGCCTCACGGCGTACCGCTGAGTCTGCTGTTTTCGCTGCTGCGGATGCTGCTGCCCTTCCTGTACGCCGCAGAGCACCAGAACGAGGAATACGCCGTTCTTCTGGAAAAGCACGGGCGGGAGCGGACACTGACCCTCTATTGCCTTTTGCCGGGAGAAACCCTCGCCAAGGCGACCAAACCCATGCGGGGGACGGTTTTCTTTTCGGCCACGCTGTCCCCGCTGGGGGCTATGAAGCAGCTGTTGGGCGGCGAAGACGAGGACGCCTGTTTTACGCTGCCGTCTCCTTTTCCCCGGGAACACCTGCAGGTCGTTCGCCGGAGAATTTCTACCCGCTATGCCGACCGGGAACAAAGCGCCGCGCAGGTGGCGCAGGCAATTACTCAGGCGGCGTGCGCAAAGGCGGGAAAGTATATTGCGTTTTTTCCCAGCTATGCCTATCTGGAACTGGTGCTGGGGCATTTGCAGCCGGAAAATTTGCCGCCGCTGTGGGTGCAGAAGCGGGACATGACGGAGGAACAGAAAGACGGCTTTTTCGCGGCGTTCACGGAAGAAGACGGCCCACGATTGGGTCTCTGCGTACTGGGCGGACTGTTTTCCGAGGGCATTGACCTGCCGGGGGAACAGCTCATCGGCGTGATCGTTGTAGGAGTGGGGCTGCCTACGCCCAGCGCCCGTCTGCGGGCGGTGCAGCGCTGCTATCAGCAGCATTTCGGGGACGGGTTCGGCTATGCCTGCCGCATTCCCGCCATGCAGAAGGTTTTGCAGGCGGGCGGGCGGGTCATCCGTTCCGAAAACGACCGGGGAATTTTGCTATTGCTGGACAGCCGGTATTACGAAAGCGCCTACGCCGCCCTTCTGCCGGAGGAATGGAGACCCTTCGGCGAGGACGTGCCACAGGCGGCGAAAGCATTATGGGGGGAACCGTCGTGAAGGGAAAATGGAAATGGATGCTGATTTTGGCGGAGGTAACGGGATTTCTGTTAGGGGCAACATCTTGTACGGAAACCGGGGAACCCTGCCGGGGAATCCTTTACCGGGTCACGGGCGGAAAAAACGAAATGATGATCTTGGGTTCCATTCATGTGGGAAACGAGCGCATGGCCCATTTTGACGGGACACTTCAGCAGGCACTCAAGAAAGCGGACTGCTTCGTCTTTGAGTGCGACACGGCCAGTCAGGAAGCACAGGCCGTCATTGCGGAAATGATGGCGGCAGAGCAGCCTCTTGGCGAGCTGCTGACGGCGGAAACCTATGCATTATTGGAGCAGACGGCGCAGAAGTGCGGCATTTCCATGGACAGGCTGAATGCGTTTCGTCCCTGGGCGGTGACCAGCGCCCTTTCGTCGCAGGCGGCTGCGGCGGAGCTGGGAACCCGCAGCGCCCGTTCAGCCCTGCAGCAGGGCGTAGAAGAACGGGTGCGAAAATATGTGGGAGAAAAGCCCGTCCATTATTTGGAAACGGCTCGGGAACAGCTGAAGGTGCTGGACGGCTTCAGCCCGGCCCTGCAGGATGCGATGGTGAAAAGCGTCTGCCAGCAGATTTTGAACCCGGAGGAGACGGGCAGCACGCTGGCCCAATGGCCGGACTGGTGGGCGGAAGGGGAGACGGAGCCGTTTATTCATGCCTACGAGGCGGAGAACGATTTTGCCGAACCGGCGCTGACGGAGGAATATCGCTGGGGGCTGATCACCCTGCGGAATCGCCGCATGACGGAGGGATTGCGGACACTTCTGGAACAGGGCGAAGGGGAAAAGATTTTTGCGACGGTGGGGCTACTGCATCTGGTACTGCCGGAGGAGAGTGTATTGAGGGAACTGGAGGCGATGGGGTATCAGGTGGAGCAGGTGAAGGAGTGAGGGGAGCGCTGGCAGGGGTGCAGCGCTGTTCTTATGAAGCGGCATTCATCCTTTTTGATGGGCCGAAGGAGTTCAGGCAAACCATCAGCGAAGCGCGGCAGTGCAGGCCGTGCCGATTGTTTGCCCCGAGGAAAGCCCTTTGGTGCGCCCGCAGGCGCATACTCCTTGCCCCAGGAGGGGAATGACGCGCCGACTACGGCGCGAATTGGGACTTGCCGTCCCATGGGGCGTTCACACTTTTCTTTCGATGGCGAAAGAAAAGTGTGCAAAAGAAAGCCAGCGGCACGGCGACTCCGGGAAAAAGCCCTTTATTGCCCATTTTGACGGCGGGGCTCGCAATGTCGCGCGCAATGGAGTTGGGCAGCTTTCACCAGCTCTTGGAGCGCGCTCGTGCTCGCCTTTTTCCGCCGTCAAAATGGGCGGGCCTTTTTCCCTCCGCTGCCTATCGCCGCCCTCGCCCCCCGTGGTCGGCGTAGGGCATACTTAACCCTTGCTGGTTGAGATGTTTCAGTGTGGCTTGGATATTTTTGCAGCCCTGATGAACAATCAGTTGACAAGAGGTCTGGCCATACCTTGTAGCTTGGGATGCTTTGACGTAACTTGTTTTTTTATAATGAAAAAGGCTGACATGGAAGAAAAAATGTCGGCCTTTTTGTATGAAAAAGCCCAGTGTGGGGTTGAATCCACACTGAGCTTGGTTGCTAGCCATGAGGCCCGTCGCCGAATGGCGGTAACTTTACGGTTAAGTCGCTTTCCCTCCAGCAGCCCTGCGCGCCAAAGGCGCGCAGGGGCGTAGGGCGACATGCAGCTTGGCCGGGGTTTTACCGCCGCTCGGCGACAGGCCTCGCGGCTCGCTGGTTTGGCGCGGCCTCCTGTTAGTTGAATAGAGAAGACCGCCATTCGGCGGAGGGCCTCATGGCTCGCATAAAAAAGCCAGCGTGGATTGGATTTCACGCTGGCCTTTTGCCTTGCGAAAAAATCAGGCCGCACCGTTACATCCCACCCTGCAGGGGTTGAGTATGTCCCCCGCCAACTGCGCCGGGGCAGGGCGGCGATAGGCAGCGGAGGGAAAAAGGCCCGCTCATTTTGACGGCGGAAAAAGGCGAGCACGAGCGCGCTCCAAGAGCTGGTGAAAGCTGCCCAACTCCATTGCGCGCGACATTGCGAGCCCCGCCGTCAAAATGGGCAATAAAGGGCTTTTTCCCGGAGTCGCCGTGCCGCTGGCTTTCTTTTGCACACTTTTCTTTCGCCACCGAAAGAAAAGTGTGAGCGCCCCATAGGGCTGCAAGCCCTGCTCCCGCGCCGTAGTCGGCGCGTCAAGCCCGCTGGGGTAATAAGTATGCGCCTGCTGGCGCACCAAAGGGCTTTCCGCCGCCCTTTGGAAACCTTCGGGCACCGAAAGTTAGAGAGAAACCCATAAAACAGCAAGTCCCAATCCGCGCCAGTTGCGGCGCGTCAATCCCCCGCAGGGGATTTTCTGACGGCAGGCTTATCTCAGACCGCCACAAGCAGGGGGCTTTCCGTTCGCCCCCTGCACCCCTTCGGGTCATAGTCGCAGCAACAAACTCCTTCCGACAGAAAATGACATCTGTAGCCACACCAAAAGACTTTCCGCAGAACAAACCATTCCAGCCCGCACTACCACTGTGCGCTTCACTTTTTGTTCCCCATAGCCCAAAATGGCCGCGCCAAAAGCGCGGCCAATAGATTATTCTTCTTCAAACGCAACGCTCAGATGATAATTTTCCTCCGCCGCATCCTCGAAAACCCGCTTCAGCCGGGGCAGATATTCCTCCATCTTCCCCTTGCCGCGGTGCGGCAGCACCACGACCAGCGATAACTCCTCCGTTTCGCTGGTCAATTCGTCATGCAGCGCGTCCAAATTCGCCCCGTAATAAAAGGGAAAATCCAGCGTCTCCTTCAAGTAACGGTGCAGGCTGACTTTTTCTTCAAAATGCGTTAGATCCAGCCGAACTTCCCTCATTTTTTCTTTCCCTCCCCGGCTTTTTCCGTCTCTTCCACGATCACTTTGACCGGCGTAAACGTCTGATAGTGATCGCTCGTGTAAAAGATCAAACCGTCGTTGGAGAAAACAATGCGTTCGCCGTTGCGGTAGCCGCCGTCATAGTTGATGTCGCATTCCGTGTACTTGCGTCCCTTGGCTTCCGGCAGCAGCCCTTCATAGTTGCCGAAACGGTTGCCGCCGATGGAACAGCCGGGGGCAACCTTATCCAGATTGCCCTTGCGGTTGTCCCAGCCCAGATCCTCCGCGTCGTATTTGCTGATGAAATTGCCCGGCAGCTTTTCGTACAGCGTCAGATAGACCGCTACTTCCTCCATGGTGGAATACCAGCCGTCCTCCTCCACCGGGTAATCCGCCGCGTAAACGACCAGCGTCTCCGTCTTTGCCGCACTCTGCTTTTTGGACGCGGCAAAGGCTGTCGTCAGGCAGCCCAGCAGCGCTGCAGCCACCAGCAAAAGCGCTACCAATTTTATCCCGAAACGCTTCTTCATTCCGATCCCTCCCTTTGATTCCCCGCCGGCTTAGAAATGAATGATATTAGACCAAGCCTGATTGCCCTGCGCGTCGATCAGATGAACGCGAACAAAATCCTCGCCGTAGCGGGAACGGGGATAAACGATTTTCGTCATGCCGTCCCCCGTCTTGCAGCGGTCGTCGGACCAGACCAGATGAGAATTGAACACTGCGCAGGAAACCGGCGAGCATTCCACGGTAACGGTATCGTTCTCCAGCGTGATCTGGTGAATGCGCGGGCCCTGCGTAGCATAGAAACGACCCGCGTCCAGCGCCTCCAGAATAGCCTGCTGGCTCAGTTCCTCCGCCTGTACCATGATGTAGCTGCGGCATTCGTCGCCGTTGTAGAAATGGCAATCGTCCGCCGCCACATAGTGGAAAAACACGCCGTTGGCGCTGGCCACGTCCAAAATGTTGGAGCTGTCCGCCCGGCCCCCGTTCCACGGTGTGCCGGAAACGGTATTGTAAATCTCCGCCGCCGTCACGTTCTTCAGGCTGCGCATAGTATCCAGCGTATTCAGCGACCAGTGCGGATGCGCCAGAATCGCCAATCCGCCGCAGGCCCGCATGGTATCAATACAGCTTTGAGGCGACTCGCACCACTTTTCCCGCTGCTGGGCGAAGGACTCGTTCATGCCGATGCCAACGATATGCAGCGCCTGAGTGGGATACAGAAAATCCATTTCCATTCCGGGGATCATCAGCAGATTTTCTTCGAAATGCTCCTGCTCCGACAGCTTACGGTGATCGGTCAGGGCCAGAAAATCATACCCCGCCTCCTGGTAAAGGGCGATCACCTCTTCAGGGCTGCGCCGTCCGTCGCTGCGAGTAGTGTGGCAGTGGGTGTTTCCGCGATAAAAAGGTTTGTCATCCCAAAAAAGTTTCATCTGCATTCCTCCTCCGCTGCTGAAGGTAGCCAATCCATTATAGACCGCCGCGCCCTGAAAAGCAAGGCTGCGCCCTTCTTCAAGACCTTCCCTGCCCAAAATGGTCAAAAGAAAACATTGCCTATGCTTTTCCATGTTTCTTTGTTTTCTTTTTGGGATAAACTGAACCCCGTCAGGAGGTTTGACCATGAAAAAAGAAAGAAAAACGGTTCTTCCCAATCCCCCTATCACCGAAGTAGAAAACCTGAGTTCCGCCACGGAATGCACCGGGCTGATCCCTTCCGCGGTCACAAATTCCAATGAAGCGGAACACTATGCCCGACTGTATGCTATCCATCAGCAGAAGGTAGACACCTCCGCCCTTGGGCCGGAAAAGAAGCCGTAAACCGGCTTTTCTGCCGTTTTCCTCACAGGCTTCAAAAAACCTTTCCCGTTTCTTCACGATTTCCTCATTTTTGTCTGGTATTCTGATGGTGTCGACAAGGAAGCGACAAACCAATGCGCTTCGGATGCGGCACTTAGGGAAGCTCTTACGTAAGATGGTTCGGGCGGCGGTGCAAGGCCGTCCGGGCGGCAAACCGGGACGATATTCATAAGGAGCCAAACTCCTTCTGTTCCCCGCGCGTTCTCCACCCTCCGCTCCGAGCGCGACAAACCGCAGCGCGGCTTTGCCGCGACGATATACAGATACGCCGGATTCCTCCGCAAGGGGAATCCGGCGCGTTACGTTTCCTCAAACTGTTCTTCCAGCCGTTTGAGCTGGATGACCCGCAGGGCGGCCCTGACACACAGCACCGCCGGGATGGCCAGCAGCACTCCCGCCACGCCCCCGGCCGCGCCGCCCGCCATGACGCACAACAGCACCACGATGGGATGCAGCCGGGTCGTCTCACTCATCAACTGAGGCGACAGCATTCCGCCCTCCAGTTGCTGCACCAGCACCACCACACCCAGCGACCACAGCATCCGACTCCAGCCCTCGGGCCATGCGAACAGCGCCACCAGCACG
The DNA here is from genome assembly GCA_900548145.1 of uncultured Eubacteriales bacterium. Taxonomy (GTDB): domain Bacteria; phylum Bacillota; class Clostridia; order Christensenellales; family Aristaeellaceae; genus Limiplasma. The sequence continues at coordinate 1,074 of URJB01000038.1, read as the reverse complement.
CCGCCCAGAAAAGGCCCTACATAGGGGATCAACTCCAGAATGCCCATCAACAGTCCCAGCAGCAGCCACGACGGCACGCCGCATAAAAGAAGCCCCAGCCCGGTAAAGCCGCCTACCGCCAGCGATACCAGCAGTTGTCCCCGCAGATAGCCCACGCTTTCCCGGCCCATTTCCCGGACGATGCGCACTGTCATCTCCCGGCGTCCCGGCGGAAGGAGGGACAGCAGCCAGTCGGCAACGCGCCGCCGATCCCGCAGAAGATAAAAGGCGAATACCGGAGCCAGCATCCAACGGCCGATCCCGCCTGCTACGCCGCCTAACCGTTTTGTCAGAGAACCCGCCGTGTCGGAAAGAAGCCCTTCGCCCTTTTCCAACAGACTTTCCCGCATTCGCTGATCTACCGCAACGCCGTTTCTCTGAAGCCACGCTTCCGCCTGTTCCAGTATCTCCCCCACCTGCCGGTATAGTCCCGGCAGCGCCGAGCCGATCTGCCGTGCTTGACCCACCAGCGGCGGGATCAGCAGCAACAGAAATAACCCTGCTCCCACGCTGAGCCCCGCCATGGCCAGCGTAGCCGCCCAGCCTGTTGAGACTCTTTTTTCCAGAAAATTCATCAGAGGCAGCGCTGCCAGCATGACCAGAAATCCCAAAAATAATTGCCGGATCATATTGGAAAAAAGCGTCCATTGCCAGATCGCCAGCAGTCCAAGCGGAATACCCCATAACCATTGCTTCCAATGAAGCCGATATTTCCTTTGTGCCTGCATCTCTCCCCCTCCTTTCGTTTTTTCCGCCGCCGGGAAGAAAGCCCGGCGGCGGAAAATACCACTCTGCCGTTAGCCTAAGGGCGTATTTCGGCCCATCCTGCCGGGAAAATCGCCTCTCACGAGAATCGTGAGGCCCGTTGGCCTGGCGGCAATATTCCCTCCGCCAACACGTTCTTCCTTCACGGCTACCGCGTCCACAAAGCGTGGCTCAGGGGACGTAAGGGTACCGCCCTACCAGACCGGCGAGCCGTGGCACCCGTTGTGCCACGGCGTAGTTGAATTCCTGTCCGTCGTGTCCGTTCTTGTT
>URJB01000037.1 GCA_900548145.1 uncultured Eubacteriales bacterium | reverse complement strand
CAGACCGGCGAGCCGTGGCACCTGTCGTGCCACGGCGGTAAAACCCGGCCAAGCTGCATGTCCCCCTACGCCCCTGCGCGCAAGGCGCGCAGTGATGGGTGCAGGGCTTTAGCCCTGCTATCTGCCGGCGCGCTTCTGGGTGACTTCCCAGCCCTGGTCGATGGCCTTCTGGTGGGAGGTGGCATAGGGGCCGATGGCCTCGACCTCCGCCTTCGTGCGGGGGAAGTGGACGCAGAGATGGCCCGCGAAATTGTTGATATTTTTGTTGTTGTAGGTGCCGTGGGGCGTGTTGTGGGTGGAGGCCATGTAGACAGAACCGTCGCTGAACATGACCCAGACGGGCTTCGGGTTCCACGTGGTCTTGCCGAACGCCTTGTTCATCTTCGCCGTGTCCTCGGCGGTGATCGGGATCGCGTCTGCGTGAGCGCCGTTGGAGAAGATGGTCAGCTGCCAGGAAAGGCCGGTGGAGAAATCGTAGACCGTCACGTTGGGATACTTCCGGGCCTTGGCGCGAATCTCGGTGTACCAGTTGGCATAGCGGACGCTGGCCGCGCTGATGGTGGTCACGTTGGGCGCGGTGGTGGGGGTGACGATGGTGGTCGTGCCGCCGTTGTTGACGGTGCCGCTGGTCTGGTTCAGCTTCTTCGTGGTGGCGGAACCCATGATGCCGTCCGCCTTCAGGCCGTTGGCCCGCTGGAAGGCGATCAACGCAAGGCTGGTCTGGTTGCCGAACTTGCCGTCCGCCTTGCCGGTCAGATACCCCAGCGCGATCAGCCGGTTCTGCATGGCCTTGACCGCTTCGCCGGTAGCGCCCTTGTACAGGGTGACGTAGGGAACCGTGTTGGAAACGGCTCCGCTGTCCGTGGTGCCGTCGCCCAGCTTGGCCTGCGTGGCCGCGCCCACAATGCCGTCCGGGCTTAGGCCGTTGGCCTGCTGGAATGCCTTCACCGCGCGGCGGGTGGAGGAACCGAACTTGCCGTCGGCGGAACCGCTCAGATAGCCCAGCGAGATCAGCTTGTTCTGCAGGGTCTGCACCTCCACGCCCTGGCTGCCGTAGCGCAGCGTGGCCGCCTTGGAGGAGGCGATCACGTCGGAATTGGCGTTGTCAGCCCGCTTGGCCGCGTTGCTGTAAAGCACGGTCTGAGTGTTGTAGCCCGCCTTGCCGTCGGTGGTCAGTCCGTTCGCCTTCTGGAAAGCCCGCACTGCGGCGATATCGTCCGTCAGATAGATGCCGTCCTGACGGGAGGTGTAGTAGCCCAGCTCCTGCAGACGAATCTGCAGCCGCTTCACATCCATGCCCTGACTGCCTGCCTTGATGGTGACGCAGTTTTCCTTGGTGATGGGCGCGTAGGTGGGTTCGGGAGTCTCGTTGGCGGCGATCACAGGGGTGGCGGTGGGCACCGCGTACACCGGGTGCGCCGCAAACAGCACCGCCCGGGTCTGAATGCCGCATACGCCGTCCGCGTCCAGCCCATTGGCCTTCTGGAACTTCTTAAGGGCCTTTACGCTGTCGTCATCAAAGGTGCCGGTGACTTTGCTGGTCAGGTAGCCCAGCTCGGTCAGACGGGTCTGCACCAGCTTCACATCGTTGCTCTTGTTGCCGGGGCGAACCACGTCCTTGGGCATTTCGGGCACGGGAGTGGGCGTGGGGGTCACGGCCACGGAGGCGTCCAGCGCCCAAATGCTGTAAAGAAGATTCTGATCGGTAGCGGAAAGCGCGCCATCCACCACCAGACTGTTCTTGCGTTCAAATTCCTCAATAGCGGACACCGTCAGCGCGTCGCATACGCCGGAGGGAGTCGAGGTGTAGTAGCCCAGCTCCTTCAGCCGGGTCTGGGCCTTGGTGACCACTTCGCCCTGTCCATTGAGCTTGATGACCGCGCCCGCGATGGGCGGAATGGTCTTGACGTGCTGGCGGAAGCTGTTCACATCCTTGGGCGTGCCCTCGTAGATCAGCAGCTGCAGCTCCGCGTCCGCCTGCCCGGTCTGCTCCAGCCCATTGCGCTTCTGAAGCAGCTTGACGGCCTGCTCGGTCTTCGTGCCGTACTTGCCGTCCGCATCGCCCTCGGAAAGATACTTCAGCTCGATCAACGCCTGCTGCAGCGCCGTCACCATCGCGCCGGTATCGCCGCTCTTGATCAGCGCATAGGACTCGGAGCCGGGCTTGGGCGTGGCGGTAGGCTTGGGCGTGGCCGTGGGAATGTTGGCCAGATTCACATACTTGGCGTACACATAGCCCTTCTGGCCGTCGTATTCCACCCGGGCAAAATCGTTCTCCACGCTGAGCACCGTCACAAGACTGTTGACGGGAATGGTGCGATACACGTCGGCAGTGCGGTTCGCTTTTTTGCGCAGCTTCACATAGCCCAACGTGGTGGTATCGTAAGGATAGGACGTGACCGCCAGCGGCACGGCGTGCATCAGGCTTTCGTCCGGCTCGGGATCCGCGCCGGAATCAGTGCCGTCGATGTACTTGATGAGGGCATAGCCCTCCTTGCCGTCGAACTGGATCTGATAATAATTGCCGGATTTGCCCACAATGGTAACGGTGTCGCCCACCTTGATCCGCTTGAGGATGGTGGAAGTCCCGTTCGCCCGCTTGCGCAGATTCACATTGGACATACTGGTGGTCTGATAGGACTGGAAGGTTTTGCCGGCCGCCAGCGCCGTACTCAGGGTAGAAAATACCAGCAGGGCAGCCAATAGGAAGGCCAGCCAGCGCCGAATGCGAATCTCCTGTGTCATTCCCGATTCCTCCAAAGGCAAATCTTATACTGCATATGGCAAATCTGTCCAGCGCGGGCATAGATGCGAATACACGCAGGGCAGAACCAGAGCTTTCCAGCCCATATTGTACGAAAAGTTATTACGTGTGTCAAGGACAAATGTTATATTTCCGTAATAATTTTAACGTTTCTTTGCTTTTTTGCCGGTTTTTCCCTTTTCGGTGGGCAAAACCCGGACGGTTTTGAAGCGCTTCATTTTCGTGCGCACCCAGCTTTCCGCCTCGGGAAACTCCTGCACCGGGCAACTGACCGCCAGAACCTGCCAATAGGCCGGGTCAAAAAACAGCAGCGTCTGCCCTTCCCGCCAGATTTTCACCCGCTTCATCCGCTCCCACGGCAGGATCACCCGGCGCACCAGCTTAAGGCCAGGCAGGGCGTGCTCGTCCTCCTGCAGCGTCCCCGCCTGCGACGGGGTCAAAAACCGGGCGTACAGCGCCAGATCATTCACTTCCTCCGACACGTAGGTGTAGGCGCTGACGCCGTCCTTATCCAATATATAATGAACTTTTTCCCGGCCCTGACAAAACAGCAGCGCCAGAAACAACAGCAGCATCCCGCCCAGCAGCCACAGCATGGTCAGGCCAAAGCCCCGGCGAAAAAGCCCCGCCAGCGCCTCTGTGCCGCCGGAACAAAGCTCCGCCAGCGAGATGACCAGAAAACTGATCCCCCACACCGGCAGACCCACCCGCAAAAGCCGGTTCCAGCAGAACCAGTCCCGCCAGGGGGCCCGGGAAATGCCGAAGGACAGCCGTTCCCCCGTTTTGGTCAGCTTCGCGCCGCAGTAAGGGCAGCTTTCGCCGACGGGGACTTCGGCTTTGCATTTCCGGCAGTAGTTGGCAAGGGGCATGGCGTTTCTTCCTTTCAAATGCGAAATGATTTTTTCGGTCAGGCCGGGCATAACGTCCGCCTCTCCGGGCCATGCTACCGGCGAGGTGATGGCACATGGCTTCTTATTCTACGCTTCAGGAACTACTCCTGCACAGCCGGAGGAGCAAAATCTTTTTCGACGGGCTGAACCGGGAGGTTCAGGTGATGCTGCAGGAGCAGCGGCAGGACATCCATACCTTCGAGGAGCTGCAAAAGGCGGCGAGGTTCAAGGGGTAGATTCGCGTTATCCCCAACCGCGCCATTTACATTTCAAGCCGAGAGGGTGTGCATTTCTCGGCTTTAGCATTTTTATGGCAGCGATTTTCCAACACGATGAACCTTGTCATGATATTAATAACTTTTGTTTTAATCCAGCAGCATGAAACAGTAGACGTTATCTGGAGTCAAATGGGGAAGGCGAGATCCTATCGGGCATTCGCATCAAAACCTCCCTCAGCTTGATCTGATCCACCGCCGCTATGCCTCCACAGCATAATTTCATGAAGGCTTCTTTCGATGTAGATATAGAAGACCCGCCGCTGCTTCAATATGCATTGGCGGTTTTTTTTAAGTTTCTTTTTAGTCAGTTGTCGTCTGCGGTGGGCGGCTCGGCTCCTTCTATGTTTCAAAAGCGCTTCCCGCCTTTTTCTATTAGGTCTAACAAGTCATTACTTATTTTTGTTACAGCGTTTCCCCGTTTTTACATTTTGCCCTTTACTGCATCGACCTCCGTATCCTGCAAAGAACATCTACTGGTCATCGCTGCCGGATCCAGCAGCGTTTGGAGCTCCTGTTCAGTCAGCAGGCCCCGCTCAAGGGCGATCTTTCCGACGGGGCGATTGGTGCGCAGGGCCTCGCGTGCCAGACTGCAGGCCGCGTTGTAGCCGATCTTCGGGCACAGGGCCGTGACCACGCCTACGGAGCGCTCCACCTCCTGACGGCAGACCTCCTCATTGGCGCGAACGCCCTGCAGACAGTGGACATTCAGCGTATGGATTCCGTGCTGCAGCATCACGAGACCCTGATACAGGCTGTCGAAAATGACGGGTTCAAAGGCGTTCAGCTCCAACTGACCGGCCTCCACCGCCAGCGTGACCGTGGTATCGTAGCCGATGATGCGGAAGGCGATCTGGTTGACCACCTCGGGGATCACCGGGTTGACCTTGCCGGGCATGATAGAGGAGCCGTTCTGCCGGGCAGGAAGGACGATCTCGCCCAGCCCGTCCCGCGGGCCGGAGGACATCAGCCGCAGGTCATTGCAGATTTTGGACAGACTCGCGGCACAGCCTTTCAGGGCCGAGGACAGCGCCAGATAGCAGTCTGTATTCTGGGTGGTGTCGATCAGGTCACGGCTCTGGGTAAAGGGGATGCCCGTCATTTCGGAAAGCAGCGGCACCACCTGCCCGACATAGGCGAGCGTCGCGTTAATGCCCGTACCCACGGCAGTCCCGCCCAGATTCAGCTGGAGCATTTCCTTCTGCCCGCGTTCCAGCCGGTCTTTTTCCCGGCGCATCACCGACGCATAGGCGGCAAATTCCTGTCCCAGCCGAATGGGCACCGCGTCCTGAAGCTGGGTTCGCCCCATCTTCACCACGCCGTCAAAGTCGGCAGCCCGCTCGTCCAAAACGGCAATCAGCGCTTCCATTTTCTTCAGCAGCGCGCCGCAGACCTGATAGAGCGTCATTTTGACGCAAGTGGGATAAACGTCGTTGGTGGACTGGCCGCAGTTCACATGGTCGTTGGGGTGCACAAGAGTATAGTCTCCCTTCACGCCGCCCAGCAGCTCGATGGCGCGGTTGGCGATCACCTCATTGGCGTTCATATTGGTGGACGTACCCGCACCGCCCTGAATGGGATCGACGATGAACTGGTCGTGCAGCTTGCCCGCAATCACCTCATCGCAGGCGCTTTCGATCGCGCTGCCGATTTTCTCCGACAGCACGCCGGCCAGAGTATTCGCCCGCGCGCACGCCTTCTTAATCGATGCCATGCTCACGATCATTTCACTGGGCAGACGTCTGCCGGTGATCGAAAAATTTTCCGCCGCCCGCAAAGAGTGGATGCCGTAATAAGCGTCCGCATCCACCGCCATCGTTCCCACCAGGTCCTGCTCTGTTCTGCTCATCATGTTTCCTGCTCCCTTGCTTATGTAAGATTGACAACAGTATAGAGAGCCGCTATACTATTTGCAAATATCAATTTATCAAAGTTTTAAATAGGCTTATGCCTATGTTGGAGGGAACCATGCTTCTGCACGAAATGAACTACGTCTACGAGGTTTACCGGCAGCGCAGCTTTACCAAGGCCGCCCAGGCATTATATATTGCCCAGCCGTCTTTGAGCCAGATGGTGCGAAAGGCGGAAGCGCGCATCGGTGCGCCCATTTTCGATCGCAGCACCTCCCCCATTGGGGTAACGGAGCTGGGGCGGGCCTACATCCGCGCCGCCGAACAGGTATTGCAGATCGAGGCCGACCTGCAGCAATATCTGGACGACACGGAAAAATGTCTCACCGGCGCACTGACGCTGGGAGGGACGACGTTCTTCACCTCCTATGTGCTGCCGCCGTTGGTCAGCGCTTATTCGGAGCGTTATCCCGGCGTGGAGCTGCGTCTGCACGAGGCTCACACCGGGCAGCTCAAACAGGAATTGCAGGAGGGAACGCTGGACTTTGCTCTAGACAACACGCTTCTCGACCCGGCCATATACGAGGCCGTAGAGATTCAAACGGAGCAGGTGATCCTTGCCGTGCCTCGGGCGCTGCCCGTGAACGAAAAGGCCGCGGCGTTCCGCCTGTCCGCTAAGGAACTGCCTCAGGCAGGCGCTCCCTGCGTTCCGCTGGAGCTGTTTGCGGACACGCCTTTTCTGCTGCTCAAGGAAGGCAATGACACCCGCAGACGGGCTGAACAATTGTGCGCTCAGGCCGGCTTTGAGCCAAAAATCCGGCTGGCGCTGGATCAGCAGCTGGCGGCCTACAATCTGGCCGGTTACGGGCTGGGCGCGGCCTTTATCAGCGACACACTGGCTCTAAGCGCCCCGCCGGACGAACGGCTGTGCTTTTACCGCATCGACAGCCCGGACGCAACGCGCAGCATCAGCCTGTTCTACAAGCGCACCCGGGCTCTTACCGCCCCCATGCGCGCCATGCTGACGATGCTGAAGCCGCCGGAGGGGGAGGAGCGAGTGTTCCGTCAAAAAATTCCACATGCCTGACGGCACTTCTTTAAGCCCCTCTATTATCGAGCAGATGAAAACAGCCCGCACGCCTTCAGGCTTGCGGGCTGTTCTTATGGAACGCATCCTGCCAGACGCAAGAAAATCGCGCCGTCCAATCAGTGTGTCCGTATTTGCTATTGTTTCACCCCTTGATCGCCCCCAGCATAACACCCTTGACGAAGAAGCGCTGAAGGAGCGGATAAAGGCAAAGGATTGGCCCGGAGGCAATAACGATGAGCGCGTATTTCATCGTTTCGGACACCAGAAGCGCCGTCATGCCGCTGTCGCCGCCTGCGCCGCCCTGCTCGCTGTAGTCGTTGGCGCTGAAAAAGCTGCGCAGCACCAGTTGAAGCGGATAGCGGGTGCGGTCTCGCAGATAGAGAAGGGCGTTAAAATAGCTGTTCCAGTGAGCCACGCCGTAATAAAGCACCATCACGGCCACGATGGGGGCGGACAGCGGCAGCACCACGCTTCGCAGAAGATGAAAATTGTCCGCGCCGTCGATGCTGGCGGCTTCGTACAGCTCGGTTGGAATGCTGGTCTGAAAGTAATTTTTCATAATGAACATATTCCACGGACTGACCAGTCCGGGCAGCACGAGCGACCACACTGTGTCGATCAGGCCGAGATTTTTGACCACCAGAAACGTGGGGATCATGCCGCCGGAAAAAAGCATCGTAAACGCCGTCAGCATCGTAATGGGGCGGCGCGCCGCGAAGTCGTGGCGGCTGAGGGGATAGGCCATCATCGTCGTGACGGCCACATTCAGCACCGTGCCCAGCAGCGTGTAGAACAAAGTATTCTGGTAGCCGGTCATGATCAGCTCGTTGCGGAACACCCGCTGATAGGCCACCAGCGTGGGCTGCATCGGCAGAAAGGTGATCTTGCTCTGCACCACCAGCAGCGGGTCGCTGAAAGAACAGGACAGCACATAGATCAGCGGATAGAGGATCACCGCCAGCAGCAGGCACAGCGCGGCGACGTTGATCGCGTCAAAAATGCAGTCGCCCCGAGTTCGGTGAATATGTTTCATTGTGTTTTCCATGGCGGCGCCTCCTTACCACAGGCTGACATCAGCCGTTTTGCGGCCAATGTAGTTGACGGTTACCACAGCGACCAGATTGATGACGGAATTGAACAGATCGACAGCCGTGGCGAAGGAATAATTGTTGTCCACCAGGCCCTGCGTGTAAACGTAGGTCGAAAGCACCTGCGCGGTCGTGCGGTTCAGATCGTTCTGCATGGCGAAAGCCTTCTCAAAGCCTACGCTCATCAGCGAACCCAGATTGAGAATGAACAGCGTGACCGCCGTGGGGATCAGTGCGGGCAGCGTGATATGCCACACGCGCTGCAATTTGTTCGCCCCATCCAGCATGGCCGCCTCATACTGCTGCGGATCCACGCCGGAGAGCGTCGCCATATAGATGATCGACCCCCAGCCCGCGTTCTGCCAGACGCCCGACCAGACGTACATATGCCGGAACGCCGTCTCGCTGGTCGTAAAGGGCACCGGGCTGCCGCCCAACGCCTGAATCAGCGTATTGACCACGCCGCCCGTGCGCATCAGCGCGGAGGGAGCGGCGAAAAGCTGCTGCATGATGCCCACCAGCACGATGGTGGAAATGAAATGGGGCGCATAGGTCACAAACTGCATGACCTTTTTGAAGCGGCCGCTGCGCAGCTCGTTCATCATCAGCGCCAGCAGGATGCAGCAGGGAAATTCGGCCAGCAGACTGTAGACGCTCACAGCCAGCGTATTTCCGATGATGCGCATCGAATAGGCGCTGTTCAGGAACCGCACGAAGTGCTTCAGCACGTTGATCTGCCCGCGTTCGCTGGCCCACGGACTGCGCCAGATCCCCAGAATCGGCTTGAAATCCTTAAAAGCGATCTGAACGCCCGCCATGGGCCAATAACGAAACAGCAGAAGGTAAATGACACCCGGCAGCACCAGCAGATACAGCTGCCAGTTGTTGCAGAGCTCGCGCACGATGCGTTCCGGCAGTTTCTTCTTCGGGTGCTGGATGTGATATGCAGTCATGTTTTCAAAAACCCTTTCCGGCTTTTTCCGATGCACAGGCGGGACAGGAACCTTCTTCCTGCCCCGCGTATTGGATGAATGGGACGTTTAGTTCTGGGCCTGCATCCGGTCGAGAGCGCCCTGATAGATCTCGATATAGCGTTCCAGACCGAGGGACTGCATCTCGTCCACATAGCTCTGCCAGGCCGCATCGTCGTTCACGTCCAGCTCGCCCTTGATGAACTTGGCGCGGTAAACATCGTGGCAGTTGGTGATCAGATCCGCCGTCAGGGGGCTGAGTTCCTCGCTCTCTTCGGTGGTGAAGTTGAACTTCCAGGTGATCTGATTCACATAGGGTTCCAAATTTTTCGCGGTTTCCAGGTTTACGCCGCGGCATTCCGCTCCGCAGAAGAACTCGTCCTTGATGAGAACCGGCAGTGTGCCGGAAGCGTAGGGAGAAATGGCGGAGATGACCTTGTCGTAGGGATTCTCGGCGGAAACCTGATCGAGAATTTCCTGATTGTAAGCGGGCAGACCGTTTTCGTCGTAGTAGAAGTCCTCGCCCTCCTTGCCGAAGTAGAACATCTTCGCGCCCTCGTCGGTATAGAAGCTGTCGATCCAGCGGACCAGCGTCGCCGGGTCCTTGCAGGTGGGCGAGATGGCGAACGCGCCCAGTCCAACGCCCTTGTTCATATTGTTCCACTGCTGATCGCCGTTCGGGCCTTTCAGGGCGACTTCCAGTCCGACATAATCATCCGCATTGACGCTGGCGGCCTGACAGTTGATGTAGGACAGGCAGAAGATCATGTCCTGACTTCCCTTGGCCACCATCTTGGCCGTGCTCAGTTCGAACAGTTCCGGGTCGATCAGGCCTTCCTGATAGAGCTTGGCGACATAGGCGAGATACTGGCGGTAGCTGTCGCAGGTGTAGACGAAGCGAATCTTGGTCGGGTCGCTGGGGTCAGCGTCCACGCTCAGGTCTTCGCGGCCGCGGTTGTTGAGGCCGAACGCGCCGGTGAAAGCGCGCAGCACGTTGCTCAAGCCGTTGCTGGTGACGCCGATCTCATCATTGGCGTCGCCGTTTCCGTTCGCGTCGGCGTCTCTGACCTTCACCAGCAGCTCATACAATTCATCCGTGGTGGTGGGCACCTTGCCGCCGACGGCTTCCAGCATCTTCTTATTAAAGAACATTTTGGGATGCATCCGGGCGGAAAGCGCGCTGTTCAGTTCCGGCACGGAGTACATTGCGCCGGTCTCCGGGTCCAGCACATTGCTCCACGCATCCATTTCGTCCAGCGCCTTGCACAGGTTCGGTGCGTTCTCCTGAACGAGTTCCTTCAGGTCGAGGAACATGCCGTCCGGGCCGAAGCGCTTGAGCATGGAATCACTGATCCAGCAGCGGTAGAACGCATCCGGGAAGTGTTCAAAGTCAGCCGAGCCAATCAGCGTATTGAGCTTTTCGCTCATTTCATCATTGGAAAACAGCACCCAGTTGATATGAACGCCGGTAGCTTCTTCGAAATACTTCCATGCCTTAATGCTTTCCCATTCCGTCTGGTAGGTGGGGTTGTAAGCGGCCCAGACCGTAAATTCCTTCGGTTCCTCGGTCACACGGGCAACGTCCGCCATGGCGGGGACACAGGCAAGCGCCAGAACCAGCGCAAGCAGGGCACAAAGCAATCTTTTCATCCAGCAATAAGCCTCCTTTTCATGGTTCGCAGGGGATGAGCTTTCCCTCCCTCAACGACGGGCCTATAGTACGCCCGCCATGTCAAAAGTCCAATCCATCCGAGGCAAAAAATAAGTCAGATTTGAGGCCGGACGGGCTGATATGCCGGATTGTTTTTCATTGACAAGAGTATTCAAAAGCGGCGCAAGTCCTTGCTGAATCGTTGTATGCTTCAATACCGGGAGATGGAATCACCTGGCGGGGCAGCACGGTTTTCTTTTTCAGTTTTTTCTTGGCAATCGATTCTATTGAGCTTATAATGATAAATAAAGAAGGCATGCCTTTCAAAAGCATAAGAAAAAGCACCGCAGCGAGACGGCCATCAAAATCGTCCTCGCAACGGCGCTCCTAAACCTGATTGCCGAGTTGGTAGGCCTGCTCGCGCAGCTGCTAAAACGGTAATCAGAGGGGGGGAAGGGCGAAAGCCCTTCCTGCCCCATCAGTATAGCACAGATGCTTTCCCATGGCAACAAAATGTATCCCTGCTGATCTTATGAAAAAAGGAGCATGAAAAAAATGAAACTACGGCCGCAGAAGGGAAACGGAGGACATGTGACCAGCTATAATGTAACGATCGGAAGTCGGGAGGCAAGAGAGGCCGGCTTCCTGCATGAGGATGGAAGCCCGAAGCCGGTCAAGAAAACCGTAATCCCGGAAAAACATCAAATCGTCATCGAACTGGATACGGAAACCGAAGGGGAGTAACGGGCAGCTGCTACAGCCAAGGACAAGACGATGCAAGCCGACATTTTGGGTGGAAAAGTTTGAACCTCGTTTTGAACCTCAAAGGGTGCAGAATAGGAGAAAACAGGAGACATTGAGAAAGGAAAAATGGATAAAGAAAACCCGCAAACCGTTATAGTTTGCGGATTTCTTTGGTGAGCCCGGCGGGATTCGAACCCACGACCTTTTGATTCGTAGTCAAACACTCTATCCAGCTGAGCTACGAGCCCACATGTTTTAAGGCGTTCCTTAAAACAGCTTCGTTATTATAACAAAGCCCGGCAAAAAAAGCAACTGTTTTTAAAATTTTTTGAATTTTCTTTCCGGCAGAAGAAAACCGCCCGTCTTTTGGCCGACTGGGAGCCAAGGACGGGCGGTTGCAGAAATGGGAATTGGTTGGGCTGCGCTTACAGCAGGGAGAACAGGTCCACCTGACTGGTGGCGGGCAGACCCTCCAGCGCGCCCTGCAGGCGCAGCATTTCAATGACGCTGGTGCCCACATGGGCGCGGGCCTGCAGGTCTTCGATGCTGATGTAGGGTTTCTCCGGGTCGCGGGTATCCAGAATGCCCTGAATGGCCGCTTCGCCCAGACCGTTGATGGCCGTGAAGGGGCAGCGCAGGCCGCCTTCCTCGGGCAGGAAACGATTGGCGTGGCTCTTGTACAGATCCACCGGCAGCATCCGAATGCCTCGTTCCTGCATTTCCAGCACCATATGCAGGGCGTTTTCTTCCTGCTTGTCCTTGATGGACATTTTTTCTTCCCGGTTGGCAAACTCTTCAATGCGGGAACGCAGGGTCTGGTTGCTCAGCAGCATTTTGGCCGCGTCGAAGCCATCGCCGCGGATGGAGAAATAGGCCGCGTAGTAGGCGGCGGGCCGGTACACCTTGTACCATGCCACCCGCAAGCCCATGGTGACGTAGGCCACGGCGTGGCCCCGGGGGAACATGTACTTGATCTTATGGCAGGAATCGATGGCCCATTGGGGCACGTTGTGCTCCCTCATGGCCTCCTCCCACTCCGGCTTCAGGCCCCGGCCCTTGCGGACGCTTTCCATGATGTCGAAGCTCATCTTTTCCTGCATCCCCTGCGAGATCAGGAAGTTCATGATGTCGTCCCGGGTACAGAAGCACTGGGCCAACTTGGCCGTGCCGGAGTTGATGATGTCCTGCGCGTTGCCCAGCCACACGTCCGTGCCGTGGGACAGGCCGGAAATACGGATCAGTTCCTCCATGGTGGAAGGCTTTGTCTCCATCAACATGCCCTGCACGAAGCCGGTGCCGAACTCAGGAATGCCCAGCGTGCCGGTCTGGCAGAGGATCTGATCCTCCGTCACCCCCAGCGCCTTGGGGCTGGAAAACAGGCTCATCACCTGCTTGTCGTCCAGCGGAATCTCCCGGAAGTTCACGCCGGTCAGTTCTTCCAGGCGGTGCATCATGGTGGGATCGTCGTGGCCCAGACAGTCCAGCTTCACCAGAATGTCGTGCATGGAGTTGAAGTCGTAGTGGGTGGTCAGGGTAGTGCCGTTGATGTCGTCCGCCGGGTGCTGGATGGCGGTGAACTGGCAGATGTCGTATTCCTTGGGCAGAACGACGATGCCGCCGGGGTGCTGGCCGGTGGTGCGCTTTACGCCCACGCAGCCCGCCGCCAGCCGTTCCTTGTGGGCACGGCCCGCCTTGATGCCCCTCTCCTCCAGATACTTGGCGGCGAAGCCGTAGGCCGTCTTTTCCGCCAGACCGGAGATGGTGCCTGCTCGATACACGAAGCCCTTGCCGAAAAGTTCTTCGATGTAGGCATGGGCCCGGGGCTGATATTCGCCGGAGAAGTTCAGGTCGATATCGGGCACCTTGTCACCCTTGAAGCCCAGAAAGACCTCGAAGGGGATGTCGTAGCCGTCTTTTTTGAGGGGATTGCCGCAGAGCTCGCAGTTTTTATCCGGCAGATCCACGCCCACGGTGCCCAGCTCCGGCGGCGTCAGGAACATTTTGTGGCAGTGGTCGCAGCGGTAGTGGGGCGGCAGGGGGTTCACCTCGGTGATGCCGTTCATGGTGGCCACGAAGCTGGAACCCACGCTGCCCCGGCTGCCCACCAGATAGCCGTCGGACAGGGACTTGCTCACCAGCTTCTGAGCGATGGAGTACAGGGTGGAGAAGCCGTAGCCTACGATGGAGCCCAGCTCCTTCTCCAGCCGCTTCTGGACGATCTCCGGCAGGGGATCGCCGTACAGCTCCTTGGCCCGGCCCCAGGCGCGGTTTTGAATATCATCCGCCGCGTCGGCCCAGTAGGGCTGGAAGGTGTCCTTGCCCTCGGGGTGCTTGGGGAACAGGCGAAGCTCCTCCACCTGATCGGCGATGAGCTTGGGGTTGTCGATCACGACCTCGTGGCACTTCTCCGCGCCCAGATAGGCGAATTCATCCAGCATTTCCTGGGTGGTCTTGAAATACAGGGGGGGCTGATTGTCGCAGTCCTCAAAGCCCAGACCGGCCTGAATGATGGTGCGGTAGATGGAGTCCTCCGGGTTCAGAAAGTGGACGTCGCCGGTGGCCACCACCGGCTTGCCCAGCTTCTCGCCCAGCGCCACGATACGCCGGTTGAAATCCCGCAGCTGCTCCTCGCTTTCCGCCAGTCCCTCCCGGAGCATGAAGGCGTTATTGCCGATAGGCTGAATTTCCAGATAATCGTAGAAGGCCGCGATACGCTCCAGCTCCTCGTCGGGCCGGTTGGCGGCCACGGCCCGGAACAGCTCGCCCGCCTCGCAGGCGCTGCCGATAATCAGCCCCTCCCGGTACTTCTCGATATCGAAACGGGGCATGTTGGGGTGGCGGTAGAAATAGCTGACGTTGCTGTCGGAAATCAGGTGGTTCAGGTTCTGCATGCCCTTCTGGGTCTTGCACAGAAGGATGATGTGATAGCTTTCGCCCATGCTCTGCCCTTCGATGACCTGATCCAGATCCTGCAGGGTATTCGCGCCCTTTTCCGCCGCGCCCTCGTACATTTTGATCAAGCACTGAGCCGTGGCCGCCGCGTCGTGGACGGCCCGGTGGGCGTTTTTCAGGCTCACGCCCAGCTGGCGGCACAGCGCGCCCAGCCGGTAGCTCTTCTGATTGGGGTACAGCCGCCGGGCGAAGGTCAGCGTATCCAGCACCGGCGCGTGGAACGAAATGCCCATGCGCTCGCATTCGGCGTTGAGCATGCCGATATCGAAAGAAGCGTTATGGGCCGCTACCGCCGCGTCGCCGATAAAGGCCAGCAGCTTGGTCACGCCCTCCGCCGGGCTTTCCTTGCCCTGCAGCATCAGGTCGGAAATGCCGGTGATCTCCGTGATCTTGGGCTTCAGCGGCACACCCGGGTCGCACAGGAAGCTGAGCTCGTCCACGATCTGGCCGTCCACCAGCTTGACCGCGCCCACCTCGATGATGCGGTCGTGAACCGTGGAAAGGCCGGTGGTCTCAAAGTCCAGCACCACAATGGGGCTGGAAAGGGGCCGGTCGTCCGCGTCCTTGACGATGGGCACCATATCCACCAGATAGCCCTCCACGCCGGGGATGAGCTTGATGTTGTTTTTCTTCGCCGCGCCGAAGGCCGACGGGAAGGCCTGCGCGGAACCGTGATCCGTAATGGCCACGGCAGGATGGCCCCACCGGGCCGCTGTGGCCACCAGCTGGGCGGCTTCGGCGGTAGCGTCCATGGTGGACATCTGACTGTGCATGTGCAGCTCGATGCGCTTTTCCTCACAGGTATCCATGCGCTCCACCTTGGGCATCTGCTGCATATCCCGCACGCCGATGGAAAGTTCTCCCAGGAAATTATCCATACGGCATTCGCCCCGTAGGCGGACCCGCATCCCGTTCTTGATCTGGTCTACCTGCTCCTTCACCCGCTGGCGTTCCTCGTCGGTGGGCGGCACCGGCTCCTCGCCCATGCCCCGGCGCTTCATGCGGTACTGATAGAAGGCCTTGCAGTAGATGGTGCTGGTCAGGTCGTAGACGGCGAAGGTCACCAGCACCGTTTCGCCGCCCTTCAGTTCCTTGGGCTCGTTTACGCCGGTCACGGTGCCCTCGATGACCACGATGCCGCTGTCCTCGGCCAGCTCCACAATGTCCACCGGCTTGTCGCCGATGGCGCGTCCCTTCAGCACGGGATAGCGGCTGTCCGGCTTGGGCGGGGGCGTATAGGCGGGTCTCTGGGCGGGAGCCGCCTTGGGCTTGGGCTTCGGCGCGGGGGCCGGGGCGGCAGGAGCGGCCCCGGGGACACCCATGGCAGCCGCCTGCGCGTCCAGCACCGCGTCGTCCCACGGCGGCGGTTCTTCCGCGCCGCCGGCGGAGCCGTCGAAGCCCCCCGCCAGCGCGGGCGAGAAGGAGAAGCCCCGCTCCTCCCGCATTTTCTTCGTCCAGGCTTCCCGCTCGCCGCAGACTGTCAGACCCACCGTGACCTTCACCCGGAAAATATCGTAGATGCACTGGGCCACCCGCTTATCCAGCTGATGGGAGGCAAAATACTGCATGGAGATATTATCCGGGCAGGTCAGCAGGATCCGGCCGTTTTCCATGCTCCAGCCCACGTCGTCCAGCCACGCCAGCAGCGCTGGGCTCTGGCGGCGCAGGAAATCCGTCAGCACGGACTTGTACTTGTCCAGATCGCCGAGAAAATCCTCCCCCAGCCCCGGGCTGGCGATACGCAGGGCTACGTTCACCTGCGGAAACAGTTCCTTCAGGGTACGCTCCACCTGCAAAAATTCGCCCTCCCGCACCAGATCGTCGCACAGGAAGCTCATATAGGCCTTATTAGCCGCTTTTTTATACAGCACCCGCTCGATGTGCAGCTTTCCCCGCAGGGGCGGCACCGCCGCCTCCAGCGCCTGCAGCATTTCCGTTTTGTTCATTCGTTCGTTCCCTTTCCGTTTTCAGGGGGATTTTGCAGAAGACCTGTCAGCGGCAGCGCGCCCAGCGCCAGCGGCAGGGCGTAGCGCAGATAGGCGCAGGCCCCAAACAGCAGCGTCAGATAAATACCCGCAAGGGGCAGACCGAACAGAAGCGCTCCCCGGTCCCGCCGAAAGATTGCCAGCCACAGTGCGCCGAAGAACAGCCAGCACCAGAAGGCTGGTTCGATGAGGGCGGACAGGAGAGGAATCCTCCGGTATTCGTTTTCCACAAACAACCGGTCCAGCGTTTCCATCAATCCCGGCCACAAAGAGGCGCGGCTGACGCCGTAACCGGGCTGAGCGGCGGTCTCCATGTAGCCGTGTCCGCCCCGCTCCGCATAGATGTCCAGATGGGTGGTATCGTCCAGGTGCCAGTAGCCCTTGGTGAGATACGCCCACGCATCCGCGAAATCCGCAGGATATTGCCGCAAAAGCCGCCCGTACAGCTCCAGAAATTGCGGCAGCGTGCTCATGCACACGGCGGTATGGCGCTTCACGCCGTCCGCCAGATGGGGCTGATAGCGCTGCGCATCCGGGATAAAGGAAAAAATTTCTTCCTTTTCGGTTTCCGTCAGTTCTTTCTGCTGCCGGACGTACACCCGGGAGACCTGCGCCAGCGGTACGCTGAGCAGCTCCCGCAGACCGGTCTTGCTGGGATGCAGCGCCGCCTTCATGCCCTGATCGGCCCCGGCAAATCCGATTATCCCGCACAGAAGCAGCACCGCGAAACGCCTGTGCCCTTCTTTGGGCAGAAGAAACCAGCCGGAGACCAGCGCGACCACAACGGCTGCCGCTCCGTTGGGCCGCAAGAGGCAGCTCAAAGCCGTCAAAGCAACGACTGCAACGGCATAGCCCCGCTTTTTCAGCCGTTTCGTCTCCCGCTGTCCCTCCGCCAACAGGCAAAGAAGGGGCAACAGCACCGCGCAGAAAAACAAGTCCTTGGTGGTGGACATCACCAGCAGCGGAAATCCGGGCAGCAGACCATAGGCCGTCGCCAGCCCGATACGAAAGCCGCGTTTTACACCCAGACGGCACAGCATTGCGTTGGCATAAGCCAGCGCAGCCGCCACCGTACAGGCCTGCGCCGCCGTATACAGGGCGATCCCCGCGTTATAGCTGCCCATTGCGCCGCCCAGCCGGTAAAACGCCGCCAGCAGCAGCGTATGCAGCGGCGGAAAAGCTCCGTTGTACTGTCCTGTGGTAAACTGCGCCGCTTCCCCGGCCGAGTCGTAATTGAACATACCGGGAAAATAGGCCAGATAATAGGGCAGCCAGCACAGAAGCAGCGCCGCAAACGTCATCCAGAACGTCCGTCCGGGTGTGGACGCGTCTTCTTTCGAAGCGGCGGCAGCGCCAGCCGTTCCCTTCGCCAGCAGAAGAAACAGTCCCCCTGCCGCCGGAGCACAGGCAAGACTCCCCGCCAGCAACAATAGCATTCCGTCCTGCACCGTTCCGGCACTATCCAGCCGTGCTCCCAGCAGCTGGCAAAAGGCGAAAACCAACCCAAACGTCAGCGAAAATCGCAGAAGCCGCCGGTCTTTCTCCGAAAGAACCGCTTTTCCAGCCGTCCACAGCAGCCCGGCCAACAGCAGCATCCCTGCCGAATGGGTCGCGTCTATCCCCCAGTCCAGCAGACGGGGCAACAGGCCGACTCCCGCCAGAGAGCAGACCGCTGCAGCCGTTCCGGCCGTTTTCACAGGCTTCATTCCATCTTTCCTTCCCGTTCCTTCGCGATCTCCCGGGCCCGGGCGATCAGCTGGCCTGCCAGATCGCCTTCGATGCGTCGGGGCGCCTTTCCTTTTTCAAACAGTGCGCCTACGGCATAGGTCCCGCCCTCGCCGCCGGCGTTCTCCGCCGCGCTCAGGCCTCCGCCAGCCAGTCCCACGTCCGCCTCCCGGGCCTCGCCGGGGCCGTTGACCACGCAGCCCATCACCGCCACGGTCATGGGCACGCGAATGTCGGAAAGTTCTTCCTGCACCCTGCGGGCGATGGCCGCCACGTCAATGCCGGTGCGGCCGCAGGTGGGGCAGCTGACCACGTTGACGTAGCTCTTCCGCAATCCGCAGGCCCGCAGGATGTCAATGGCCGCCTGAGCTTCAGGGATGGGGCTGCCCGTCAGAGATACGCGCACCGTATCGCCGATGCCCTGCAGCAGCAGCGCCCCAATGCCGATAGCGCTCTTAATGTTGCCCGAGCCCGGCAGGCCTGCTTCGGTCACGCCCACATGCAGGGGATAATCCGTCTCCTTCGCCGCCAGCTCGTAGGCCGCTACCGTCAGCGGCACACTGCTGGCCTTCAGGGACAGCACAATATCATGAAAACCGGCTTCTTCCAGCAGACGGGCATGGCTCAGGGCGCTGTCCAGCATTCCCCGGGCGGTCACGCCGCCCTCCCGGCGCAGAATATCCTTCTCGATGCTGCCGGAGTTCACGCCGATGCGGATGGGCACATGATGCATTCGGGCGCAGTCCGCCACCCGGCGCACCTTTTCCATGCCGCCGATATTGCCGGGGTTGATGCGCACCTTGGCTACGCCCCGCTCGATGGCCCCCACCGCCAGATCGGCCCGGAAGTGGATATCCGCCACCAACGGCACCGGCGAACCGTCCACAATGGCGGGCAGCGCTTTCAGGCAGTCCTCATCGTACACGCTCAGACGCACGATGTCGCACCCGGCCTGCGCCAGCTCCCGAATCTGCTGCAGCGTGGCCGCAGCGTCCCGGCTGTCCGTATTGGTCATGCTCTGCACGCTCACCGGCGCGCCGCCGCCAATGGGCACTTTTCCAATGAAAAAAGAACGGGTAGCGCTCATGCAAAAACCGCCTTTCAAATGCAAAATATCCATAACTCAATGAAGGGAACGGCATACCGCCAAGCGGGGCAGGCCGCATCAAGGGTGCGAAGCACCGAGGGTTGAGGACACCGCGCAGCGGTACCGCAAACCCGAAGCCCGCAACTCCCCCGCAGGGGGTGGAGCGGGCCGCAATGATTATAACATAAATCGCTTCCCAAAGGAAAGAGACAGCCCCTCCATGGAGGAAACGGAAAAAATATTGTCCAACTTTTTCCCAGCGTTGACAGGCCCGGTTCACCGTGTTATGCTAACAATCGTATCCTGTACATAAAGTGGAGGCCTATGCGGTTTCCCTGACGGAGGCGGATATGCACCAGAGCCGTTTTTACCGCACACAGCTGACGCGGCTGATCTTTCAGGCGCTGTTATATATTGGGTTGTTCGTTTCTTTTTTTGGACTTTTGTCCATCAGCAATCCCCAGCTTTTGAATTTGAGCCGTACCGCGGCCACCACCATGGGTGTGTTTGCGGTATGTCTTTTTGGGTTGACCATGGTGTACGGCGGCTTTGAGATCGGCCGCAAGCTCAAGCGTTCCGTCTTTGCCAGCCTGTCGCTGACCACTTTTTTCACGGACGCGATCTCCTACCTCTTTTTGCAGATCATGAACGTAAATCCTCAAAACCCGGAGGCCAACGCCACGCTGACCCTGTGGGGCGAGGATTTTTATCTGCTGATGTGTGCCTTTGCACTGCAGATCCTTTTGATTTACCTCATTATTTCGCTGGCCTATTTCTTCTATTTCCGCATCAACCCGCCCCGGCGCTGTCTGATCGTCACCTCCTCGCAGGCGTTGGCGGAGCACGTGGCGGTCAAGCTGAGATCCTTCCCCCAGCGCTACCGGCTCAGCGAAGTGATCCACTACCAGTGCCCGGACGTACACGAGACCATTCTGGAGCACGACACCATTTTTCTGGCGGGCGTGCCCGACACGGAGGAAGGCGCACTGGAAGCCTTCTGTTATCAGTACAACAAGAGCATGTACCTCATGGCCGAGCTGGAGGATGTAATTATCTCCACCGCGGAAAGTACCGTGCTGGACGACACGCCCTTTCTGCACATTCACCGCACGGAAATGACGCTGATGCAGCGTTTCCTAAAACGTGCCTTCGATATTGTTTTCAGCCTGGCGGGGCTGATCCTGCTTAGTCCCATTCTGCTGGCGACGGCGGCGGCGCTGAAGCTGGCGGGCAACGGTTCCATCTTCTTCCGGCAGAAGCGGGCCACCATCAACGGCAACGTCTTTGAGATCATCAAATTCCGCACCATGTACGAAGACGATCCCCAGCGGCAGGCTGATTCCCTGTCCGCCCGGGAGGGCGATGACCGCATCACGCCCATTGGGCGCTTCCTGCGCAAGTACCGCATCGACGAGCTGCCCCAGCTGATCAACGTGCTCCGGGGGGAAATGAGCCTGGTGGGGCCCCGGCCTGAAATGCTGGAAAATGTGGAAAAGTACACCCGGGAAGTGCCGGAATTCCGCTACCGTCAGCGCATGAAAGCCGGGCTGACCGGGCTGGCCCAGATCGAGGGCAAGTACAACACCTCCCCCAAGGACAAGGCCATTCTGGACCTGCTCTACATCGAAAACTTCACCCTGAGCTACGATTTCAAGCTGCTTCTGCGCACGTTTACCATTTTCTTCCGCCGGGACAGCACCGAGGGCTTCGGCGACAAGCAATGCGACTGCCCCCAGATGCGTATGGAGGCGCGGGAGGGCCGGGGCGAAGGAATCGATCTTCCCCCGTCCAAGCACCGTCCCGATCAGGACGCATTTCTGCGCAAGGCGCTTTAACTCCGTTTTTCACTCCGTTTCCGCAACGGGTTGGAAATAAATCCATGAAGTATCGTTACTTTCAAGGAGGAAAACAAGGATGGATAAGACGTTGGTTGTCATGGCTGCCGGTATGGGTTCCCGTTACGGCGGCAACAAGCAGATCGACGGCATGGGTCCCCACAACGAAGCGCTGATGCTCTACTCCATTTACGACGCGGTCAAGGCCGGCTTCACCAAGGTCGTTTTCATCATCAAGCACAGCTTTGAAGCGCAGTTCAAGGCGCAGATCGGCGATCTGGTGGCCAAGAAGGTTCACGTGGAGTACGCCTATCAGGAACTGACCGATCTGCCCGAGGGCTGCACCGTTCCCGCCGAGCGCACCAAGCCGTTGGGCACCGTTCAGGCGCTTTTGTCCGCCAAGGAGCTGATCCACGAGCCCTTCGCCGTCATCAACGCGGACGACTACTACGGCGTGCCCGGCTACGGCATCATGGTGGAGCATCTGGGCAAGCTGGCTCCCGAAAAGCAGGCCTGCATGGTGGGCTATTATCTGAAGAACACCGTCAGCGAGAACGGCCACGTGACCCGCGGCGTCTGCAAGACCGACGAGCACAACCATCTGGTCAGCGTCACCGAGACCTACAAGATCAAGCCCTTCCCGGACGGCACCATTCGCGACACCGAGAACGACGAAAACGGCGTGATCCTGGATCCCGACGCACTGGTGAGCATGAACTTCTTCGGCTTCACGCCGTGGCTTCTGCAGGAAGCGGAGAAGTACTTTATCAAGTTTATGAAGAGTCTGTCTCCCGACGAGATGAAGGCCGAATATGTGCTGCCCGTACTGGTGGATCAGCTGATGCACGAGGAAGGGCTGAAGGTAGACATGCTCAAGACCGATGCGGTCTGGTTTGGCGTGACCTACAAGGAAGACAAGCCCTACGTCCAGGCCGAGCTGAAAAAGATGCACGACGCCGGCGTCTACCCCTCCCACCTCTTCTAAGCAGGGGCAGTGCCCCTGCACCCCGGACTGCGCGGCGATGCCGCGCAGGGTACTCGGGGGGAAAGCTGGTTGGCCGGGGGTTT
>URJB01000036.1 GCA_900548145.1 uncultured Eubacteriales bacterium | reverse complement strand
CTCCGGCGCGCAGTCCGGGGTGCAGGGGCACTGCCCCTGCCTTAGGTGAGGATGCGGCGGAAGTCTTCGCCGGGCTGCTCGGCGGGGTAGACCAGGAAGCTGCGCACGTCCAGCTCGACGGCCTTGCCCGCTTCAATGCCGATGCTCTCGTAGGGATCGGCAATGATGCGCAGCTCCTTGCCGCCGCCCAGATCGATGCGACAGTCGTCCACGTCGCCCAGATAGAAGTGCGTTTTGACCACGCCATGCAGCGTGCCCTTGCCCGCCTCGGCATACTTCACGTGCTCGGGACGGATGCCCACAATCACGTCGCCCTTGGCGTCGCCCTCGTAGGGCAGCTTCTGGCCGCAGCCGTTCAGGGCGATGTATCCCGCCTCTACGCGGCCCTCCAGGAACTCGATCTTGCCCACAAAGTCCGCGATGAAGGGATTGGCAGGCTCGTTGTAAATCGTCTTGGGGGAACCCACCTGCTGGATGACGCCCCTGTTGATGACCACGATGCGGTCGCTCATGGCCATGGCCTCGGTCTGGTCGTGCGTGACGTATACCACCGTGATGCCGTACTGCTTCTGAATGTCCTTGATCTCAAAGCGCATGCTTTCCCGCAGCTTTGCGTCCAGATTGGACAGGGGCTCGTCCAGAAGGAGCAGGGCGGGCTCGGCCACCAGCGCTCGGGCCAGCGCGACGCGCTGCTGCTGTCCGCCGGACAGCTGGCTGGGGATCCGATCCCGGTACTGGGCCAGATGGACGACCTCCAGCACGTGCTCCACCTTCTGCCTGATGGCGGCCTTGTCCACCTTCTTGATCTGCAAGGGGTAGGCCACGTTGTCAAACACGGTCATGTGGGGCCACACGGCGTAGCTCTGGAACACCATGCCGATGTCCCGCTTTTCCGGGGGAATGAATACTTTATCGGAAGAAACGACCCGGTCGTCGAAAAGCACGCTGCCGCTGGTGGGCTTTTCAAACCCGGCGATGATGCGCAGCATGGTGGTTTTGCCGCAGCCCGACGGGCCCAGTAGGGTGATGAATTCGCCGTCGGCGAACACGGCGTCAAAGTTTTCCAGCACCGTGGTGTTGCCGAAGGTCTTGGTCACGTTTTGAATGGTTACGCTGGACATGATTCCAACTCCTTTTTGTGGGAAATCCCTTTGCACTTGGTTCGAGCCTTGTCGACCGGCGGCAAGAGGGGTCATATCAATCGGAAGGGGTGTTTGAAGATGGGATGGAACGGCTGACGCAAATCAGATCGAGAATTCGCCCTTGGTGAGCTTGTTGAGCAGGAAGTTCAGGACGACAACGATCATCAGGATGCCGAAGGCCATGGCGCAGCTCTGAGGCTGGCTGGTAAAGGTCCAGTACTCGTACAGCTGGAAGCCGATGGTCTTGGTGGAGTTGGAGTAGAGCAGCGTCGTCATGCTCAGCTCGTAGAAGCTGGGAATGAAGATCAGGAACCAGCCCGCGGCGATGGAGGGGAAGATCAGGGGGCCGGTAATCTTAAGCATGGTGCGCGTCCAGCTGGCGCCGGAAATCTGGCTGCACTCTTCCAGTGAGACGTGAATCTGGCTCATGGCGCTGACCACGGTACGCATACCCATCATCAGGTATTTGATGAGGTAGGCCACGATCATGATATAGGCCGTGTTGTAGATGTTCACGCCGAAGTCGCCCTTCATGGTCATGATAAGGCCCAGCGCGATGACCACGGAGGGAGTGCCCGAACCGAGGGTGATGAGGAAGTCCGGCAGCTTGCGGCCGCGAATCTTCGTCCGCTGCAGCAGGTAGGACATGGTGCAGGCCACCACGATGCCCACTGTAGCAGTGACCACGCCGAAGATCAGGCTGTTCTTCAGGCAGCTCATGGTCTCCGAGCGGGAGAAGATGGTCTGCCACTGGGTCAGGGTGAAGTTCTCCGGGTCGAAGAGGGACTTGCCCACGTCGATCTTAAAGGAGGTGGTCAGGATGGTGGCGAAGGGAATCAGCACCACGATGGTGGCGAACAGGCTTACCAGCACCGTCAGCGGAACGCGCCACTTGCCCAGATCCACGATGTTGGGCCGGGTGGATTTGCCGGATACGGTGATGTACTGCTTCCGGGCCACCACGAAGTCGCTCAGGTAGAGAATGAGGATCGCCAGCGCCATCAAAAAGACCGCAAGGCCGGTCGCGTCGCTGATGCCCTGTGCGCCCAGACCGTTGTACTCGATGATGCGGGTGGTGACGGTATGCACCTTACCCGGTGCGCCGATAATGGAGGGGATGCCGTAGCAGCTCATGGCCGCCACGAACACCAGCAGCGCGCCGGCGATCAGGCTGGGGGTCATCATGGGCAGGGTGACGCGGAACACCGTCAGCAGGGGGGACGCGCCGGAAATGCGGCTGGCCTCCTCCAGGCTGGGGTCCATCTTCTCCATGGCCCGGGAGATGGTGATGAAGGCGTAGGGATAATAGAACGTGGTCAGCACCCAGATCAGGCCGCCCAGCGTGTAGATGTTCAGCGGGCCGGGGGTATCGCCCAGACCGAAAATCATGCGGAAGAACTGATTCATGGTACCCACGTTGGGGTTCAGCAGCCGCAGCCACGCCATGGCGCCCACATAGGGCGGCACCATGTACGTCAGCACGAACAGGGAGCGGAAGAACTTTTTGCCAAACAGGTTGGTGCGGCCCACCAGCCACGCCAGCGGGAAGGCGATCAGCGTGCCCAGCACCATGGTGACGGTGGCGGCGATGAGGGTGTTCTTCAGCGCGCCCAGGTTCATCTGGTAGGTGTACAGGCGCTGGAAGACGTCGAAGGTAAAGCTGCCCTCCGGGAAGAAGGCCTTGATGATCAGATACACCATGGGCAGCACCTGGAAGACCAGCATGAAATCCACGATGATGAGGATGACGGCCCACTTGAAATCCAGATGCCAACTGTGATCCTTATACAGCATCAGAAACAGAAGCGCGATGTCCAGCGCCAGCAAAATGCCCAGCAGAATGGCCGTGCGGCTGTGGGAGATCAGCACTTGGGAAAGCAGGGTCACGGAACCGTCCGCCGTCATTTCGTAGGCGGAAATGCGGGCCTCGGCGTTGCGGGCCGCTTTTTTCAGGCCGTTCACATGGTCGGTTGGCAGGGGCTCGTTCTCTGCGTTGGCGCTGACCAGAAACAGCTGCATCAGCGCGGCGGCGCGTTCGCTGCCGGTCAGCTCGCCCACGGCGGAAGCCACGGCCTGCGGCAGGGGCGCGCTTTCATCCAGCACGGCCCGAAGCAGGGCTTCCCGGTTCTGGCTGCGCTCCGCGTCCGTCCACTTGGCCAGCTGCTTCTTTTCGGCGGAAGCCACCTTGGGCCCGTTCAGCGAATAGGTAATGGAAAGAAGCTCCATGGTCTTCTGCTGGAGCTTGTCGCCCGTCAGGCCGGAAAGCATTTCATCGGCCCGGGCGCTCTGGTTGGCCTTGACGGCAGCCGTCCAGTTTTCCTTCAGCAGGGCGGCGGCCTGAAGGGTCAGGGCCTCCCGCTCCGCGTCCGTCAGCCTGGCCATGACCGGCTGGATGGACTGGGTATACAGGCTTTCCACTTCGCCGGACAGTTTTTGAATATACCGGTAGCCCACCTCCTGATCGAAGCCGGACTGCTGATACTGCCGGATTCCCCAGAATCCGCCCAAAATCAGCGCGGCGCCCAGCAAAAACAGGATCAGCAGCGTCAGCTTACACCGGGTTTCGGATGGATCATGTTTGCTTCGTTGAAGCTGTGTCTGCATGAACAGCACTCCCCAGTATGTTGATTGGTCGTTATACGACAGGGGGAAGCCGCCGTCAGGACAACTTCCCCCATTTGGCATGTCGGTAGGGTCAGGCGGAGCCGCATCGTTCGTCGGCTGCAGCGGCGGCGCCTTATTCACCCTTTGCGATTTGCGTTAACCGGATTTACTTCTTTTCGGGAATGGTAACGGCCTCCTGGAACTTGGTGCGGATCTCGTCGCGCATGGTGTAGCAGCGCACCCAGTCAACGCCCATGTCCTTCTCGATCAGGCCGTCGGTGTCCACGGAATCGAAGGGAACCTCGGAGAAGCCCTTCAGCACGGAGTGCATATAGCCTTCCACCATGAACTTCTGGCCTTCTTCGCTCAGCAGGTAATCGGTGATGGCTTCGCAGGCCTCGATGTTCAGGTTGGCGCTACGGTCTTCCGCCACGGTCATAACGGTGGAGGGGATCAGGATAACGCCGTCGTCGGGATAGATGCAGGCGATCTTGGAGCCGTTTTCCTTGCGCTCCTTCAGCACGGATTCTTCCAGAATCATGATCACGTCGCACTCGCCGGTCTGCAGCTTGGCCAGAGCGGTGGAGCCGGATTCGATCATCACGTCGTTGTTGCCCAGAGCGGTGAAGTACTCATAGCCGTACTTGTCGCTCAGGCTGGCCACGGCCGCCATGGTGGTGCCGGAGGTCAGGGGGTTGCCCATAGAGATACGGCCCTTCAGGCTGGTGTCCTCGGCGAACTCCTTGAAGGTCTTGGGCAGCTCTTCGGGGGTCTTGAGCTCGGGGTTGTAGGCCAGCACCATGTTGCACACGCGCACGGGGTACCAGTAGCCTTCCTCGTCATAGGGGAAGCGCAGGTTTTCCTTGACGGGGGTGTCGTAGCTGTGCAGCCAGCCGCCTTCCTTCAGCTCCAGGCTGTAGGCGGGCTCGGCCACCAGCATCATGTCGCAGCCCAGCGTACCGGTTTCCATTTCGCCGGCCAGCTTGGTCTGCAGGGAGCCGGTGCCGCCATAGAAGAAGAAGGAGCCGTCGTTGCCCGGGGTCAGGTTGGGGAATTCGGCCTTCAGGGCTTCGTCCATCATATCGATGACGAACTGGTACATGGAGGTGTAGATCATAACGGTGCCGGTAACGTCCTCGTTCACGGCCAGAGCGGCGGGAGCGACGCACAGGAGCATGGCGATGCACAGTACCAGAGAGACGATTTTCTTCATGAGACAGGTTCCTCCTTTAACTTCGTGAAGTTCTATTTTTACATTGGCGTACCAATGTAGGGTACAGTAAAAAAAGCGCGCGAAATAAGGTGGTTATCGAGTTGTATCTCATCCTTTTTGCAATTCCTATTTTACCAGAAAACTCCTCCCTTGGCAAGCAAAAAATGTCTGAAACATATCTATTTTTATCCAAAAGCGCCCCTTTCAGAGTGAAAGGGGCGTTCAGAAGCCGTTAAGATTTCAGGCGTTTTCCAGCGCCTTTTTGCCAAGGAGATAAGCGCCCCACAGGCCGCTGACGGGGTACAGCGCCGGGGGAACGATGTAGTCGTCGGTATGGTTCAACAGGCGGTCGGACTGGACGTAACCGCCCAGCAGACGCAGGGTCTCCTGCCGCACCAGCGGGAACAGGCCCTCCCGCTGCATCACGCCGCCGCCCAGAATGATCTTTTCAGGGCTGACGGTGACGATCAGGTTCTGGCACATCTGGGCCAGATAATGAGCCTCGATCTTGAAAACGGGATGATCGTCCGGCAGCTCCCGAGCGTCGCCCTGCACCCGCGCACCGATGGCGGGGCCGGCGGCAAGGCCTTCCAGACAGCCGTCATGATAGGGGCACACGCCGTGGGGAATGGGGTCGTCGGGATGGGGCCGCAGCAGCATATGCCCCACCTCGGGGTGCAGCAGACCGTGAACGGTCTGGCCGCCCACCACCACGCCGCCGCCGATGCCGGTGCCGACGGTCACATAGACCACATTGCTGCAGCCCTTGGCCGCGCCCATTTCCAGCTCGGCCAACGCAGCGGCGTTCACGTCGGTGTCGATGGCGGCGGGAATGTTCTTTCCCTGCAGCAGCTCCGGCAGCAGGGGGTAATCCTTCCATTTCAGCTTGGGGGTGGAGGTGATGTAGCCATAGGTGGGGGAATCCGGGTTCGGGTCCAGCGGGCCGAAGCTGCCTACGCCCAGCGCGTCGATCTTCCAGCGGTCGAAAAACTGCTGCATGGGCGGCATGGTCACCGCCGGTTCTTCGGTGGGGATGGTCATTCGTTCCAGTTCCTTGCCGGTCTCGTCAAAGGCGGCCAACACCATTTTGGTGCCGCCGGCTTCCAATGCGCCGATGGTCATGTGCGTTCCTTCTTTCCTGATGATGAGCGGGAAGCAATTTAAAAGTTCTCGTCATGATTTTATCCCAACCGGGGCATTTTGGCAAGGGAGGAAGCCGGGCAATATGATTTCTCATTGCCCCCATGGGCGGTTTGCGCTACAATGAAGGGGAAATATTCATCGTCATTCGGAAGGACGGAGCCGGAATGAATTTTACCCCTGAACAGCAAAGCGCCATCGACGCGAAAAACCGAGAGCTGCTGGTATCCGCCGCGGCGGGCAGCGGCAAGACCGCCGTACTGGTGCGGCGTATTCTTCATTTGATCCGGGACGAGGGCTATTCCATCGACCGGATGCTGGTGGTGACCTATACCCGTGCCGCCGCCGCCGAGCTGCGGGACCGGCTGGAGACCGCCATGCGGGACGCGGCGCTCAGCGACCCCGCCATGGCCCGTCAGGCGGAGCTGGTGGGGCAGTCCCAAATTTCCACCATTCATTCCTATTGCCAGAAGGTCATCCGGGAGCATTTCCGTTTCTGCCAGATCGACCCGCAATTCCGGCTGGGGGACGAGCGCACGCTGCAAAGCCTGTACCGGGACGCGCAGGAGGAAACGCTGGAAGCCCTGTACACCCGCGCCAAAACCGAGGAGGAGCTGGCAGCGCTGCTTCACAAGCTGCCGGAAAAGCAGCTGGTGCAGGTGATGGAGCAGGTGTATGCGTTCCTGCTGTCCCGGCCCGACCCGTTGGGATGGCTGAAGGAGCAGACGGAAAAAACGTGGACGCTGGACAATTTGGAAAACGACTCGCTGGCGCAGGTCTTTCTTCGGGAAGGGTCATTGATGCTGGAAGGCGTGATGCGGGTCTGGGACGAAAGCCGCCGCCTGTCGGAGGAAAGCTGCTTCCCCGAAGGGCTGAACCGAACCATCGAAGCCGATCTGGACACGCTGAACACCCTGTCGGAACGAATGCGGGAGGGCTTTTCCTCCATGGTGGCGGGGCTGCAGCAGTGCCGGTTCGTCACCATTGCCCGGGTCAAGCCCGTCACCGGGGACGAGGTGCGCCTTGTCGAACGGTACAAGGCCCTGCGCCAGAGCTACAAGGACAGCATCCAGTCCCTGAAGGCACTTTTGCCCATTCGGCTGGAAACGGCGGTGGACGATATGAACGCCATGGTTCCGGCCCTGCGGGGTCTGTACCGGGCCATGGAAACCTTTCACCTGACCTATCAGCAGAAAAAGACCGACGCTTCTACGCTGGATTTTAACGATCTGGAACATTTCACGCTGGGCGTGCTCAGCGATCCGGAGCTGAAAAAGTTGGAATCCGCCCGGTTCGACGCGGTATTCGTGGATGAATATCAGGACGTGAGCGCCATTCAGGAGAGCATCCTCAACGGGCTCAAGCGTCCGCCGGAGGAGGACGAAAAGCTTCCTCAGCTGTATTTCTACGTCGGTGATGTGAAACAGAGCATTTACCGGTTCCGTCAGGCGGAGCCGGGGCTGTTTCTGCACAAGTTGGAGACTTTTTCCACAGAGGAAACTGCCGAAAAGCGGAAGATCATCCTCAACCGAAATTTCCGCAGCCGAGAGGGTGTGCTGGACGCGGTGAACCGTACCTTCCTGCACGTGATGGACCGCCGGGTGACGGAGATCGATTACGACCGCAGTGCCATGCTCTATCCCGGCGTGCCATCGGAGAAAGACCCCATGACCGAGCTGCATCTGTGTCAGGTGGGCAAGACCAAAGAAGCCCCCAAGACCGAGGCCGAGTGGATCGCCCGGGATATTTTGGACAGGGTGGGCAGGCCGTCCCCCGGCAGCGAGGGCGGCGTGCTCCACTATCGGGATATCGCCATTCTGCTGCCCGTCAGCAAGGGCGTGGCCGATCAGGTGGAGGCGGTGCTGACCGCCCATCAGATCCCCGTATATTCCGACGCGGGGCAAAGCCCGCTGGCGGGGGAGGAATCCATTCAGGCGGTGCAGCTGCTCATGCTGCTGGATAACCCCCGGAACGACACGGCCCTGCTTTCTGTGATGCGCAGCCCGCTGTTCGATTTCGGTGAGCAGGAGCTGGCCCATATCCGGCTGAACTTCCCGGACGCGCCCGGCTTCTATGACGCGGTGCAGGGTACGGCGGACTTGCAGGGCGACCCCATGCAGGAGCGCTGCCGGGCGGTGCTGACCCGGCTGGAAGAGGAACGGTTCCTGTTTCGGCACATGAGCCCTCAGGAATATCTTTGGGATGCACTCATGCGCACAGGCTTGTATGCCCACTACGGCGCGCAGCCCGGCGGACGGCTGCGGCAGGCGAACCTGCGGATGCTCTGTCTGAAATTGGAGGAGTACTTCCAGCTTCATCAGGAGGGGCTCGGCGGATTTCTGGACTCCATCCGGGAGCGGGAGGTGGGCGACAGCAGCTCGCCTACGGTGGTCAACCCGTGGGAGGACGTGGTGCGCATCATGACCATCCATAAATCCAAGGGACTGGAATTTCCCACGGTGTATGTGATGGGGATGGGGACGGGTCTGAGCCGCAAGCGGCAGACCAGGACCGTCAGCCTGCACGACCGGCTGGGCGTTTCCCTTCTGTATATGAATGAGGAAAAGCGCACAAAGCGGCAAACCCTTATGCAGAGCGGGATTCAGCTCTGTCTCGGCGCGGAGGAACGGGCCGAAAAAGCCCGTCTTCTGTACGTGGCGATGACACGACCGAAAAATCGTTTAGTGATGATTGGTTCGTCTACGGACGAAAAAAATGCTTTAGAATCGATTCTGGAAAACGTGCTTCGCAAACCCTTTGAAATCAACGATTTGGCGGCTGTCCGTTCCGCAGCCTGCTATCTGGATTGGCTGATCCAGTCTATCAAGCCATGGGATGAATTGAACCAGCAGGTGGGCGATGAGTTTCCCACATCATTCTTATGGGAAACCTGTGGTCAACCAGAGCTTTTCGACAATTCCACAGGTTTTCCACATAAAAGTGACCCTTGGAGGGTAGTTTTCCACATCCCTGCGGAAAAGAGTCCACAGGATATGGAAAAAGAGGAGGATTCCTCTAATGAAGTGCCCGATTTGGAAAAATTGTGGCCATCGAAGCAGGATGCCCAGCTGCCCAGCTTGGGCGACCCTCTTTCCCCCTTGCCGGAATATGAACATTTGCCCTTGAAGCTGGGCGTGACGGCGCTGTGCCGCGCTATGGAGCAGGGACAGCCCCGATCCGCAGATGAAGAGGAGATCGAGACCGCCGAAAGCAAACGCATTCCCCTGACGGTGCAGCGGCCAAGACTGCTCAGCGCCATTGCACAGGAGCCGGCGTTTCTCACAACCCCTGTGGAAAACGCCGGAGCGCTGCGGGGCACGCTGACCCATAAACTGCTGGGTCTGCTGCCGCTGGACGGCGTTCGAGCGCACTGCGGTGAGCTGTACGCTTATATAAAGGAAGAAACGGCTTCACTGGTGGTACGCGGAGTGTTGACGGCCGAGGAAGCAGCGCTGATTCCTCTGGCCCATGTGGAAAAGTTTTTCCTTTCGACGCTGGGTCAGCGGATGCTGCGTTCGACAAATGTCCGCCGGGAGTGGAATTTCAATCTGCATATCACTGAACCCTTTGACACCATCGTACAGGGCGTGATCGACCTGTGCTTTTGGGAGCACGGCGGCTGGGTGCTGGCGGATTACAAGACTGACCATGTGGAAAACGCGGAGGAGCTGATTCCCCGTTATCGCCGTCAGCTGTCATTGTACCGGCAGGCACTGGAAAAGGCCACCCCTTACCCCGTGCGGGAAAGCGCGTTATATTCTCTTCGACTGGATCAGTCAGTGACGGTGCCGGAATGCTAAAATATGACAAAAATATTTCACTTTCCTGCATGAAAAACGGAATCCCATTCGTTTCTATGATTGTTACAAGAATATTGGGTATTGATTTAGTTGGGTTTTGACGGTATAATCCCATTGAGACTGTAGTGGTATTCCACTGCTGTTTCGTTACAAGATTGTAACATTTCAGAACCGCCCAATGAAAGGTGTGGATAAAATGAAGCAATTCCGCAGCGATAACCGCAAAGGGGGAGCGTCCGCCGCGAAACGCTTGGCGCTGGCGCTGATCCTGATCGTCGCCTGTGCGCTGATGACGGCCTGCTATATGGAGCCTGACCGTGTGGTGGATGCGGGCAACGCTCTGGATAACAGCGGAAAGCAGGATTTCCAGACGGTTATTACCGACACCCCTGCCCCGACCAATACGCCTACGCCCGCTCCTACTTCGTCCAGCGGGCAGCAAATGGACTGGTCGGCGTGGACTTTTGGCGATGATAACGCCACCAATCCGCCCGCCAGCAGCACCGATGCGTCGGGCGTGACCGCTACCAGCACGCCCTCCGGCGGCACCATTACCGTGGGCCTGACCACCGCCACGCCGCGGCCTTCTTCGGCCTCCGCGACGGCTACGCCCAAGCCCACGACCTCTTCCGCCGCCGCTTCCTCCACGCTGAAGGAAGGCTCCTCCGGTTCGGAGGTCAAGACGCTGCAGCAGCGGTTGAAGGATCTGGGCTACTACAAGGGCTCGGTGGACGGCAAGTACGGCGCGGGCACGGCGGAAGCTGTGAAGGCTTTCCAGCGGGCCAACAAGCTGACGGCGGACGGCAAGGCGGGCAAGAACACCCAGACGGCGCTGTATTCCAAGAACGCCGTGAAGGCCTCTGCCACCAACAGCAGCAGTTCGTCTTCCAGCAGTTCCAGTAGTTCCAGTTCTTCCAGCAGCTCCACATCCTCCAGCTACACCAACGGCCGGACGGACGTGTACCTGCAGATCGGCTCCTCCGGCAAGCAGGTGAAGATTTTGCAGAACCGGCTGATTGTGCTGGGCTATCTGACCGGCACGGCGGACGGCGAGTTTGGCGAGACCACCGAAGCGGCTGTGAAGGCCTTCCAGAAGCGCAACAGCATTTATGACGACGGTGTGGCCGGGCCAACGACCCTGACCAAGCTGTATTCTTCCTCCGCGAAGAAGGCTAGCAGCGTAGTAGCCAATCTTGGATCCATTCGCCCCGGCACCAACGGCAGCGCGGTACGCGCCCTGCAGCAGCAGCTGAAAACGCTTGGCTACTACAGTGGCTCGGTGGACGGCGATTATGGCTCCGGCACCACGGCGGCGGTCACTGCTTTCCAACAAGCCAACGGCCTGACGGCGGACGGCATTGCGGGCAAAGCGACTCAAAACGCTATTTATGCTGCTATCAACGGCGGTTCCAGCTCGAGCGGCGGCAGCTCTTCCGGCAGCAGTACCAGCCCGGCCAGCTACGGCGCGAAGGCTTCCAGCAATGGTTACACGACCATTTCTTCCACCTCCGGTTCCAACAGCTCCAATGTAAAGGCTGTGCAGAGCGCTTTGCACGCCAAGGGCTACTACAACGGCGATTATGACGGCAGCTACGGCAGCGGCACCGAGCAGGCGGTGAAGGACTTCCAGAAGGCCATGGGCCTGCGGGTCACCGGCATGGCCGGCCCCACCACCCAGCGCCTGCTCTACGGCGGCACTTCCGCCAGCGGCAGCTACTCCAAGCTGCAACAGGGCGACACCGGCAGCAAGGTAAAGCAGCTGCAGTACGCGCTGTACGAGCTGAAGTACTACGACGGCGACATTACCGGCACCTACGACACCGCCACCACCAACGCGGTGCTCACCTTCCAGCAGGTGCACGGACTGGAAATGGACGGCATTGCGGGCCAGCAGACTCAGCAGATTTTGTTCTCCTCCAGCGCCATTCCCTGCAATATCTAATGAACACATGGAAAACCCCGGTGCGGATATGAAGCCGCACCGGGGTTTTTGATAGGAGGGAAAGTGGGAGACTCCGTTGGAGCAATGGAGCGATGAAATGCGGTAATGATGGGGATTGTGATTGCCTTGGGATGGGATGACATGTTTCATGAGGTGAATTTCTGTAGCGCTTTATGAGGCCACTTGGGCTGCAAAGCGCTGTTGAATAAAGAAAAGGCGCGTGTATTTCCGCGCCTCAGACTGTCGAAAAAAACTGATTGGCCGTTATTGCCCGCAAACAGCGCTTCGCTGGTTCGCGGGGAAAGTGCAGCGGCATAAGGCTTAGGGGCTCCGTTCCGCAACCTCAATCGTCGTCTTTGGCACTGCCGTGCCAAATCCTCGTTTCGGTTGACGGCTGTCAGTCGCTAACTGCCTTCGGCAGTTGCATCCACTGGATGCCCGCTCCTTCTCGCCGCCCTAAAACCCCGGCAGGCACCGCAGGGAAGGCGCAAGGCGGGTTGCCCTTGGGCAACCCGGTCTGCCTTTGGCAGACTGAACTTTTCAAATAGAATTTGAAAAGTTCACCGTCGCCCAGTGGGCACAACCGCCGTAGGCGGTTAGCGACCCGCAGGTGTGACACGAAACGAGCAGGGACTACGGCAGTAGTCCCTGCGACGATTGAGTGGCAGCAGTGCCTCCTGCACCTCCACTTTTTTGACACACTGAGGCCTTCCTTTTGGAAAAGGAAGACCTTTCCCCAAACCCCTATCCAAGGAAAACTGGCTTAGATAGGCAGAGGGGCTTGAAATGAAAGTAAATTGATCACAACAAAGGGAAAAAACGATGGATGCGATTTGGAAAGAAATGTATGATGCGGCCAAGGCCGTACAGAGCGGCCGCAGGGTATCCGAATACGTGGAAGCGGGCGGGGTCGCGGCGGCGATTTTGTCCGGCTCAGGAAAAATTTATACCGGCGTATGCGTGGACACCAGCTGCACGCTGGGCATTTGCGCGGAACGGAACGCCATTTTCCACATGCTGACCTGCGGCGAGCAGAAGATCGCCCGGGTGCTGGCACTGATGCCCGACGGCAGGACGGGCGCGCCCTGCGGCGCTTGCCGGGAAATGATGGCGCAGCTCATGCCCGACGGCTATCAGAAAATCGAAATTCTGCTGGACTGGAAAACGGGCCGCGTGGTCACGCTGGACCGGCTCACGCCGGAGTGGTGGATCTGAAGCCCTCCGGCCGCACATCATCCCGCCCCCTTCCGCATAGGCTGTACAAGCCGCGGAAGGGGGAATCATTTTGCTGTTGTCGTGGATCTGGCTGGGAATGATGGCCGCGTCGCTTTTGTACGGCTGCCTGACGGGGCGGGCGGGGGCGCTGCTGCCCGCCGCGCTGGACGGGGCTTCGTCCGCCGTGAGCCTGAGCCTGCGGCTGATGGCGGGCTATCTGTTTTTCTGCGGGCTGATGGAAATCATGAAGGAGCTGTGTTTGCCCGAAAAGCTGGCCCGGCTGCTGCAGCCCATTCTGCGGCGGGTCATGCCCACCCTGCGGGGCGAGGAAGCCCGGCAGGCGGTGACGCTGAACCTGACGGCCAATCTGCTGGGGCTGGGCAACGCCGCCACGCCCAGCGGCATGGAAGCCGTCCGGCGGATGGAGGAGGAGCAGGAGCAAAATCCGCAGGTACGTCACGCCCTGTATATGCTGCTGATTTTGAACGCCACGGGGCTGCAGCTGTTTCCCACCACGGTGCTGACCCTTCGGGTGGCGGCGGGCTCCGCCCAGCCCAACGCCATCCTGCTGCCTACCCTGGCCTGCACGGCCCTTTCCACGCTGGTGGGCGCGGGACTGGGGCTTTTGTGCTATCGCCTGAGCCGCCGCCGGGAGGGACGGAAATGAAGACGCTTTCCGATCTGCTGCTGCCTCTGCTGATTCTGCTTCTGCTGCTGGCCGCCGGCTGGAAACGGCTGGACGTGCTGGAAGGCTTTGCGCGAGGAGCCCGTCAGGGCATGGAGGTAGCGGTGCGGGTGCTGCCCAATCTGGCGGGGATGCTCTGCGCCATTGCCCTGATGCGGGAATCGGGCCTGCTGGGGCTGCTATGCCATATTTGCGCGCCGGTCCTGACGCGGCTGGGCCTGCCTGCCGAGGTCGCGCCGCTGGTGCTGGTGCGGCCGCTCAGCGGTTCGGCCTCGCTGGGGATGCTGGAAGCTCTGCTGGAGCGCTTCGGCCCGGACAGCGCGGTGGGCATGACGGCCTGCACCGTCATGGGTTCCAGCGAGACAATCTTCTACACGCTGTGCGTGTATTTCAGCGGGGCGAAGGACAAACGGGCGGGCTATGCGGCTGTCTGTTCCCTTGTGGGAATGCTGGCCGGGGTCTGGCTGGCGGGACGGCTGCTTTCCGGCGGCTGAAAGCCCTGAAAACTCGCGTTTTCCCATTGACAGCCCGGCAAAAACCGCTATAATAATGAATATTCCTCGCAATGACCGGGAGAGTACGTCTTTCCTCTTCGCCATAAGAGAGCCGCGGCTGGTGAAATGCGGCACGAAGGGCAGACCGAACATGGCCCGCGAGCGATCCCGTTCGACAGGTAGGGCGGGACGGCAGGCGCCGTTATCCGCCGAAGGCCGAAAGCCGTAAGTGATAAATCAGGGTGGTACCGCGAGAATTCCGCTCGCCCCTTTTGCAGTGAAAACGCAGACGGGACGGGCTTTTTCATTGCCGGAAATTTCTGAAAACAACATCCGCCAGCCCGGGAAAAACAAGCCGCAGGGAAAACGGCCAGAAGGAGAGAGCCTCATGGAAAACCAGAAAAAGTACTACATCACCACGCCTATTTACTACCCCAGCGACAACCTGCACATCGGCCACGCCTATTGCAGCGTCGCCGCCGACACCGCCGCCCGCTTCAAGAAGCTGGAAGGCTATGACACCTACTTTCTCACCGGCACGGACGAGCACGGCCAGAAGATCGAGCGCAAGGCCGAGGCCAAGGGCGTGACCCCGCAGGCCTACGTGGACGAAATTGTGGCGGGCATCAAAGACCTGTGGAAATTGATGGATGTGGACTACAACGACTTCATCCGCACCTCCGATGAGCGCCATGTAAAGGCCGTGCAGAAGATCTTCCGCCAGCTTTACGAGCAGGGCGACATCTACAAGGGCAGCTACGAGGGCTGGTACTGCACCCCCTGCGAGAGCTTCTTCACCGAGTTGCAGCTGAAGGACGGCAACTGCCCCGATTGCGGCCGCCCGGTGGAAAAGACCTGCGAGGAAGCCTATTTCTTCAGGCTGAGCAAGTATCAGGACTGGCTGATCCAGTATATCGAGGAGCACCCCGATTTCATCCAGCCCGCGTCCCGCAAGAACGAAATGATCAACAACTTCCTCAAGCCCGGCCTGCAGGATCTGTGCGTCAGCCGTACCTCCATCCAGTGGGGCATTCCGGTGGACTTCGACCCCAAGCACACCGTGTATGTGTGGCTGGACGCGCTGACCAACTACATCACCGCGCTGGGCTACACCACCGATCATGACGAGCTGTACCGGAAGTTCTGGCCCGCCGACCTGCATCTGGTGGGCAAGGAGATCATCCGCTTCCATACCATCATCTGGCCCATCATCCTGCATGCGCTGGGTCTGCCCCTGCCCAAGCAGGTGTTCGGCCACGGCTGGCTGGTGCTGGACGGCCAGAAGATGTCCAAGTCTCTGGGCAACGTGGTGGACCCCGTGGTGCTGTGCAACCGCTACGGCAGCGACGCCATCCGCTACTTCCTCATGAGAGAGATGCCCTTCGGCAGCGACGGTCAGTTCAGCTACGAAGCCCTGCTGAACCGCATCAACGCCGATCTGGCCAACGATCTTGGCAATCTGGTCAGCCGCACCGTGGCCATGGTGGAAAAGTACTTTGACGGCGAAATTCCCCAGCACGGCGAATGGAACGATGTGGATAACGTGCTGATCGCGCTGGCGGAAGGCACCCCCGACAGAGCCCGGCAGCATATGGACGAGCTGCAGTTCTCGCTGGCGCTGCAGGACATCTGGCAGCTGGTGGGCGAGTGCAACCGCTATATCGACGTGAACGCGCCCTGGGTGCTGGTAAAGACCGACGATGGCAAGGAACGGCTGAAAACCGTCCTGTATGTGCTGTGCGAGTGCATCCGCATCGTGGCCATCCTGATCGCGCCCACCATGCCCCGCACTCCTGCCCGCATCTACGAGCAGCTGGGCATTGCCGAGGACGAACTGACCGGCTGGGAGTCCGCTTCCCGCTTCGGCCTGCTGCCTGCGGGCACCAAGGTGCAGAAGGGCGAGGCCCTGTTCCCCCGTATCGACGTGAAGAAGGAATTGGCGGACATCGTGCCCACCCCCAAGGCGGAAGCGCCCAAGGCCGAGGAAAAGAAGCCCGCCAAGAAGGAAGAAAAGAAAGAGGAAAAACTGCCCGAGGGCATCATCTCCATCGATGATTTCGCCAAGGTGCAGCTCCGGGTGGCCCGTATCCTGACCGCCGAAAAGGTGGAGGGCAGCGACAAGCTGCTGAAACTGAGCGTGAAGCTGGGCGAAGGTGAGCCCCTGCGCACCGTGGTCAGCGGCATTGCCAGGTTCTACACGCCCGAGGCCATCGAGGGCCGTCAGGTGGTGCTGGTCAGCAACCTGAAGCCCGCCAAGCTCAAGGGCATCAAGAGCGAAGGCATGATTCTGTGCGCCTCCGACGCGGAGGACAAGGTGCTCAAGCTCTGCACCGTGGAACCCGGCATGGAGGACGGCGCGTACATCCGCTGAACGATATGATGAATTTGTTTGATTCCCATTGCCATCTGGAAGACGAGCGCTTTCAGGGCGAAGTGGAACAGGTGCTTTCCCGCATGGCAGCGGCGGGCGTGAACCGCTGCATCTGTGCGGGAAGCGATTTGGATTCCAGCCGCCGTATCGCGGCGCTGACCGGCGAGCACGCCCCCATCTACGGCATGGTGGGCGTGCATCCGCAGGAGGCCGACGGCTTTCGGGAGGAGCAGCTGGACGATTTCGCCCGGTGGCTGCAAGACCCCAAGATCGTGGGCGTGGGGGAAATCGGGCTGGACTACTACTACGAAAATTCTCCCCGGGAAAAGCAGAAGGAAGTGCTGCTGCGGCAGATGGCCTTTGCCAAACAGCAGAACGTGCCGGTGGCTTTCCATATCCGGGACGCTCACGGCGATATGCTGGAGCTGCTTCGCGCCCGCAAAAGCGAGCTGCCCGCCGGGGTGCTGCACTGCTTCTCCGGCAGCGTGGAGACCGCCCGGGAATATCTGAACATGGGCTTTTATCTCTCCTTCGCCGGGCCGGTCACGTTCAAGAACGCCGCC
This sequence comes from uncultured Eubacteriales bacterium, assembly GCA_900548145.1. Classification (GTDB taxonomy): domain Bacteria; phylum Bacillota; class Clostridia; order Christensenellales; family Aristaeellaceae; genus Limiplasma. The sequence goes on along the minus strand of URJB01000036.1, from coordinate 4,913 downwards.
CGGCTGCAGGAGGTGGCCCGCTTCGTGCCCGACGACCGTTTCCTGATCGAAACGGACAGCCCCTATCTGGCCCCTGTGCCCATGCGGGGTCAGCGCAACGAACCGACCTACGTGCAGTATGTGGCCGGAAAGCTGGCCGAGCTGCGGAATAAGCCCCCCGAAGAAATCGCACAGACGGCGACGGAGAATACCTGCCGTCTGTACGGCATCGCGCTGTAAGGCGCGTTTTCAAGGAGAACCGAAAAGGAGCTTTCCCTTTGATGCAAGTACGTCTCACCACCGAAGCCGATGTGGAGCGGGTAATGGAAATTTACCATGGGGCGCAGGCCTTCATGGCCGCACACGGCAATCCCACCCAGTGGCGCAACGCCTACCCAACCCCGGAGATCGTTCGGGAGGACATTGCCCGGCACCGGGGCTATGTGTGCGAGGAAAACGGCCATCTGTACGCCGCCTTCATGCTGCTGGAGGGGGAAGACCCCAACTATCGCCGCATTGACGGCGCGTGGCTGAACGACCTGCCCTATCAGACCCTGCACCGGGTGGCGTCCTCTGGCGAACGGAAAGGCATGGTGGACTTCATCGTCCAGTGGGCGATGACGCGCTGCGACAATCTCCGGGGCGACACTCACGCGGACAATCTGCCCATGCAGCGGGCCTTTGAGCGCAATGGCTTCCGCCGCTGCGGCATTGTGTGGATGCAGGACGGCACAGAGCGCATCGCTTATCAGCGCTCCCCGGAGACGAAAGGCAAGCTGATCGTCATCGCGGGTACCAACGCCTCAGGCAAGAGCGCACTGGGCGTGGAAGTAGCCAAGCGCTTCGGCGGCGAGATCGTCTCCGCCGATTCCCGGCAGGTCTACCGCGGGATGAATCTGGGCAGCGGCAAGATCACCCCGGAGGAAATGCAGGGCGTGCCCCATCACCTGATCGATGTAGTAGAGCCGGGCGAATTTTTCTCCATGGCGGATTTCCAGCGGCTGGCCTATGAGGCCATCGACGATATTCTGGCCCGGGGAAAAGTCCCCTTTCTGGTGGGCGGAACCGGGCTGTACGTCAACGCAGTGGCGGACGGGTATCAGCTTTCCGGCAAAATGCCCGATCTTGGCTACCGCCGGGAGCTGGAAAAGCGGACCACGGCGGTGCTTTACGCCCTGCTGATGCAAAAGCTCCCCGCCAGCGACGTAGAGCCCAACAACCGCAATCGGGTCATGCGGGTGCTGGAAAAGCTCCATGACGGGGACAACGGCCCCTCCACCAAACAGCCCCGGTACGACTGCCTCCGGCTGGGCGTGACATGGCCCCGGGAGGTGCTGGGCCGCCGCATCGACGAGCGCATGACCCGCCGCTTTCAGGAGGGCATGATTCAGGAGGTGCGCGGCCTGATGGAATCCGGCGTCAGCGAGGAATTTCTACTGAAGCTGGGGCTGGAATACAAGCTCATCACCCAATATCTGACCGGCGCGATCCCCACCGAGGAAGAACTGAACCGGCTGTTGGCCACGGCTATCAAGCAGTTTGCCAAGCGGCAGATGACGTGGTTCCGCCGGGACGGGGCTATTCACTGGCTCCAGATGGATCAGCAACCGGTGGAGGAAGCCTGCGCGCTGATCTCGGATTTTCTGGCGGAGTAAAACAGGGGAAAGAGGAACGGTATGCAGACTTGGTGGATGAGTTCTTTTCCGATCCTGCTGATTTTTCTGATTCTTTTTCTGAACCGAAAGGAATCGACGAAATATCTGGAAACGAGAATCAAAAGAAGAAACGGAGACAGCGAGATGCAGGAGCTTGCAAAAAGATTCCTTGGCAAGGACGTGATCGCCAGCACGATCTCTTCGGGAACGGTGGACGGGATTTTGAAAGAAATAGCGGACAATGCCGCCGTTATTGAAAAGGACGGAAAGGAAACCGTCGTTAATCTGGATTTTGTCATTCGGCTTCGGGAATATCCCGTAGGAAAAAACGGCAAGCGGAAGGCGATTGTGATGGAATAAACGGCTTTGACCTCCGTGGCCTTCTCGTCGCATAAGGCGAACAGTCAAGCTGACCGGCTGTTCGCTTTTTTGTTTTTTTTGGAAAGGTCTCCCAAATGAGGCAAAAATGCGTCTTTTTGTTTACAAAAATGCAATATGTGCTATAATAGGCTTGGGTTCGTCTGAACTTTTTTTCGGCGCGACTCGCTTTGCCCCGGATGGGTTATCCTATTGCTGAAGGAAACATACCGCTGTCATCAGGAGATGGAATATGAACGGAAATCGCATGAAATATTCATCCACGCCCACCTACGGGATGCAGAAACGCTCGCCGCTGGGCAAAAAGCCCCTGTTTCAACCAAAGAGCGTTATGGGTCCCGATTTTGCCCGGGCGACCCAGCAGTCTACCGCTGCGCCAGCCGCCGATCTTTTTACCGCGCCGGTGCAGCAGCCCGCAGTGCCGGTACAGCCGGTCAATCCCATGCAGGCGGGGAGCATTCCCTATGCGGCCGCGCCGTATCAGCAGCCATTTGCGGGCGGCTATCCCATGGGCGGAATGACCCCGGGAACCATCCCGGTGGCGAATCCGTGGATGACGGCTTCCCCCATGATGCCCCAGCAGGGCAGCGGAAATCTTCCGCCGCTGGGCAACACGGTCAACCCTTTGCAGAGCAGCGGCTTCGGCGTTCGCTCTCAGGGCTTTGTGCCGCCCCAAACGGCGGCCGCGTCCAATGTGCAGCCCGCCGTTCCGGGGCCGATGGGCTATGCGCCCCAAACGCCCCTGCAGCCTATGAATCCGATGACGAACGTGGGCTATATGCAGTCGGGCGTGCCCTTTCTGAATCAGGGAAGCATAAATTACGCCCCGGTCAATCCGGCCACGATGCAGCAAAACGCCGCGCCGCAAGCCGGTTTCATGCCGGGAACGCCCCAGAATATCCCTATGCAGGGCGGCGTTCCCCTGCCCGGCAGCGCCCAGCAGGGCGGCCATGCCCCGAAGCAGCGCAAGCCGCTGGATTTTAATCTGCTGTTCGGCATTTTCCTGTTTGGGCTGCTTCCGCTTCTGTTTGTGCCCTGCATTTTTGTTTCCAGCAGTCTGAACATCCTGCGCTACCTGTTCATCGGCCTGAGCGTGGCCGGGCTGGGCGTGGTCTGGTACCGGCAGATGTACTCTTCCACGGTTCGGGTGGTGCTGTCCGTGATCTTCGTGGCGCTGAGCATCATCGCTCTGTCCCTGTCCATGCAGGGCGGACGGGATCTGCGTCAGACGGCTGCCGGCAGTGCAGTGCCCGCCAGCGCCCAGAGCACCCTTGCCCCCGATGAAAACGCGGTTCCTGCGGCGGCGGAGATCACTCCTACGCCAAGCCCCGAACCCACCCCGGTGAGCAAGCCGGAAGTCCAGCAACGACTGGAAACCTTCATGAACAACTGGGCGGGCAATCAGACTGAAGCCATGGCCAGCCTTGTGCAGCCCAGCTGGGCTTCCCAGCAGGAAAACGCCGCGGCCCAGCTTTTCCAGACGGTGTTGAATAACCGTACTCCCCTGAGCTACACCATTGAGGAAGTGGGCGGCACGGATGACGACACCAGCCGCAGCATCATCATGACCGCCACCATTGACAAGCACAACGGCAAGGATCCCAAGACTTACCGCTTCAATGTGCTGATGGTCAAAGAGGGCAACCAGTGGTATGTGGATCCCAATTCTCTGGCCAGCAATGACGAGCAGCAGACCGAGGACGTGGTGGTCAACTCCAAGGACAACGTGACCCAGACCGAGGCTCCCCGTACCACGGTCAGTCCCGCACCTCCCGGAAGTACGCTACTGTATTACAACGCGAACGGCGGCCATTACTACCACATGGACCCCAACTGCAGCAGCATCAAGGAGGAATATCGTCCGCTGACGGACTCTTTCCCGTACAGTGAGCTTGCCTCGTACACCAATTCGTTAAGCCCCTGTCTGGTATGCGGCGCGCCCACTTCGACGCTGCCCACGGACGCCCCCGCCGAATAAAACAGAAGGAACGGTCTGACCATGGAAAAAACCAATGTAATGCGTCTTTTGGACGCAGCCAAGATTCCCTACGGTTCCTACGAATACGCCGCGCCGGACGGAGCCCTCAGCGGCGTGGAGGTGGCCCGTCAGCTGGGGCAGGAAGAAGAACGGGTCTTCAAAACGCTGGTGACGCAGGCAGCCTCGGGGAAATATTATGTATTTGTCATTCCCGTGGGAGAAGAACTGAATTTGAAAAAGGCGGCCTCCGCCGTCCACGAGAAGAAGATCGAGATGATCAAGAGTAAGGAGCTTCTGCCCTTGACCGGCTACATTCACGGCGGCTGTTCGCCTATCGGCATGAAGAAGCCGTTCCCCACGGTGGTGGATGAGACGGCGCAGCTTTGGGACACGATCATTTTCAGCGCCGGGAAGATCGGTTATCAGGTGGAGGTATCCCTGGAGAATTTAGGGAAGATAATTTCTTACACCTTTGCGGATGTGACGCAGGGGTAAGGGAGGAGTCTCACAAGCCGCTTCTGAAAGGAATTTCAGGGGCGGCTTTTTGGCGTGGGGGAAAGGGGGAGAGAGGGGTGATGTAATGATTATTTGCCCCGAGGAAAGCCCCCTGCTTGCATCATAGGTAACAACGTTGCCGTAAGCAATTCCCCTTTGGCGGGGCCTGACGCGCCGACTCCGGCGCGGATAGGGACTGGCCGTCCCAAGGGGCGCTCACGTTTTTTTCGGTGGCCCGAAGGGGTGCGGGGGGCGAGCGGAAAGCCCCCTGCATTGCATCGCTAAAGGACAACTTTGTCGTAAACAAATCCCCTTGGCGGGGTCTGACGCGCCGACTCCGGCGCGGGTGGTGGGGCTACCGCCCCGAGGGGGGAGTACTTTCTTTCGAAGCGAAAGAAAGTACCAAAGAAAGCCAGCGGCACGGCGAC
>URJB01000035.1 GCA_900548145.1 uncultured Eubacteriales bacterium | reverse complement strand
CACCGAGGACGAGGACAGCCCTGAAAGGGCTACCGCAGTCCGAAGCCCGCAACGCAAAGCGGAGCGGGCCGCAGAGCGCTGTTCGCGGGCATCTGCACGCCATCCGCGTTTTTGAATCATCGTCCCAAAGGAAAATATCTTTGCCTGCCCTTAGAACAGGCAGATATACATTCTCCGTTTTCGGGAAAAATCCTGCCTTGTTTTTTCTTATGCGGGAAAGCCGCCGTCCACGCCCAGCGTTTGGCCGGTGACAAAGGCGGCCTCCGGGCCGGAAAGCCACAGCACGGCCCGGGCCACGTCCTCCGGGGTGCCCAGACGGCCCAAAGGGGTCTCGTCCGCCAGCTCGGCCAGATCGTCCGAGGTGAAGGAGTTGAGCATATCCGTGCGGATCACGCCGGGGCAGACGCAGTTCACCCGAACGCCGCTGGGGCCCGCCTCCTTGGCAAGGCCGCGGGTCAGGCCGATCAGCCCTGCCTTGACGGCGGAGTAAGGCACCTCGCAGCTGGCGCCGATGCGGCCCCAGATGCTGGAAATATTCACGATGGAGCCTTCCCGCCGGGAGATCATCCCCGGCAGCACGGCCCGGCACAGGTAAAACGCGCCGCTCAGGTTGGTATCCACCATGCGCCGCCACTGCTGGTCGGTCACGTCGGTCAGCAGCTCCTGCGAAGCGATGCCCGCGTTATTCACCAGCGCGTCCACATGGGGCAGAAAGGCCTTCGTTTCCTGCACCGCCCGGCGGACGGCTTCGCTGTCGGTCACGTCGCACTGCAGGGCGATGGCGCCCGTTTCCCGTGCCAGTGCTTCGGCAGCTTCCCGGCTCTGACGGTAGAAGAAGGCCGTCTGCCAGCCCGCCTGCCGGAAAGCCCGCACGCAGGCCGCGCCGATGCCCCGGCTTCCTCCGGTGATCAGCGCCGTTTTCATACGGACGCGCCTGCCTTTTGCGCCTCGGCAGCCGCGCCGGGCTTGGGCTCGTGGAACTCGCAGCCCTCGTTATAATAGACCTTCTCCGGCGGCTGTTCCAATTCGTAGGGATTGGTCAGACAGTGCTTCATCACGGCAAAGAGTTTGGCGTAGATCGCGCCGCTGCACACGCGCTCGTCGGCGGTGATGCCGATGGGCAGGATGCACTTGCGGCTGATCTCGCCCTTCATGTCCGGCTGATTGCTCCGCTGGGGCGTGCCCATGGAGAAAAACAGACTGGTATTGCCGAAGTTGTAGATGTGGTGGTACACCCGGGTCATGCCAATGGAGGCCATGTTGGTCACATACATGCTGGTGTGGAAGGGCAGCTCGTCCAGCAGCGCCTTGGGGGCCAGCCCATAGCGATCCAGCAGCTTCACCAGTCCTACCACGGCGTTGGGCACCAGCGGCAGCTTCAGCACGGCCTTGGCCAGCTTGATGGCGAAGCTGGGGTCGTCCGCCTTGCGGCCTTTTTCAATGGTCTCCTTCACCCGGGCGCTCACGTCGAAAATGGTGTCGCTGGGGTCGAAGCGAATTTTCACGGCGTTTTCCTCCGCGCTGCCGTCGGGCGTGTCCATCAGCAGGGTAAAGCTGACGGTCAGCTCGGTGCGGTTGTAGAACTGCTTGTTCATGATGAAGCGGTTGGTCTCCGGCACCTGCGACACGCCCCGCACATAGGACGCGATCAGCAGCTCCATAAAGGTGATCTTATGCCCTTCCCGGGCTTTTTCGGCGATGTAGCGCATGAGGGGTTCATAGTCCGCGTCGTGGGAGAGAAACACCTGAGCGTCGCAACGCTGGGGCATCAGATAGGGGGTGATGGCAACGATGGGGTCGACGTCGTGAATGCGGCGGCCCTCCGGGCGGAAACCAAACATGGGCATCTTTCCTTTCTTTTCGGGGGAGAATGAGTGCAAATGATAAATGAGAATGAAGGCCTTTCCAAGGCCGGGGAAAACGAAAGGGAATGATGAAAAAAGATCAAACAGAGCCTATTCCCGGCTCAATACCGTTCCGTCCGGTGTGGGCGTGACCCGGAGGAAACAGTCGGCCCTGGCCCCTGCCGCGTCCTGCCGGTCGGTGCAGGTGATGAAGGTCTGCAGCGGCGCGGCGCTTTTGAACAGAGCGTTGCGGCGCTTCGCGTCCAGCTCGCTGAATACATCGTCCAGCAGCAGCGTGGGCGATTCGCCCATTTCTTTTTCGATCAGCCGAATCTCGCCCAGCTTCATGCTCAACACAGCGGTACGTAGCTGGCCCTGACTGCCCATGGCCCGTAAGTCCCGGCCGAACAGCTGCAGGCTCACATCGTCCCGGTGCGGGCCGAAGGTGGTATACATCCGCCGCCGGTCTTCCTCCCGATTGCGGCGCAGCCCGGCCAGCATCTGCTCGTAGGGAGCGTCGGACTGGGCCAGTGGGCCGACGTAAAACAGCGAAAAGGGCTCGTCCGGGTTCTCGGATATGGCGGCGTATTCCCGGCTGGAATTTTCGCTCAACTCCTGCAAAAACCAGCGGCGGCTGCGGACGATAGGCACGGCGGCGTTGGCTAACTGCTCGTCCCACGCGTCCAGCTGATTGGCGAAATCGCTGACGCCCTGCAGCTTATCCTGCCGCAGCAGCGCGTTGCGGCTTTCCAGTACGCTCAGGTAGGTTTTCAGCGCCCGGACGTAGCCGGGGCGAATCTGGCTGAGCTGCATATCCACAAAGCGCCGCCGGGCCGCGGGACCGTCCCGGACGATGCGCAGGTCTTCCGGCGAAAACATGACCACCGTGGCGTGGCCCATCAGGTCGGCGATGCGCTGGGCGGGCTTGCCGTACAGAAGCACCCGCTTCTGGGGCTTTTCCATAGGGGTCAGGCGAATTTCGATCTCGTGCCGTCCATCCAGACGGCGGGTCTCCCCATGCACCAGAGCGGCCGCTTCCCCCTGCGCCACCATTTCCCGGTCGGCAGTGGTGCGGTGGCTCCGGCCCAGCGACAAAAGATGCATAGCCTCCAGCAGATTGGTCTTGCCGCTGCCGTTAGGCCCGTAAAGCACAGTGATCCCCTCGCTGGGTTCCAGTTCCAGATAGGGATAATTGCGGAACTGCTTCAGGCGAAGGGTGGTAAAGTGCATGAAAAATGGGCCTCGCTTTCCAGTGGGGATAAATTTACCGGCTGATCTTCACCGTGACGGCCCGGCCGCCCAGCGGCTTGCCGAACACGTCCCGGCCCTTGACCGCGTAGCGGCGGACGATCAGTGTGTCCGCGTCCGGCGCGTCCACGGACAAGAAGCCGGTCTGCAGCATGGGTTTGGCCTGACGGGCCTGCAAGATTTTTTTCAGGGCGCGGCGCATGGCCTTATCGCCCTTGTCCCAGACCATGGGCGCGCGGTTCCACGGGTCGGCCATGCCCTCCATGCCCAGTTCGTCGCCGTAATAGACGGTAGGCGCGCCCGGAAGGGCGCACAGCAGACGGAAGGCTTCCAGTACCTTGACCTGCGCGGCTTCCCGTTGTTCGGGAGTCAGCCGGATATGCGCGGCCTCCGCCCGATCCATCTGGGCAATACCCTCCTGATCGTAGCCTGCCATGGCGTTGAGGATGCGCACCCGGTCATGGCTGCCCAGCACATTCATCAAAGAATAATAAAACGGCGCGGGGTAGACCTCCTGCTGGTGCAGGATGACCCGGCGAAGCTGCTGCGCGTCGCATTTGCCGGTGAAAAAGTCGATCACGGCCCGGCGCAGGGGATAGTTCATCACGCTGTCCAGACTGTCGCCCAGACAGTAGGAGCGCAGCGCGCCGTAGGATACCTTGTTGGACGCATCCTCCCACACCTCGCCCAGCAGCACCGCCTCCGGGTCGGCCTGCTTGACCGCGTGGCGCATGGCGGACACCAGCGGCATGGGCAGCTCGTCCACCACGTCCAGCCGCCAGCCGCAGGCGCCTTTTTTCACCCAGCGGGGCAAAATGCCGTCCTCCGGGTCCAGCAGATAGCGCTGATAATCGGCGTTTTCCTTATTGACGGCGGGCAAGGTGTCGAAGCCCCACCACGTGCGGTAGCGGTCGGGGTACTGCTCGAAGGTATACCACGGATAATAGGGCGATTCCGTGCTCTGGTACGCGCCCAGCGAATCGTAGCGGCCATAGCGGTTAAAATACAGGCTGTCGGAGCCGGTGTGGCTGAACACGCCGTCCAGCATGACGCGCATTCCGCGGGTCTTCGCCGCACGGATCAGCCCGTCGAAGGCCTTCCGGTCGCCCAGAATGGGGTCGATCTCGGCATAGTCGCCGGTATCATAGCGGTGATTGGTGCGGGCCCGGAAGATGGGGTTTAAGTACAGCACCGTCACGCCCAGCTCCTGCAGCTCGTCCAGCTTTTCGGCGATGCCCCGCAGGGTGCCTCCGAAGAAGTCCAGCGCCCGGTTGTCCCCGGTGACGGGATCCGGATCCAGCAGCGGCGCTTCGTCCCATTTTTTGTGGAAAACCGCCTCGGGATGGCTGACCTTAAGCTTGCGGCTTCGTCCCGGATGACCGGCCTTTTCATCCCGGAAGAAACGGTCGGGAAAAATTTGATACACCACGGCGTGGCGCAGAAATTCCGGGGTCTGATAGGCCGGGTCGTACACGGTGATCTGATAGCTGCTGGGCTGACCCTCGTAGCAGGCCCCCACGCCGCCCAGCTGGTCGTAGGACGTGCCGTAGCGCGTGTCGCCGCCGGGCCGGTGAATGATGAAATCGTACCAGAACAGCATGGGCTTTTCAGGCACGAGAATCGTGCTTTCAAAAAGATGTTCCCGGGTCTGCTGCATGGGGTAGCGGGCCTCGCCGCCGTCCCAGGTGCGCAGGGTGACGTGTTCCGCTTCGTCGCACAAAAAGCGGATGGTGACGGAAGCGCCCGCGGGAACCGGGCCGATGGGGTCGCGATACTCCGCATCGTAGGAATCATGATAAAGCATGGCTTCCCGTTCCTCCTTCATGGCTGGCTTTGCATTTACGCCCTATCATATCATGAAACCGGCAGACGGTGCAAACCCTTCCCGCATAAAATTCGGCTGGAGATAATTCCCGCTGCCCTGACGAACGGTTTCCAGTAGAGCCGTTCTTTCCATTTTTATGCGCAGATCTGGCAATGATTGTCGCAAATAGGCGCTTTCGCTTCTGCACACAATAGCCGCGAGGAGGCGAACAGCTTTGAAAAGGATTTGGATTCTCCTGGTGATCTCTCTGGTAGGGGTAGGTCTGTTCACCGCTTGCTCCAGCAACGCGGACACGATGGTGCAGCCCAGCCCCAGTCCCTCGGTCAGCCCCAGCGCGTCCCCCACAGCGACGGCCACGGACTCGCCCGTGCCCAGCGCCGCCCCCACCATCACGGATAAGGGCATGGAGGCGGGCGTGAACACGGTGGAGGACGCGCAGCGCGTCAGCGATGAGGTGTCGGAAGAGGTGGAAAAGCTTTCCGAGCTGAAAAGCGCGGAAGCCGTGGTGATGGGCACCATCGCCGTGGTGGGCGTGGAATACGACGCGCAGTATCAGGAAGGGATGACCGACCGCCTGAAGGAAATGATCGAGGCCCGGGTACAGGCAGTGGACAAGAGCATCGTCACGGTCCACGTGAAGGACAGCGAAAGCGACTACCAAAAGCTGATGGAGCTGCGGGAAAAGCTGTCCAATCAGGACCTGACCTTCGAACAGCTGCAGACGCAGGTGCTCAATCTGGCGGGAAACGGCCAGGACACGGCAGTGGGCTGAGCCCACGCCAAAGGCGCGGACAGGACGGAAGCAGCGTCGTGTCCGCGTTTTTCTGTTGCCCTTTACGCCGTATTATTTTGCTTTCCAGATTCTTAGCAGAAAATGGATACCATCTACGATTAGAATGTGACTGTTAAGAAAGAAGATCATCTACTGGGATATTCAACACCTTACACAGGCTCACCAGCGTCTCCAGCGAGGGTTTTCGGGAGCCGCGCTCGATGTGGCCGATCAGTGAACAGCTGACATGCATTGCATCCGCCAGCTGCTTTTGCGTCATGCGGCGTTCCAGATGGAGATGCCGAATTTTCATGCGCATATCGTCATGATCCATCATCAGCACCTCAGAATTTCTGCTTTTTCTACCTTCTTTTTTAGGACTATCTGTCCTTTTTGTCAATGTGAAAGATGACATAATAGCCTCAAAAGGAGCGGTGAGGATGTTGAATTTGCTGCGCTTACGGGAAAAAAGGCGGCTGACGCAAGTGGCGCTGCATATCGCCACCGGCATCGACCAGAGCCTTTTGTCCAAGTATGAGCGGGGCGAGCGTCTGCCCTCCGTCAGCGACCTGATGATCTTGGCGGATTTTTTCCACACCAGTCTGGATTTTCTGATGGATCGCACGGACGAGGAAGCACCCTACCCGCCCGCCGGGAAAACCCAAGCGAAATAAGCGCCTTCTTTCCCCAAAAGGGCGCTTATTTTCTATCCTTAAAAGGGAAAACCGTTTGCCGGTCCTCTTTCCCTGACTTGCAGGGATTTTCCTTTTTTGATATACTGTTTTTATCGTAAAGCTCTTTCTTTCCGTCGCGTCGATTCACAATTTTCCCCCGCAGAGGAACAGGAGGAACCCCGGATGAAAAAAACGCAACGTCTTCTTTGCCTACTGACAACTTTGATTCTGCTGCTGGCGCAGCTGCCCGCGCTGGCCGACGGGTATGTCCCGCTGACGCAGCAGGAGATCGCCCAGGCCCGGCAGCTGATCGCCATGGAGGGCGATATTCAGGGCTGGGAAAAAGGCATGACCCCCTCTGCGTCCATGAACGCCCTGCAAATTCAGCAATATCTGGAATGGCTGCTTTCCGATGAGGTCGGCGGCCTGCTTATGCGTATCCGGGACAAGGCTGAGCTGCTGGGCAACCAATCGCTGGAAGGGGTCGAAGACCTGTTGCGCCAGTTCCGGGATCAGCTGGATCATTACCGGGATAGGCTGGAAACAGGGCGGCTGACCGTGTTCAACAGCCTGCACCAGCTGGAGGCGGACGCCGAGCTGACCCAGCGGGAAAAACGCCGCCTGACCGACAAGGTACGGGAATATGTGGCGGAAATGCAGACCATCATCGGCACCGTGGTTCGTTACTATCAGCAGTACGAAGAAGCGGTCGATTCCCACGAGCTGAACTTCCTTAACGTGCTGCAGGCCGCGGACACGCCGGACGGCGCCATCACCCAGCAGGCCGAGGAAAAGCTGCTGGCCGAGGCCGAAGCCCTGACCAACGAAGAACAGGCCCATATCGACGGGCGGAACAGCGTGGATTTCAGCGTGGTCACGCTGTCCACCAAGCAGTTCGGGTTCATCATCCGGGATCACGAGGGCAAGCTGCTGAAAGACGCGCAGGTCTCCGTACAGGCGACGGGCTATCCCCGTTCCCTGAAGACCGTCACCACCGGGGAAAACGGACTGGCCTCCTTTCTGGTGGCGGATTTCGTTCCCACGTCGAACCGGCGGGTCACGCTGGACGTGGTCGTCACCCACAGCCAGCACAACACCCGGGAAATGCGCCGTCTCACTCTGCGGGGCGGGCAGGCGGAGATCGTCCGTCTGGAAAAATACACCGGCGTTCCCTACCTGCGCATGGCCTGCTATAACGGCAGCGACATCGTGGTGCAGCAGAACACCATCTATTACACCGCCAAAAACGACGCCCAGCAGACCATCGACGTGATGCTGGAAAACCCCGGTCAGCAGGTGCTGACGGGCACCCTGTATCTGGTCTACCAGACCTACGATGAAAACGGCAGCCTGAAAGAAACGGAAGAAAGCCGCAAACTCACCACTGGCGAGGCCGTCACCTTTACGGGCGAATACTGCCGCCTGATCGCCCCCGGCTCCACCGTTTCCATCCGGGCGGAGATTCCCTCCAAGAGCTACAACCGTACCTTCCAGACCCAGTTGAAGATCGAAAAGGCCTACGTGGAAGAGCCGGTATTCAACAACGATCAGTTCATCAGCTTTACCCCCGGCGGGCTCAGCTTCCAGTTCCCGGCGGACACGCCCTTCGTAGGCGACCTGCAGATGAATTTGAGTCTGCCGTTCATCCAGTCTCAGATGGTCATCGATCCCAGCGGCTACATCCAGTACGCCTACGGCAAGACCTTCGAAAGCGAAGAACTGAGCTGGAAGCAGGAAAGTCTGAAAGACAAGACCGAACGCATGGACGAAGCGGCCCGGGAGGGCGAGCGGGACGCGAACGCGGTCAACAATCAGGTGTATCAGAATCAGGGTGCCAGCAAGCCCGCCAAATTCCTCGGTAACATCAAGGCCATGCTCACGCCCTTTGCCGCCCTGCAGGGGCGCATCACCGAGGTGACGACCAGCGAGGGTCTGAAGGAAAAAGTTGGTCTGAAAGGCAACGCCGGCGTGCAGATGGCCTTCAAGGGCGGCTATACCTATCCCTTCATGATCTGGGCCATTCCCTGCTTCTGCGCGATGGACTTCACCTTCTCGCTGGGCACCGCGTTCAGCATCGGCCTTACCGCCGACTGGCCCAGCATGTCCAATATGGCGCTGGACTTCGGCACCGGCGTGACCATCGCCATTCTGGCGGAGCTGGGCGTCAGCGGCGGCGTGGGTGTAAAGGACTTTTTCAGCCTCGCCGTCCGTTTCTACGGCAACATCAAGCCGCTTTTGCGGCTGGGCAAGAGCAGCGGCGCGTCCGTTACCCTGGGCTTCGGGCTGGAGGTTACAGCGCAGATGATCCTGCTCAAATTGAAAAGGACGCTCTGGAAGGGCAGTTGGAGCTCTTCCTCTAATGGAACAAGCGCCCTGAACGCGGCGAACGGAGCGGAAAACGGCGAGGTTTCGCTTACCGCCCTTTCCGCCGGGGTCAACATTCCCGAAAAGAAACAGCTTCCCCCGGCAGGCACGGGAAAAACCGGCGTGTTCCCCACGTCGGAGGAGCAGCTGTTCAAACAGACGGACGCGCTGGCGCAGGAAATTCAGTACGTCACCCTGCAGTCCGGCTCCGAAAAGGCCACCTTTGGCCTGTGGATCACCCCCACGGGTCAGGCGACGGGCCGTCAGGCCAAGCTGATCTGGTATAATCTGGACGATTCCTCGCGGCACGGCGAAATTTACCCCTCCATAGGCGGCGACGCCCAGCGAGGCCCGTCGGGCACCGCGTCCGATTACGCCTTCGCCGTCCGAAGCCATCAGGATATGGTGGCGGTAAACGTCCTCAGCGGCGTGTTCACCGAGGGACAGGATCACCCCTCCAAGAGTACCATGACGCTGGCGGTGCTGCAGCTTCAGAACGGCTCGCTGGCGATGAAAAAATACGCGCCCCACGTAACGGAAACGCCGAACGCCGCGCGGTATCTGTCCTCCCCGATCGTGTACTTTGTCCGGCACAACAGTGCCACCGCAGCTGTCGAGCCTGTCTGGTTCCTGAACGCTTCCTGCGCCCGGGAGGACATCAAGAGCGGCGAGATCACGGCCGTCCATTCCGTGGATCTGGACCAGACCAGCACCGCTTATCAGGTCACGATCGACCCCGTGCCCGACGGCATCGAAAACGTGCAGGGTGTGCGCCGGATGACCCCCGCCAACCCCACCAACGCCACCTTCACCGGCGATTATATTACCGGCTCCAATGGCTCCAACCCCAGCCTTTCCTGCTACTACTGGCTGAACGAGAAGCAGCAGCTTTCCGTCCATCTGAACAAGACCAAACGGGCACTGGACGACCACGTGGTCTTCATGGAAAACATGGTGGAATATGCCGTGAACGATGCGCGGGAGTTCGTTTTCTACCTGAAGGAAGGCTTCGCGGAGGACGGCTCGGAGTGCTACCGGCTGATGGGCGCGACCCGTCAGGGAAACAAGGAATTTACCGTGCGGGATTACGACGTGTGCCTGTACGCCCAGCGTTTCCAGACCGCCCACGTGAACGACGGCTCCCGGTACGGCATTCACTACCTGTACTGGACGGAGAGCATCGCCCCCGACCCCGACAACGCCGAGCAGGAAGAACGCTACCGCGTCAAGTGCGTGCGCTTCGACCGGGAGACCAACACCATGAGCGCGCCCTTTACGCTGGTGGAGCTGTCCCACTACCCGGCCAGCATTCACCTGCTGCCGGACGGCACCGGCTATTACACCACCGATCTGGAACAGGCCCAAACGCTGAATGAATCCGCCGTGAACAGCCGCCGGCTGATCCGCTTTGAGTTCGAGCTGAAGATCGCCGCCGAGCTTACTGGCGTGGCTTCCAGCGACCCCTGTGTGACCGCCGGCGAAAGCGCCGGGCTGCTCTTCTCCGTGGAAAACAAGGGCAACCTGCCCATCTCCCGCTTCGGCGTCACCATCAAGCAGGGCAGCAAGATCGTTCAGCAGGTTCTGGTGGACTGCCAGAATCCCCAGAACAGCGTGAACAGCCTGTTTGCCTCCAACGGCCCCGGCTATTCCGTCACCCGGCTGGAAAACGTCTATGACGATATGAACGGAGACCGCTGGCTGGTGACCACCACCGGCGACAACGGTCAGATGGTAGAGGAAGCGCTCCATACCGACCTTCTGATGCCCGGCGGCGTTCATACCTACGAAGCAGCCATCGAAATTCCCGACGATTGGGACGGAACCGTCTCCCTGACCGCCGAGCTGGAAGCCGTCTACGCCATGACCCAGTATGCCAAGCTGGTGCAGGGAAGCGCCGTTACGCAGGCCAACGCAGCGGAAAACACGGCCTTGTACGAGGTCTGCGCCCAGCCCACGGGCGAAGTGACCGGCTATGCCGTGACCAACGCGCCCGGCCAGATCGGCGTTGGCCGGGCCAATACGCTGCCCGAAGACACCTCGAAGGAGATCGGTGTGGGGCAGGGCGACCTGATGCTGGACTGCCAGCCCTATGTGGATGCGGACGGCGAGGAATATGTGCGGGTCAGCATCGTGGGGCGCTCCCAGACGGACAGCACCATCGCGCCGACCCTGACCGCCACGATGGACGGCAAAATCGTCTTCAGTCACACCTTCATGCGGGCCATCGACCGGGACTTCGGCTATACGCTGGACTTGCCCGCCGAATTGCTGCTGGCCGGAAAGGACAGCGGCGACGTGACCTTCCTGCTGACCGACAACGAGGAGGGCAACGAGTTTTCAGACTTTGATAACGAGCGCACCGTGTCGCTGGGCAACGAGCTGCGCTTCCTGAAGCAGCCCGAATCCCTGTCCCGGACGGAAGGGGAAGAAGCCCTGTTCAGCGTGGCGCTGGCCGGGGGCAGGCAGCCCTACGCCTACCGCTGGCAGCGGATGGACCCCAACGGCAAATGGACGGACATCCCCGGAGCCACTCAGGCCGAGTACCGCATTGCCGCCGTTCAGGCGAAGGACAATGGCGCTCTGTTCCGCTGCATCGTGCAGGATCAGGATGGATGCTCTCTGACCTCCGAGGCCGCTTCGCTGGCCGTGTTCAGTCTGCCGCCCACCACCGGCGACTCGGCTCAGCCCGTACTGTGGGCGCTGCTTCTGCTGGTGTGCGCCGCCGGTTGGCTGCTGTGCCGCAGGAAGAAGGCCTGATTTCGGCTGAACAAACCGTCGTCCAGAAGGAAAACCGGCTTTTCGGGACGAACATAATAGGCGCAGGGCATTGGCTCTGCGCCTTTTCGCAGTCATTCAGCCAAAGAAAGGATACAAGCATTATGAGACTGGATAAATTTTTGAAGGTATCCCGCATCATCAAGCGGCGCACGGTGGCCAACGAGGCCTGCTCCGGCGGTCGCGTCAGCATCAACGGCAAGGTAGCCAAGCCCGCCGCCGACGTGAAGGAGGGGGACGAGCTGGAAATTCGCTTCGGCAACCGGGTAGGCAAGTATAAGATCCTGAGCGTTAAGGAGACCGTCCGCAAGGAAAACGCGCAGGATATGTATCAGGTGCTGGAAGAGGACGCGCAGACCAAAGCCGAACGGAGCGTGGGCGAATGAAGGTCTGCGCCGTGATCTTGGGCGGGGGCAGCGGCTCCCGCATGGGCGCGAAGCAGAATAAAATTTTTCTGCCGCTGCGGGGCGTTCCCGCTATCGTGCGGGCAGCAGCTCCCTTTACCGGCCTTTGCGCGGAGGCCGTCGTGGTGGCCCGACCGGAGGAACAGGACGAAATGACCGCCCTTCTGCGCCGCTACGGGCTGGATTCCTTCGTGAAGAAGGTCGTGCCAGGCGGCAGCACCCGGCAGGAGTCCGTCCGCCATGGGCTGGACGCGCTGCCGGACGACACGGACATTGTGATGATCCACGATGGAGCCCGGGCGCTGGTGACGGAGGACGTGATCCGGCGGGCGCTGCAGTCCGCTGTGGAGCGTGGCTCCGGCGTGGCGGCCATTCCCGTGACGGACACCATCAAGCGGGCAGGCGATGACGGGCGGGCGCTGGAGACCCTGAACCGGGACGAGCTGCGGGCCATGCAGACCCCGCAGGCCTTTCAGCTGCCGCTGCTTCGCCGTGCCCACAAATTGGCGGAGCAGGACGGCTTTCTGGGCACCGACGACGCTGCCCTGCTGGAACACGCCGGTCTGCCCGTCTACCTGACGCTGGGGGACAAAGAAAACCTGAAACTGACCACCCCGGCGGACATGGCCTTCGGCGAGGCCATTCTGACCCTTCGCCGGGAAAAGGAGGCGCTGGCATGATCCGCATCGGGCATGGCATGGACGTACACCGGCTGGTGGAAGGCCGAAAATTGATCCTCTGCGGGGTAGAGATCCCCCACACGCTGGGGCTGCTGGGACACAGCGACGCGGACGTGGCGGCTCACGCTCTGATGGACGCGCTGCTGGGCGCGGCGGCGCTGGGCGACATCGGCAAGCTCTTTCCCGATACGGACGAGCGCTACCGGGGAGCGGACTCCCTCATGCTGCTGGATCGGGTGATGGAGGCGTTGGGCGAGGCGGGCTACCGTCCCGTCAACGCGGACGTGACCATCGTGGCGCAAAAGCCCAAGCTGCGGCCCTATATCGACCAGATGCGGGTCCATCTGGCCCGGCACATGGGCGTGGACGTATCGCAGGTCAGCGTGAAGGCCACCACCTCCGAAGGCATGGGCTTTGAGGGCGAAGAAAAGGGCATGACGGCCCACGCCGTGTGCCTGATCGAATCCATCTGAATTTCCAATGAAATCAAGTGCAAAAGCTGACCCCATGAGGTCGTTTGGCATCACGCCCATGGAACGCAACCGCTGGATGCTGGCGCTGGGCCCGTCCTTCTGGGCGGGCTGCTTTGCCGCGCCGCTTTTCCAGCCGGGCGCATGGCCGTGGGCGCTGGCTTTGGCGGGCGTGGGGCTGTTTTTGCTTGCGCGCTTTGGCGGGCGAAAGGGCTTCGCCGGAGCCATGCTGTGCGTGGCGGCGCTGGGGCTGCTGTGGACGACGCCCCGTCTGACGCCCGCCGCGCCTTCGCCGGGAACGTATGGAGAGATCACCGGGTTCGTTTACGGCGAACCAAAGCAGCGTTCGGACGAACGCCTGACCTTTACCCTGACGGATATTCGGCTGGACGGCGAAAGCGTTTCCGGCCGGGCCTACTGTTCTTTATATTACGAGGGAGAGGAGCCGCCGGAGCTGTACGACGGAGCGGAGCTGCGCTTTGAGGGGCGGGTCTACCAGCCCGACGGCAAAAGCGGCGCTCCCCGGTTCGACTTCCGCCAATGGATGCTGAAAAACGGCATGCCCTTCGGCATTGCCATTTCCAAGGGCGTGGAGGTACGAAACACCCCGGAGAGCGCCCGTCCGCAGGATGCGGCGGAGCGGGTGCGGCGCAGCCTGAACGCTGCCCTGACCCGGGTCATGGGCGAGGAAGCGGGCGTTGCTTCCGCGATGCTCTTTAACCACAAGGAAGCCATGAGCGAAGATGAGACCGCCGCCTTTCGGACGCTGGGCATCGCCCACATCACGGCGGTGTCCGGCCTGCACGTGGGCATTCTGGCGGCGGCGCTGCTGCCGCTCCTCCGCCGTTTCCGGGCGGGAAGAAAAGCCCGGTTTGTGCTGCTGGCCCTGTTCCTGTTGGCTTATAGCTGGCTGACCGGCTTTTCCGCCGCCAGTCTTCGTGCGTCGGTCATGTTCCTGCTGGGGCTTCTGGCGCAGGGCTGGAATCGAAAGCCGGAGTCCCTGTCTCTGCTGGGCACGGCCATGATCGTGGTGCTGCTGCTCCGGCCGCTGGACGCAAACTCCGCCGGGTTCGTTCTCTCTTTTTCCGCCATGGGCGCGATCCTCCTGCTGGCCCCCGGTTGGCAGCGCTGGGTGGAACGCCGCTGGCCGGAAGCCCACGGACGTTTTCGCGGGCAAAAGCTGCGCGCCCGGCTGTCCCATCTGGCCCATCAGGCCAAGCGGGGACTGTGCGTCTCGCTGGCGGCGCAGTTGGGCGTACTGCTGCCCACAGCGCTATATTTTCATCAGCTGCCCCTGTACGGCGTAGCGGTCAACGTCCTGCTGCTGCCATTGATCGGGCTGCTGGTGCCCCTCTATGCCGTCACGCTGCTTTGCTCGTGGATCCCCGGGCTGGGCACTGCCGTAGGCTTTGCCGCCGCTCTGCTGACGAAGGGCTTTACCGGCATGGTTTCCCTGCTCTCCCAGCTGCCCTATGCGTCTGTCCGTGTAGCGGAGCCGTCGGCCATCTGGCTGATGGCTGCACCGCTTCTGCTGATCTTCCTTTCCCCTCGAGTGTGGCTGAAGCCGCTTTCCCGCTGTGCGGCAATTTTGTTGACTGTGCTGATTGCCGTAGGCGGCACACGGCTGACCCGTCCCCCTGAGACCCGCTATGTTCAGCTGTCCGTCGGACAGGCCGACGCGGCGCTGCTTTTTGACGGGGACAAGACTGTCGGGATCGACATCGCTTCGGACGGTTCCGCCGTGATCGACTATCTGCTGGCCGAAGGGCGCGATCTGGACGCACTGTATCTGACCCACCTGCATCTGGATCACGCCGGAGGGCTAAGCGAAATTCTGGACGCGGGCATTCAGATTCGCCAAATCTATGTGCCGTGGAACGCGGAGGAGCAGCGGCTGGACGAGCGCTCGCTGGCCATTCTGGCGCTGGCCCGGGAACGCGGCATTCCCATTACGTCCCTTGCGCGGGGCGACGAGCTGCGCTACAATAAGACCGCCATTCAGGTGAAATGGCCTGACCGGGACTGCCGTCGGGGCCAGAACGCCAACGATCTGCCGCTGGTGCTCCGCATCGATCTGGACGGCGCGGTCATCCTCAACACCAGCGACCTGACCGGTTCCTACGAGCGCTACGCCGCCGCGCCCTGCGACGTGCTGAAAGTGGCTCATCACGGCAGCCGGGATTCCAGCGGTGAGGAATTTCTCGCTTTTGTCAGCCCCAAGCTGGCCCTCATCAGCTGCAGCTCGACCAGCCGTTCCCTGCCGGGCGCGGAAACGCTGGAACGTTTGGCCGCGCAGAACATTCCCGTACTGCGCACCGACCAGAGCGGCGACGTGACCCTCTTTGTGGAAAACGGCCGGCTGCAGGTGCGGCCCTATCGCTTACGATCCTTACCGGGAGGCATTGAATGAACCATACCGCGTTTTTTGAGCAGGTCAAAAAGGGAAACATCCAGCCCGTCTACCTGATGGAGGGCACGGAGGAATACATCAAGCAGCAGGCGGTGCGCCAGCTGTGCACGAAGCTGCTGCCCGCCGGGCTGGAGGAGCTGAACCTGACCGACCTGACCGACCCGGAGGCCGACGCGCTCATTGCCGCCGCCGAAACGCTGCCCTTCATGGCGGACAGGCGCATCGTCATCATCCGGGAATGCAGCCTTCTGACCGCCGGGAAAAAGGCGGAAAACGAGGACAAAGCCGCTCAGATCGCCGAATACGTGGAGCGTATCCCGCCCACCGCCTGCGTGGTGTTTTTTGTCAAGGGCAAGGCCGACGGACGCAAAAAGCTGTACACGCTGCTGAAAAAGAAAAACGCCATTGTGGATTTTTCCCCCATGAGCGACGCGGAATGCGCGGACTGGGCCCGGAGAACCATGGCGCGGATGGGCAAGCAGATGACGCCTCGGACGGCGGACAAGCTGGTCTTCACCGTAGGCCGGGACGCGGCGCTGCTCAAGCAGGAAATGGAAAAGCTGGCCGCCTATCTGGCCGACCGGCCAGAAGTGACGGAAGCGGACATCGACGCGATCTGCACCCGTTCCACCGAATGCACGGTATTCCAGATGGTGGACGCGCAGGTGGCGGGCCGCAACGACGTGGCCTTCGGCCTTTTGAAGGACATGGTGCGGGCCGGGGAGGATCGCATCGGCATTCTGGCCATGCTGCTGCGTCAATACCGCATTCTGTACCACATGCGCTGCCTGATGGACGAGCGCGCACCCCAGCAGAGTCAGGCTTCGCTGCTGGGCATCCCGCCCTTTGCCGTCAGCCGCACCCAGCAGCAGGCCCGCCGCTACGACCGGGCCCGGCTCAAGGAGGCCTATGAGAGCCTGCTCGACTACGAGCAGCAGGTCAAGGGCGGCCTGACCCCGCAGGAGGGCTGCGCCGAAAATGCTCTGCTGCGGCTGGAAGCCATTTTGCGGGCATAAAAACAATAGAAAAAAGAGACGCATGGGAAGAAAACCCTGCGCCTCTTTTTTAGGTTATCAAAATTTTCAGCCGCGAACAGCGGTCAGTGGTGCAAATTTCGAGCTTGTGCCGTTTGAAGCCCCTTCCATCGGCAGAATGCCTTTGGGAAACCCATGCTGGACGCTTCGCGTCCTTTTTGCGGCTCGCTTTTCGGAGTGTAACTTCGGGTCTGCTGCCCATCTTCGCGGCAATCCCCATTCTCGATGCTTTGCACGATTTTACGGTCTGGCTCTCTGTTTGGCATATGTCTTGGACGACGGCAAGGTTTCGTCTGCCCACGTTCTCAGGGCTTCGTATCCTTGTGCAGCCCGTCCCTTGTGGGGCACGGCTTCGGGTCTGTACCGCTTCATAGTGCTCTCAACCCTCGATGCTGCGCGCTCTCCTTCCACTGTGGCCATGGCTTCTCCAAAGCTCCCCTTGCGGGGCATCCGCCTTTCCCCTTTGCCGGAACCTTCCGAATCGCTGTCCGGCCTTTTCCCTCGTTTTCCTTACAGCTTACCTTGACGGAACCGTTCGATCAGTTCCTGTGCGACGCTAAAGGTACTGGCAGGGGCGGAAAGCTGGCCGCGGGACACCCACTTGGCGTCAGCCAGCTCGCTCCGCTGAATCTTCAAGGGCAGCGAGCTGTCAGTCTCCCCCTGAAAGGCGCACATCAGCGACCCGCTGACGCCCCACGGCTGGCTGCCTACATACCGCAAGTGATGAACGGGCAGTCCGACCTCCTCCATCACTTCCCGGCGGACGGCCTGTTCCAGCGTTTCGCCCACTTCCACATAACCTGCTACCAGCCCGTAATGTTTCCACGGGCTGTTGGCACTCTTCGCCAGCAGGATAGCGTCGCCGCAGGTCAGTGCCACGATGATCGCCGGGGCGATCATGGGATAGTTCACCTGCCCGCAGGCGGGGCAGCGCAGGGCCCGCTCCGCCCCGTCGTGTTCCATCCGGCCGCCGCAGCCGCCGCAAAAGCGATTCCGGCGCATCCACTGCCACAGATGATGGGCGGCGGTCAGCACAGCGCCGGAGCGGCAGTCCATTTCCCGAAACAGCCGCATCGGCCCATAGGACAGGCCGTTTCCTTGGGGGATGACCTCGTCCCCCAGCGGATCGGGCGTAAAGACCGCCTGTCCGTCCGCCGTCAGCAGCGCGATCAGGACGGTTCCCTCCGGCAACAGGGGTTTGACCTGCCGGTAGACCGGCAGACAGGGAACGCCCTCTTTTTCAACCAACAGCACCTGTCCCGGCTGAAAGCACAGCACCGGGCTTTCGTCCTTCGGGGCGGCGGCGCAGGGCTGCACCGCGATCGTCACGTCCTCAAACAGCATCGTATCTCCTTCTTTCTGAACCCATTACAGGAACCTTGCCGTTACGCTTTCCCGCACCTGCCGCACTTCCTCCGGCGTGCCGACGGCCACAATCCGTCCGCCTTCTTCCCCGCCGCCGGGGCCCATGTCGATCAGGTAATCGGCACTGCGGATCACGTCCAGATCATGCTCGATGACGACCACCGTCGCGCCGTGGTCCAGCAGCGCCTGAAAGACCCGCAGAAGGGTCTGCACATCCAGCGGATGCAGACCGATGGTGGGCTCGTCAAAGATGAAAACAGAATCCGACTGGGTCTTGCCCATTTCCTCGGCCAATTTCAGCCGTTGAGCCTCGCCGCCGGAAAGACTGGGCGTTTCTTCACCCAGCGTCAGATAGCCAAGCCCCAGTTCCTTGAGTACCTGCAGCCGTTGCCGGATCAGCTTCAGCCCGTCGCAGGCTTCCAGCGCCGTGTTCACGTCCATGTCCATCCAGTCCGGCAGGGTATGGTCTCCGTGCCGCACCAGCTGGGCTTCCCGGCTGTAACGGCTTCCCCGGCATTCCGGGCAGGGAATTTCCACATCCGGGAGGAACTGCACGTCCAGACTAATGATCCCCGTGCCGTCGCAGACCGGGCAGCGGAGCTTGCCGGTGTTGTAGGAAAAATCCCCGGCCTTATACCCAAGCGTCTTCGCGTCCGCCGTCCTGGCAAAGACCTTCCGCAGCTCGTCATGGACGTTGGCATAAGTGGCCACGGTGGAGCGCACGTTGATGCCGATGGGGGCTGCGTCGATCAGCTTCACCTGCCGAACGCCCTCCGCCTCCACTCCGGCCACGTGCTCCGGCAGCTTTTCGCCGTGGATGGCGGCGTTCAGCCCGGGCGCAAGGCTTTCCAGCACCAGCGTGGTCTTGCCGGAGCCGGACACGCCCGTCACCACCGTCAGCCGCCCCTTGGGCATACGGACTTCCAGCGGCTTCACCGTATGGATGGCCCGGGTAGACAAGCGAATCGTCCCCTGCGAGAAAAGCTCCTCCGCTGGGCAGCGCGTCCGTGCCACCTGCGCCGTTCCCGCCAGAAACGGCCCGATACGGGACGCGGAATCTTCAGCAAGCGCCGCGGGCGTACCCTGAGCGATCACCCGGCCGCCGTTGGCCCCCGCCTCCGGCCCCATCTCAATCATCCAATTCGCCTCCGAAAGCAGCTGCGTGTCATGATCGACCAGCACCACGGAGTTGCCGTCGGCGATCAAGTCCTGCATCACGCCGGTCAGGCCCGCCAGATTGGCCGGATGCAGCCCGATGGAGGGCTCGTCCAGCACGTAGAGCACGCCGGTGGTACGGTTGCGCACGGCGCGGGCCAGCTGCATCCGCTGGCGCTCGCCAGTGGACAGGGTCGCTGCCGCCCGATCCAGCGTCAGGTACCCCAGTCCCAGCTCCAGCAGCCGCCGGGCCGTCAGGTGAAAGGAGTCGCAGATGCTTTGCGCCATGGGTCTCATGCTTTCCGGCAGGGAAGCGGGCACATCGGCCACCCACTGATTCAGCTGGTTCAGCGGCATTTGGCAGACCTCCGCCAGCGTCAGCCCCCGCATCTTCGGGGCGCGGGCCTTTTCCGACAGACGGGTGCCGCCGCATTCCGGGCAGGTCTCCTGTTTCAGGAAACGCTCCACCCGCTTCATGCCGCTTTCGTCCTTCACCTTGGCCAGAGCGTTTTCCACCGTGTAGACGGCACTGTAATAGGTGAAATCCAGCTCCGCCGCGTCGTTGGAATTTTTTGGTTTATAGAAAATGTGCTTTTTCACCGCCGGGCCGTGATAGACGATCTCCTTTTCCTCCGCCGTCAGCTCCCGGAAGGGCACGTCCGTCCGAACGCCCATGGCGCGGCACACGTCGGTCATCAGCGACCACATCAGCGTTTTCCACGGGGCGACCGCCCCTTCGTCGATGGTCAGGCTGTCGTCCGGCACCAGCGACGCCAAGTCCACCGTGCGCACCGTGCCCGTGCCGTCGCAGGAAGGACACGCGCCCTGCGAATTAAAGGACAGTTCTTCCGCGGACGGGGCATAAAACTTTGCGCCGCATTCCGGGCAGCAAAGCTCGTGCCCGGCGGCTACCTCCAAGGTGGGCGGCAGATAATGGCCGTTGGGGCAGCGGTGACTGGCCAGCCGGGAAAACATCAGCCGAAGGCTGTTCAACAGCTCCGTTCCCGTGCCGAAGGTGCTGCGGATGCCGGGCACGCCGGGCCGCTGGTGCAGTGCCAGCGCAGCGGGGACGTACAGCACCTCGTCTACCTGCGCCTGTGCGGCCTGCGTCATGCGCCGCCGGGTATAGGTGGACAGGGATTCCAGATAGCGCCGGGAGCCTTCGGCATACAGTACGCCCAGCGCCAGCGAGGACTTCCCGGAGCCGGAGACCCCGGCAATGCCCACGATCTGGTTCAGCGGTACGTCTACATCGACGTTTTTCAAATTATGGACCCGCGCGCCGCGGATCTGAATATGATCGATCATCGGTTTCTCCTATGCCGTTTTCGGCGGTGATGGTTCGGCGCTTCCGCGCCGTTCCCTCACTATAGCACAGGAAAGGACAAATGAAAACCCGCCGCGTATCGAAGCGGCGGGACAGTTTCCTTATTCGTCCAAAATTCGACCATCGGTAGAAATGGTGACCACATTCCACGGAATGAACTTTCCGCTTTGCTGCAGCGCCGTCTTGGCGGCCCGTTCCAGTCCGCCGCAGCAGGGTACCTCCATACGCGCCACGGTAACGCTGCGAATGTCGTTCTGACGGATGATCTCCGTCAGCTTGTCCGCATAGTCCACATCGTCCAGCTTGGGGCAGCCCACCAGCACGATATGTCCCCGAATGAACTTCTGATGGAAATTGGCGTAGGCATAGGCCGTACAATCGGCGGCGATCAGCAGCTTGGCCCCATCGAAATAGGGCGCATTCACCGGCACCAGACGGATCTGCACCGGCCACTGGGAAAGCTGGCTGGGCATCTCCTGCGTGGCGGCGGGCGCGGGGGCGTTTTCCCGGCGAATGGCCCGGGCCATCATGCCGGGGCAGCCGCCGTGAACTGGTTTGGCGTGTTCCAGTGCCTTTTCCGCCCGCTCCTTCAGGTGTTTTTCCACCGCCGCCTCGTCATAAGCGGCCGCTTCCCGCTCCACAAAGGTGATCGCGCCCGTGGGACAGGCGGGCAGGCAGTTGCCCAGTCCGTCGCAGTAATCGTCCCGCATCAGCCGGGCCTTGCCGTCCACCATGGCGATGGCCCCTTCCTGACAGGCGGACGCACACGCGCCGCAACCGTTGCATTTTTCCTCATCAATATGGATAATTTTGCGAATCATATTCTTCCCTCCCAAAAGTTCGGTCGCTTCGGGGCAAGGCCCCTGCGGCCCCGCAAAGCCGATTCTTCGGGAGCGTTATCCCCGCTTGACTTTGCACGTTCAGTCTACTACAATTCAGCTGGATTGTCTGTTGAATTTTCAACGAAAGGAAAAAGCCCATGCGAGAAATTTTACCGCTGCTTCGTTCCACATCCCTGTTTACGGGGCTGACGGAAGAGGAAACTGAATCCCTTCTTTCGGCGCTGCACGGAGAAATGCGTGCTTTTGACCGGGAGGAGTTACTGTTGCGGGCAGGACAACCCGTCCGGGCCTTCGGGGTGCTCTTAAGCGGCGGCGCGCTGGTGCGGCAGGAGGATTTCTGGGGCAACCAGAACATCCTGTCCTCTCTGCGTCCGGGGGACTGTTTTGCCGAGACTTTCGCCTGTCTGCCCGGCGCGGCGCTGAACGTGGATGTAGCGGCCAGCCAACCCTGCGAGGCGCTGTTTCTGGAAACGCAGGGGATTTTGACCGGCGGTCTTTCCGCCCATACGGGCGGAGCGCGGTTTTTACAGAATTTTCTGGTGAATCTGGCGGGAAAAAATCTCCGTCTGAACGAGAAGATCACCCACATGGGCCAGCGCAGCACCCGGGCAAAGGTCCTTTCCTACTTATCGGCCTGCGCCCGGCGGCAGGGCGGCGCTGAATTTGACATTGCCTTTTCACGGCAGCAGTTAGCGGACTATTTATCGGTGGATCGAAGCGGCTTATCGGCGGAGCTCTGTCATCTGCGGGACGAAGGGCTATTGGAGTTCCACAGGGAGCATTTTCGGCTGATAAAGCCGTTGGAGGAAGGATGGGAGTAAAGGGGATAGGGGGGGATTGGCGCGCCGACTACGGCGAGGGAGTGGGATTTGACGTCCCATGGGTTTCTTGCCAACTTTGGCGTCCGAAGGTTTCCAAAGGGCGAGCGGAAAGCCCT
>URJB01000034.1 GCA_900548145.1 uncultured Eubacteriales bacterium | reverse complement strand
CATCGAAAGAAAAGTGTGAGCGCCCCATGGGACGGCAAGTCCCACTCCCGCGCCGGAGTCGGCGCGTCAGCCCCCGGCAGGAAAAATTATTAGTAAATTTGACTTTCACCGACGCAGACAGGGGGCTTTCTGCTCGCCCCTGCATCCCTTCGGTTCGTTTCTGCCGAAGCAATCAACAATCCCGTGGGACGGCAAGACCCAATCCGCGACGTGGTCGGCGCGTCAGACCCCCCGCAGAAAAAAATTCAACAAATTTGGATTTCACCGATACAGTCAGGAACTTTTCCGCGGGGAAAACCGTCGGCGCGGCCCGAACTGCCGTGTACGCTAGCGGCTGCTCCTGAACATTTTCCCCTTTAAAAAACGAACGCCCCGCAAGACGCGAATTTTCCTTCAACACCGTAGGTACATCAACCTCCCTTTTCCTCCTTCTTTTGGCACGTGTGCTTCGCACGCTATCGGCCACAATAGTGTTAGCCAATCTGCCGCCGGGAGGGAAAAGCATGACCAGAACCCAAGCATCCCTGAGCGTTATCGCCGTGACCCTGGCAACGGTGACGACGCTTTTTCTTTTGCCCTATACGCCTAAAATCCCGGTGCAAACCGCTATTGTCCGCCGGGGAGAATGGACGAAAACGACCCTTGCGGAGGGCGTGGTGCAGTACCGGCAACAGCAGCCCGCCGTCTGTCTGCAAGGGGGCGTGCTGCGACGAGTCTGCGCGCAGGAAGGTGAAAACGTCCGGAAAGGTCAACTTTTGTTTGCCTTGGATACCAGTCAGGAGGAAGCGGCGTTGGAACGCCTGAGCGCAAGCCGCCATGTGATGGAGGAAGCCGTGTCGGCCTTTGGACAGGAGGCGATCCTGTGGAAACTGTCGGAACAGCTGGAATTGGAAAGTCAGGAGGCGGCACTGAAACAGTCGATTACCCTCAAGCAGATAAGGGCGGAACAGGATGGCGTGATGGGCCCGGTGTACCGGCAGGAGGGGGAACTGCTGAACGCCGGAGAGCTGCTGGCAATCGTCCACAGCACCGAAAAAAACGTGGCGGCAGTTTGCCGAACCACAATCGTTTCGAAAATCGGCACAGGCGCTGAAGCCACGATCATGGACTCGAAAGGACAGGCCGTGGGGGAAGCCCGCCTGACCGCTATCGGCGCGCCGGAAACGGACACATCTACCGGGCAAAGCATCCAGCGGCTTGTTTTTGACCCGGAAAATCCGCTGACGGCGGAGCCGGGGCAGCGCTGCGTGGTGGAGCTGGTTCAGGAAAGCCGGCCAGACGTCCCGCTGGTTCCGCAGGAAGCCGTGGACGGGGACGGCTGCCTTTGGCTGGCGGAAAACGGTACGGCGATTCATTATGCGCTGGAGGAGCCGGACTGCGCCGGGCAGATGGTGCAGGTGCCGGAAGAATTGCTGGGCAAAAGGGTGATCCTGAACCCGGAGGAAAGCCGTCTGACACCCGGCTGCCCTGTTAAGGAGGCGCCGAAGCAGTGAAATGGCGCGACCAATGGCAGCTCAGCTTCCGCAATATTTTTTCCGCGCCGGTGCGCTCGCTGCTGACCGTGCTGGGAATGTCCATCGGCATCGGGGCGATTCTGGCGGTTCTGACGCTGGGCACGGCGGGACGGAATCAGGTCAGGGCGGAAATGACCCGGCTGGGCATTGACCGGGTGTGGCTGACCGCCGCCCGTCAGGAGGAACCGCTGATGCGCGGCGACGGCGCACTGCTGAAACGGGAATTGAAGGTTGCCGCGGCGGAGCAGCTGACCGTCCCGGTCAAAATTGCCGTGGGAGATAAGGAAAGCGAGACGTTGCTGGTCGGCTGCGACTTGGTCTGTCTGCAAATGGCGGGTTCCGCCGTGACACTGGGGAAGATGATCCCTGTACAGGAATGGAAACAGGGCGGCAATGGGATCCTGCTGGGCGAAACACTGGCCGCAGAGCTGGGCGGCGGCCCGGGGACACTGGTTTCTGCCGGAGGAATGCTGTTTCGCTGCGCGGGCGTTCTTCGGATGGAGGATCGTGCCTCCGGACTGGACTGGAACCGCGCCGCCTTTGTTCCGCTGGAAACGCTTTCGGACAGTGTTGGGAGCAGTCTTTCCCAAATTACCCTTTTGACGGACGACCGGCTCACGCCCGACGAGCTGGCCCGGAATGCAACGCGGGTGCTGAAACGCAGCCGGGGCGTGGAGGCGGAGACGCTGACTTTGCAGGTGCAGAGCGAAGCCGCCGAAAGTGTGATCGCCGTTTTTGTGGAAGTTCTCCAATGGGTGGCGTTCATCTGCACGCTGGTGGGCGGCATCGGCGTGATGAACATCCTGCTGGTCAGCGTCCGGGAACGCCGCCGGGAGATCGGCGTGATGATGGCACTGGGCACGGAGCCGGGGCAGGTCTGCCGCCTGTTCCTGATGGAAGCCCTGATTTACGCGGCGGTCAGCGGCGTTCTGGGCATTTTGACCGGCGTTTTTCTTATACAGGCGGCCGCGGGCAGCATCGGCCTTCACCCGGTGCTGATGGCTGGAGACTGCGCCGCCGTTTTTGCCTGTGCGCTGGCGGTCGGACTGATCTCCGGTGTAGTTCCCGCCTCCCGGGCGGCCCGGCTGAAGCCGGCGGACGCTTTACGAAATGAATGAAAGAATATGGCGATAATTTCGCCAACGTGTACATCATGAACAAACCGAGGGGTCAATCTTAGTAAAAATAGTCAATTACATTCCGGGGAGTTTTTCGTTATAATACAGGTACGTCATTGAGATACGCCATTCCCCTCGTAAGGCGTACGGATGAACATTATAAGGAGGAAACAAGAATGGCAAGTCTGTCTTTGAACCACATTTACAAAGTATATTCTGGCAATGTGACTGCTGTCAGCGATTTCTGCCTGGAGATCGAAGATAAGGAATTCATCGTGCTGGTCGGACCTTCCGGCTGCGGTAAGTCCACCACCCTGCGCATGGTGGCCGGTCTGGAAGAAATCTCCAGCGGCGAACTCTACATCGGCGACAAGCTGGTCAACGACGTCGCTCCCAAGGATCGCGACATCGCCATGGTGTTCCAGAACTACGCTCTGTATCCCCACATGACCGTGTTCGACAACATGGCTTTCGGTCTGAAGCTGCGCAAGACCCCCAAGGCTGAGATCAAGCAGCGCGTGGAAGAAGCCGCCCGTATCCTGGACATCGCTCACCTGCTGAACCGTAAGCCCAAGGCTCTGTCCGGCGGCCAGCGTCAGCGCGTTGCTCTGGGCCGTGCTATCGTCCGTGAGCCCAAGGTCTTCCTGTTCGACGAACCTCTGTCCAACTTGGACGCCAAGCTGCGCGTTGCCATGCGTACCGAGATCACCAAGCTGCACCAGCGTCTGCAGACCACCTTCATCTATGTTACCCACGACCAGACCGAAGCTATGACCATGGCTTCCCGTATCGTGGTTATGAAGGACGGCTTCATCCAGCAGGTGGACAGCCCCCAGAACCTGTACGACTATCCCGCCAACCTGTTTGTGGCCGGCTTCATCGGCAGCCCCCAGATGAACTTCTTCAACGTGACCCTGGAGAAGGAAGGCAATGACGTTGTGGCCAAGTTCGGCGACAACAAGATCACCATCCCCACCAGCAAGCTGAGCAAGTTCACTGACGAGAGCTACATCGGCAAGGAAGTGATCATGGGCATCCGTCCTGAGAACATCCATGACGAAGACGTGTTCGTGCAGACCGCCAGCAGCGCCGTCATCAACGCCAAGGTTGAAGTGACCGAGCTGATGGGCTCTGAGACCTATCTGTACCTGTCCACCAGCGGCAAGGACGAGAACATCATCGCTCGCGTCAACCCCCGCACCACCAGCCGCGCCGGTCAGGATGTGCAGGTCGCCTTCGACGTGAACCACCTGCATTTCTTCGACAAGGAGACCGAAGTGACCCTGCTGAGCCGCTAAGGTTTGCTGAAAATCGAATCATCACCGCCGGGAGAAATCCCGGCGGTTTTTCTGTGCTCTTTTTTGAAAAAAGCTGCCCTGCTGATAGGAGGAACAAAAACGAAGATCAATGGTTGACAATCCGTTATAGAAATGATAATATCATGTTGTGGTTAATCAAAACTAACTACAATGCATTTTTGACAGAACGAATGGAGGCGGAGCAATGGCACAGCGCATTTTGAAGAGAAAACTGGTGGGACTTGGCTACGCCGCGGCTCTAGTGGCCGTGGGCTGGTTGGTAACTAACGTCCTGTAAGGGCGAAAAAGCGGGCCGCATTTTCCGGGAAAATCCGGGGAACGCGGCCTTTTTTGCTGCTTGGAAAATAAAACGAAAAACGAAAAAAAAACACTTTCATCGTTCATTTTCTCTTGACGGGAAAAATGGAATCTGCTATCATACACGCATTGCAGAGCAAGGGTGCTGTGTACGGCACGCCTTGCTCTGCTTATTTTTAAGGAGGGTTTCATCATGAGCAGGTACAGCAAGGATGACATCATTCGGATGGTGCATGAGGACGATGTGGAGTTTATCCGTATGCAGTTTACCGATATTTTTGGTCAGCTGAAGAACGTGGCCATTACGGCTTCTCAGATCGAGAAGGCGGTCAATAATGAGATCATGATCGACGGCAGCTCCATCGAGGGCTTTGTGCGCATCCAGGAATCCGACCAGTACCTGCGTCCTGATCTGGATACTTTCACCGTACTGCCCTGGCGGCCCCAGCAGGGCAAGGTGGCCCGCCTGATCTGCGATGTGTACAATCCCGACGGCACGCCGTTCGTGGGCGATCCCCGGGGCGCGCTGAAGCGGGTGCTGAAGAAGGCGGCTGATATGGGCTACAGCTTCAACGTAGGCCCGGAGTGCGAGTTCTTCCTGTTCCAGACGGACGAAGAGGGCAAGCCCACCACCGCCACCAACGATGAAGCCGGTTACTTTGATCTGGGCCCGCTGGATCACGGCGAAAGCACTCGCCGGGAAATCTGCATGACGCTGGAAAAGATGGGCTTCGAAATTGAGGCTTCCCATCACGAAGTGGCCGCCGGTCAGCATGAGATCGACTTCAAGTACGCCGAGGCCCTGACTGCCGCCGACAACATTATGACCTTCAAGCTGGCCGTTAAGACGCTGGCCCAGAAGAACGGCCTTCATGCCACCTTCATGCCCAAGCCCATCTTCGGCATCAACGGCAGCGGTATGCATACCAACATGTCCCTGTTCAAGGATGGCAAGAACGTGTTCTTCGATGAAAACGGCGAGAAGAAGCTATCTGCCGATGCGTATCATTTCATCGCGGGCCTTTTGACCCACGTGAGCAGCATGAATGCCATCCTGAACCCACTGGTCAACTCCTACAAGCGGCTGGTGCCCGGCTATGAAGCGCCCTGCTATACCGCATGGTCCGCTTCCAACCGTTCCGCACTGATCCGCATCCCCGCCGCCCGCGGACAGGCGACCCGCGTGGAGCTGCGCTGCCCCGATCCCTCCTGCAACCCCTATCTGGCGCTGGCAGTGTGTCTGGCCGCCGGTCTGGACGGCATCGAGCGCAAGCTGACGCCGCCCGCCGAGATCACCGAGAACATCTTCGCCATGACCCCCGCCGAGCGCGAATCCAAGGGCATTCACAGTCTGCCCGGAACTCTGCATGACGCGGTAGTGGCGTTCCAGAAGGATAAGCTGATCTGCGACACGCTGGGCGAGCACATTGTCAGCCAGTATGTGGCGGGCAAGGAAAAGGAATGGGATGAGTACCGCACCCATGTCAGCGATTGGGAACTGGGCAAGTACCTGATCGCCTACTAAGAAATGCTTTCCGTTCCTTCCGCCGGGGCTGCCGAGGACGAACGCCCCGGCGGAAGGAAAGCCCTATTTTGAATCTTTTTGGAATAAGGAGAGGATGCCCTATGAGTCGGCTGATCGTTGCCTTTGAATCGGAAGTGACCAGGCAGCGGGTGTGCGAGCTGTTTGCGGCCTCCTCTTTTCCTGTGCGCGCCTCTTGCCGCACGGGCGCGGAGGTGCTGCGGGCCGTGCATTTCATGGGTGGCGGCGTGGTGGTCTGCGGCGTGAAGCTGGCGGATTGCACCGCTGACCAGCTCTATGATGATCTGGACGGGCTGGCCTGTATGCTGGTGGTGGCTAAGCCCAACCAGCTGGAAATGTGCGAAAATCCGCGAATTTTCCGACTGCCGCTGCCGGTGAACCAGCATGACCTGACCGCCTCTGTGCGGATGCTGGAACAGCTTTCCGAAATGGAAATGGCTCGTCCCAAGCAGAGCGCCGCCGATCAGGAGCTGATCCGTCAGGCGAAAATTTATTTGCAGGAAGTCAGGCTGATGACGGAGGAAGAAGCCCACCGTTATCTGCAGAAGCGGAGCATGACCACCCGCCGGAAAATGGCGGAGGTGGCTGCGGAGATCATTGACCGACAAAGGGGCTGAAATCGTGAAAACGCAAGAAGAAGCCGCCCATCAGGGCCTGTATCTTCCCCAGATGGAGCACGATGCCTGCGGTATCGGAGCCGTGGTCAGCATAGAGGGCCTCAAGACCCGCAGCACGGTGGATCAGGCATTGAAAATTGTAGAAAAGCTGGAGCATCGCGCGGGCAAGGACGCTGACGGCAGCACCGGCGACGGCGTGGGCATCATGACGCAGATTCCCCACGCTTTTTTCAGCCGTCTGGAGCTGGGCTTCGACCTGCCCGCCGAGCGGGATTACGGCGTGGGAATGTTGTTTCTGCCCGCCGACCATCTGAAACGGGCGCAGGCTCGGAAATTGATGGAGATCGTGACCCAGAAGGAAGGGCTGCGTTTTCTGGGATGGCGGACGGTTCCCGTCTGCCCGGAGGTATTAGGCGAACGGGCAAGGGCCTGTATGCCCGTCATCGAGCAGTGCTTTATCGCCCGGCCTGCCTATCTGAAGCAGGGCGTTGACTTTGACCGGCGGCTGTATGTGGTTCGCCGGGCCTTTGAGCAGAGCAACGCCGATACCTACGTGTGCTCCCTGTCCAGCCGTACCGTGGTCTATAAGGGAATGTTTCTGGTCAGCCAGCTTCGGGCCTTTTATCCTGACCTGCAAAGCGAAGACTTCACCAGCGCCATTGCCATGGTGCATTCCCGCTTTTCCACCAATACCTTCCCCAGCTGGGAGCGGGCGCACCCCAACCGGCTCATCCTGCACAACGGCGAGATCAACACCATTCGCGGAAACGTGGATCGGATGATCGCCCGGGAGGAGACCCTCAGCTCTCCGCTGATGGAAAGCGATATGGACAAGGTGCTGCCTGTTATCAACGGCGAAGGCAGCGACTCGGCCATGCTGGATAATACGCTGGAATTTTTGATGATGAACGGCGTGCCCCTGCCCTTGGCTGTGATGATGACCATCCCGGAGCCGTGGCAGAACGAACGGGATATTTCCCGCACCCGGCGCGATCTGTACCGCTACTACGCCACCATGATGGAGCCCTGGGACGGCCCCGCCTCCATTCTGTTCTCCGACGGCGACGTGATGGGCGCGGTGCTGGACCGCAACGGGCTGCGGCCCTCCCGCTACTATATTACCGAAGACCGAATGCTGGTGCTTTCCAGCGAAGTGGGCGTTCTGGACATTCCCCCGGAAAAGATCGTGAAGAAAGCCCGGGTGCGTTCCGGCCAGATGCTGCTGGTGGACACGGTGCAGAAGCGCATCATCGAGGACGGCGAGCTGAAGGAAGAATACGCCGCCCGCCAGCCCTATGGCGAATGGCTGGACGGCAACCTGCTTTCGCTCAACGACCTGCCGCTGCCCAACCATGCCATTCCGCCCTTGGAGCAGTCCGCACGGGACAGGCTGTACAAGGCTTTCGGCTATACCTATGAGGACGTGAAGGAGGTCATCCTTCCCATGGCCCGCACCGGCGCGGAGCCGACAGCCTCCATGGGGGCGGATATTCCGCTGGCCGTGCTTTCGGAAAAGCATCAGGTGCTGTTTTCCTACTTCCGGCAGCTTTTCGCACAGGTCACCAACCCGCCTATCGACGCCATTCGGGAAAAGATCGTCACCGATACGGCGGTATACGTGGGCAGCGACGGCAACCTGCTGGAGGACAAGCCGGAGAACTGCGCCGTGCTGCGGCTGGAACAGCCGATCCTGTCTAATGCCGACCTTCTGCGCATCCGCAGCGCCAAGCAGAAGTCCCTGCGGGTGGCGAATATTTCCATTCTGTATTATCGGGCTGAGCCGCTGGAACGGGCGCTGAATCACCTGTTCGTGGCCTGTGACCGGGCGTACAAGAATGGGGCCAATGTCCTGATCCTGTCCGACCGGGGCGTGGATGAGAACCACATGGCCATTCCGTCCCTGCTGGCGGTGTCGGCGCTGGAGCATCACCTCATCAATACCCGCCGCCGCACGGCCATCAGCGTTATTCTGGAGACTGCCGACCCTCGGGACGTGCATCATTTCGCCCTGCTGCTGGGCTACGGTGCCCGGGCCATCAACCCTTATCTGGCGCTGGAATGTGTGGACGAGCTGATCGAAAAAGGCCTTTTAGACAAGGATCGCCATGCCGCCGAACAGGATTATATCGGCGCGGTGGTGCAGGGCGTGAGCAAGGTCGCGTCCAAAATGGGCATTTCCGTGCTGCAGTCCTACCAGAGCGCCCAAATTTTCGAAGCGGTGGGCATCCGTCAGGACGTGATCGACCGCTATTTTACCAACACTGTTTCCCGGGTGGGCGGCATCGGGCTGGAAGAAATCAACGAGGACGTGGAGTACCGCCATAACCGGGCTTTCGACCCGCTGGATCTGGAAACGGACACCACGCTGGATTCGCTGGGCAATCACCGCCTGCGCAGTGGCTGTGACAAGGAAGACCACCTTTACAATCCCCAGACCATCGTCACGCTGCAAAGAGCCGTGCGGGAGGGCAGCATGGAGCGTTTCCGCCAGTACACTGCCATGGTGGACGACGAGACAAGGCCCCACACGCTGCGCGGCACGCTGGAATTCGCGTTTGACCAATGCACTCCCGTTCCGCTGGAAGAGGTGGAGCCTGCTTCCGAGATCGTGAAGCGGTTCAAGACCGGGGCCATGTCCTACGGTTCCATTTCGCAGGAGGCCCACGAATGTCTGGCAGAGGCCATGAACCGGCTGGGCGGACGTTCCAACTCTGGAGAGGGCGGCGAAATGGAAGAGCGTCTGAACACGGAGCGCGGCTCCAAGATCAAGCAGGTCGCCTCCGGCCGTTTCGGCGTGACCAGCGAATATCTGATGAGCGCCGAAGAAATTCAGATCAAAATGGCGCAGGGTGCGAAGCCCGGCGAGGGCGGCCATCTGCCCGGCGGCAAGGTGTACCCGTGGATCGCCAAGGCCCGGCTGTCCACCCCCGGCGTGAGCCTGATCTCCCCGCCGCCGCACCACGATATTTACTCCATTGAAGATTTGGCGCAGCTGATCTACGACCTGAAGTGCGCCAACAGGCGGGCGCGGATTTCCGTCAAGCTGGTCAGTGAGGCGGGCGTGGGCACGGTGGCCGCGGGCGTAGCCAAGGCCGGGGCACAGGTGATCCTGATCTCCGGCAGCGACGGCGGCACCGGCGCGGCTCCCCGCACCTCCATCCACAATGCGGGTCTGCCCTGGGAACTGGGCGTGGCGGAGGCGCATCAGACGCTTTCTCTGAACGGCCTGCGTTCCCGGGTGGCCATCGAGGCCGACGGCAAGCTCATGAGCGGCCGGGACGTGGCCATCGCCTGCATGCTGGGCGCGGAGGAATTCGGCTTTGCTACCGCGCCGCTGGTCTGCATGGGCTGCGTGATGATGCGGGTATGCAATCTGGATACCTGCCCGGTGGGCATCGCCACCCAAAATCCGGAGCTGCGCAAGCGCTTCAAGGGTAAGCCGGAATATGTGATGAACTTCATGCTTTTCGTGGCGGAGGAGCTGCGGGAGATCATGGCGCGGCTGGGCGTACGCAGCGTGAAGGAACTGATCGGCCGGGGCGACCTGCTGCGGGTACGGCAGCATCAAGTTACCCGCCGGGCCGCGTCCATCGACATGAGTCGGATCGTCGGCCGGTGCATCAACGAATACCGACGCCCGGAGGACACCTTCGACTTCCATACGGAAAAGACGGTGGACGAGCGGGTGCTGCTGAAAAAGTTGAACTTGAAAAGTGTGAAGCCGCAGAGCGTCGAGCTGGACGTTTCCAGCACGGACCGGGCCTTCGGCACCATTTTCGGCAGCGAAGTGACCCGCGTTCACGGCACATCCCTCAAAGAGGATACCTACACCATCCGGGCAGCAGGCGGCGGCGGCCAGTCCTTCGGCGCGTTTATTCCGAAGGGCGTGACCATCCGCCTGACCGGCGACAGCAACGATTATTTCGGCAAGGGCCTGTCCGGCGGCAAGCTGGCGGTCCGTTCGCCGGAAAACGCCCGCTTCCAGGCGGATGAAAACATCATCATCGGCAACGTGGCGCTGTACGGCGCGACCAGCGGACAGGCCTACGTCTGCGGCGTGGCGGGCGAGCGCTTCGCCGTGCGCAACTCCGGCGCAGCAGCCGTGGTGGAGGGCGTGGGCGACCACGGCTGTGAATACATGACCGGCGGCTGCGTGGCCGTACTGGGCAAAACGGGGCGGAACTTCGCCGCGGGCATGTCCGGCGGCGTGGCGTACGTGCTGGACGAGAACCATGACCTGTACCTGCGGGTGAACAAACAGATGGTGGAGATCGAGAAGCTGACCTCCGAGCACGATATGGAGGCCCTGCGCGGTATGATCGAAGCCCATGTGCGGGAGACCGGCTCCGAAAAGGGCCGCCGCCTGCTGGAAAACTTTGCGGAATCCGCCGGAAAATTCAAGAAGATCATACCCCGGGATTTCCGCAAAATGCTGGGTGCCATCGCCCGCTACGAAGGGCAGGGCATGACCCGGGAGGAAGCGGAACTGGAAGCGTTCCGGGAAACGACGGAGGGCAGGTGAGCGCAGATGGGAAAAAAAGATGGATTTTTGCTCTATGAGCGCCGCAATACTCCGGCGCAGGAGCCTGCCGGGCGCATCGGCAGCTTTGAGGAGTTTCATACGCCGCTGCCGCTGCAGGAGCGGCGCAGGCAGGCGGCCCGCTGCATGAACTGCGGGGTGCCCTTCTGCCAGAGCGGCGTGGAGCTGGGCGGCATGGTAACGGGCTGCCCGCTGCACAACCTGATTCCGGAATGGAACGATATGCTGTATTTGGGCAATACCCGCCACGCGCTGGATCGCCTGACCAAAACCAACTGTTTCCCGGAGTTCACGGGGCGGGTCTGCCCGGCGCTCTGCGAAGCGGCCTGCACCTGCGGCCTGAACGGGGACAGCGTGACCGTCCGGGAAAACGAGCTTTCGATCATTGAGGAAGGCTTTGAGAAAGGCTGGATGCAGCCGCAGCCGCCCCGAACCCGTTCGGGAAAGCGGGTCGCCGTGGTGGGCAGCGGCCCCTCTGGGCTGGCGGCGGCCTATGTACTGAACCGCCGAGGGCATTCCGTGACGGTATTCGAGAAGGCTGACCGTCCCGGCGGACTGCTGATGTACGGCATTCCCAATATGAAGCTGGATAAGAAGATCGTGCAGCGCCGGGTTCGTCTGATGGAGGCGGAAGGGGTGGCTTTCCGCACCGGCACGGCAGTGGGGGAGGATGTTTCCGCCGAGGAACTGCGCCGGGAGTACGACGCGGTGCTGCTTTGCTGCGGCGCGGGTCAGCCGCGGGATCTGAAACTGCCGGGCCGGGACGCGGAGGGCGTGTATTTCGCTGTGGATTTTCTGACCGCAGCCACCCGGCATTTGCTGGACGGTACGCCTGCTATTGACGCCAAGGGAAAGCATGTCGTCATCGTGGGCGGCGGCGACACGGGCAACGACTGCGTAGGCACCTGTCTCCGCATGGGCTGCGCCAGCGTCACCCAGCTGGAAATGATGCCCAAGCCCCCGGAAAAGCGGCTGGAAAGCAACCCGTGGCCCGAATGGCCCCGGGTGCTGAAAACGGACTACGGCCAGCAGGAAGCCATTGCGGTTTTCGGACAGGATCCCCGCCTGTTTGAAACGACGGCGCAGGAGATCCTGAAGGACGAAAAGGGTCATATCCGGGCGCTGAAAACCGTGCGTCTGACGGGGCGGGAGCCGGTTCCCGGCACGGAGACCGAGCTTCCCTGCGACCTTCTGCTGATCGCCGCCGGGTTTGTGGGGTGCATGCCAATGGTGCCGGAGGCGTTCGGCGTGGGCGTGACCGAACGGGGCAGAGTGATCACGGAGGACTACCAGACAGAGGCCCCGGGCGTGTTCTGCGCGGGCAATATGCGGCGCGGACAGTCGCTGGTAGTCTGGGCCATCCGGGAAGGCCGGGAAGCCGCCTGCCGGATGGATCGTTTCCTGATGGGATACAGCGAATTGGAAGGCTGAAAAAGAAAAAAGAAAGAGCGGCGCGCCTACATGAACGCGCCGCTCTTTCTTCGTTGACAAGCTCCGTCAACGTTTCTGCCCGAAAGATCGGTGAACGACCTTTCGGGCAGCCTTGTTTTATGCGTTTTGAAAAGAAGCCGAGATTATTCGCCCTGAATGGAAGCCATCACGAAGGAGAGGATGGCGGCAAAGCCTTCGTCGGACTTCGGAGAGCCTGCAACCTCCAGAACATATCCGGCTTCGGTCGTAAAGGCGATGCAGGCGGTGTCGCTTTCTTCCAGAACGTAGGTCACGGCAGGCAGACCGTTCACGGTCACGTCCTCCACCTCGGTGGCGCCGTTGTCAGCCAGCGCGGCCTTGTAGTCTTCCAGAGACATGCCATCCACATCCGCATACACCACGGCGATGGCGGCGGATTCGTCTTCGGTCATGTAATAGCCGATGTAGCCGCCTTCTTTGTCCTCGTCGGTCAGCTCCACAGCGGCGAGAACGGTAGGCATCCACATTTTGATGGAAATTTCATCAAAAGTGATGAATTCTCCCTTGGCGACGGTCTCTGCACTCTGCGCTTCCAGATCGGCCCAGTTGATTTCGGTGGCAAAGGCCGGAAGGGCGCACAGCATCATGGCAGCGGTCAAAAAAAGGGCAACGAGTTTCTTCATGGGTGTTTCCTCCTCAGTATGGTGACAGCGCACTGTCAAATGATCGTTTGTCAGGCGTCGCCTTATCCGCGAAGCGCACCCTTAACGATGAGGGAATGATACCACCGCGACACCAGGACCGCAACTGTACCATGGTACAGTCTGCGTTAGAGGATGTGCAGCGATTGAGCGATCTGTACGGCGTCAACCAGATTTTTGGCGTCCAGCTTTCGGTAGTTCTGCGAAGCGTGATATTTGACGGTTCGGGGCGTAATGTGCAGCTTTTCTGAGATTTCCTTTGCGGTATAACCGGCTGCCTGCAAGCGCAAAACCTGAAGCGCCGTCTCCGAAAAAGCGGAAATGTCGATCCCCATTCCCTGCAAATATTGGGGGTAAAGCTGCGCCATGCGTTCGGTTTCCCGCATCGTCTGCTGAAACCATTCCGCCAGCTTGGGATGATTTTGGCAAAAGGCCGTCTTGATCTCCGCCAGCATCGGCAGGATGGCCGCCCCTTTTTCGCTGATGATGGGAACAAAATGGTATTCACCGACTTTCAGCAGGGCCTGAACAAATTCCTCTTTCCACGGCTTTCCGGTTCGCCGCAGAATGACGGCGTTCAAAAGCCGACAGTCCATCTGGATATAGGTGCGCTGGGCATAATCGGCATACAAAAGCATCCGCCGGATCAGCGCCTGCGCGTCCGCATGCTTGCCGAGCGCGATATAGCCATAGATTTTGGTCATATACAGATAACGGTTCAGCGTGCAGAATTCCACGGTCTCGTCCGGGACTCTTTCCATCCAGGAGCGGATTTTTCCCGTTTCGTTTTGGTAAAGCCCCAGCCAGCAGGAAAACGCGCTGACGGAATCGGACAGGTGGGACAGCCCTTCCCGCTCGCATCGCTGAAGCATTCCGGCTGCCAGCCTCCGGGCGTATTCCATATCGCCCGTGCTTAGGGCAAGCCTTGCCTGAAGGGCAATATCGACCCACAGCATTTCGACGATGCCGTTGTTCTCGCATTGATTCTGCGCTTTGGTCAGACGGCTGAGCACCTTGAAGCGGTCTTCGCCTTTTTCATAGGCACTTTCTCCCAATGCGGTCTGTACCAGACCGATGCCCGCCTTCCCAAGCATTTTCTCCACCACAGGGCCCAGCGTGTTGGCCAGAAACAGATCCGTTTTGCTCCATTCGCAGAAATCCTTGCCGCCGTTCATGAGGCTGGGCTGATTGTTGGTCAGGGATACGGGCCGGAGAACATTCCCGCTGCCGTGCAGTGCGCTGAAGAGGGTGGGCAGGATGCGGGCAATTTCTCGCGAACCCCTGTGCGGAAGGACGATATCAAGATAAAAAACCTGCCCATTGGCCTCGCTGCGGGCATTGCCCCGGGAGGCAGCGGCATATTCTTTCAGGCGCTGGTACCAGTATTCGCTTTTTTCCGTGTTCATCAGCACGGAATATAGGACGCTCAGCGCGCTCATCAGAACCGGTTCGTTTTGGACGTCCTCCTCTGAAAGCGCCTGATAGTATTGCCTCAGCGCCCAGTAGCTGCCGACGCCCGGATGCTTCCGCGCTTCCCGGAGCAAAAGGGAACGGATGCTGTCCGCGTCCCCGCAGCGCTGATAGAGCCTGACCGCACGCATCGTCTGACCGCTGGTTTCACAGTATCGTCCCGCATTGTACATCAGCTGATAGATGCATTTGTGCCCGAAAACCACCAGAGCCTGCTCCCGCAGCGCTTCCAGCAGCACCGGACGGATGCGCCATTCCCCGCCGTCGCATTGGAGGATATTGCCGGCCTGTTCCGCGCGATGAAGCAGCGAAGCGGCGTCGTCCTCTCCGGTGATGGCTTCCGCCAGCTCCAGCGTAAAAGCGTCTACAACGCTGACCTGCATCAGAAAGCTTCGGATATCCTCCTTCCAATGGCTGATGACGTCCGATTGGAGATAATCCATGAAAACTCTTTTGATGTCGGCTTCCAGAGCATTTCCGTCGGCGGCTCCCTGCTGGATCCGGCGAAGAAAAAGATTCAGCGCCATGATATTTCCTTCAGTTGCCTCCAGCCATAGCCGGATCCGTTCCGGGGAAAGCTTCAGGCCCACAGAAGGGCAGAACTCCGCTAATTCGTCGGCGGTAACGCGCAGATCGTCCTCCGGGATTACCATGATTTTGGCCTGAAGCGCCAGAGAAGAAGCCCATGCGGGCAAAGAAGCGCGGCCGATCAGAACCATTCGGCAGCCCTCCTTGCCGATCATTGAAACGAGCTTTTGGGGCAGGTTATCGCCCTCCACACCATGAAGGTCATCGAATACGGTATATTCATCGGCGGTGCAGTGCGAAAGCTTTTCCATCAGCACTTCTTCCGGCTCCGTCCCGCTGATCCAGCGCGTGGAAGTACGGTCAAAAACCTGCTCCGCGACGCTTGTTTTGCCAAAACCCGTAGCGCCGTAGAGATAGACGCTCATTCTCAGCTCTTTTGCCGCCTGAAGTTTTTTCAGGGCCTTTTTTGCAAACCAGATCTGCTTGTCCAAGATGCTCCTCCCAGTATGCTCAAACGTCGAAACGTATCCTTCGCAGCCTG
This sequence comes from uncultured Eubacteriales bacterium, assembly GCA_900548145.1. Classification (GTDB taxonomy): domain Bacteria; phylum Bacillota; class Clostridia; order Christensenellales; family Aristaeellaceae; genus Limiplasma. The sequence continues at coordinate 6,999 of URJB01000034.1, read as the reverse complement.
CGGCGGATACGGCCATGAATACCTGAAAAAACGGCTTGCGGCGTTGAAAGTGCTGCTCCAAAAGGAGCGCGGATGGCCGCCGTGTGTTTTCATCCGTTCAGGCCGCTCCATTATAGCACGGAAAGGGAAATGCCGCCATTTCAGAATGACATGGAAGTACGTTCTGCTTGCAGGCAGCAGAAACAGACCTTGGCCAGAGCGGCTGAGGGGGCTGAAAAAATTTCCCCAAAAAGAAAAAAAGACGGTTGACAGCAGAAGGAGAGTATGGTAATATGAATTTGTGGTTAGTTGAGTTTAACCGAGGGAGCTCCGTAGAGGAGCTTTCTTTTGGGAGGTGGGTTAAACGTAACTAACCAAAAGGAGGGGTGGAGGATGACGGAACGCTTTGAGAAAACGCTGATCGGCCATTGCGCGGCAACGCTGGCGGGGCATAAGTGCGGCAGTTTGTTTTCGTACCATTTGGCGGCGGGGGAAACCATGGAAGAAAATTTGAAACCGGTCAATCTCCATCTTTCCGAAAAGGGTGTGCGCGTCCGGCTGCTGAGGGGCTGCGCACGGGGCGGTCTATTATATGTGTACCGCCCGCGAAAGCTGGCGAGACGGCTGGAGGATCCTGCGGTCCGTGATTTTCTCTCCGCGCAGGGCTACACGGATTTCTCCGGGGAGGGCTGTCTCGCCACGCTGACGCGCCGCTTGGCCCAGTGCGAGGATTTCCCTCATGAGATCGGCGTCTTTCTGGATTATCCGCTGGAAGACGTGATCGGCTTCATCCGCAACCGGGGCAGCGGGTTCTGCTGTCTGGGATGCTGGAAGGCCTATTCCAACGCCGAAGCGGCGGAAAAGACCTTCGCACTGTACCGCAAATGCCGGGAAGTTTATCTGAACTGTTACGGCAAAGGCTTTGATGTCGCACGGCTGACGGTAGCCGCTTGACATACAATTTCAATCAGGAGGAAAAGAAAATGAATCGAGTAGCAGTAGTCTACTGGAGCGGCACGGGCCATACGCAGGCCATGGCCGAAGCAGTAGCCAGTGCCTGCAGCGGCAAGCTGATGACCGCTGCGGAATTTACCCCCGATCAGGTCGCGGAATATGACGCCATCGCTTTCGGATGCCCGGCTATGGGCGCGGAAGTACTGGAGGAAAGCGAATTCCAGCCCATGTTCGACGACGTGAAGCCCCAGCTCAAGGGCAAGAAGATCGCGTTGTTCGGCTCCTATGGCTGGGGCGACGGCGAATGGATGCGGACTTGGGAAGAAGACTGCGTGGCGGCCGGTGCGGTACTGGCCTGCGACAGCGTGATCTGTCAGGACGAGCCTGACGGGGATGCTCTGGCCAGCTGTGATGCGCTGGGCAAGGCGTTGGCGGAGTGATTCCGCCGTAACGGAGAAAACTGGGTGGGAGCTGATGGACGCGGCTTCAGGCCCCCTTCTTCGGCAAGTGTTGTGCGATTTTCAACTTTGATTTCTGGTTTGCGCGAAACAAACAAAAAACCTGTTCTGTTCCAATTTCATTTTCTGTGGAGAGTCGGTAAGGACGCAGCCGGCTCTCCTTTTCGTGTATTTTTTTCAACTCCCATTGACACTATAGGAGATAGGAAGTATAATGTCCACCGGAAAGGTAGGAATTAACCCTTCCTTTCCTGAAAAATACGAAGCGCGAAAGGAGCGGCTGCCTTATGATGATCTCTTCGAAAGGGCGGTACGCCCTGCGGGTCATGCTGGACATGGCCGAACAGGGCGGCGACAGCTTCCTCCCGCTGAAGGATATTGCCGATCGCCAGAATATTTCCCGGAAATATCTGGAAAGCATCATGCCCGATCTGGCCAAGCATGGTCTGGTGGAAAGCGCCATGGGCAAAACCGGAGGCTATAAGCTGACCCGGAAGCCCGAGGACTACAAGGTGGGCGAGATCCTCTGCGCCGCAGAGGGTGAATTAGCCCCCGTTTCCTGCCTGACCAAGGACGGGAAGAAGTGTGAGAAGGTGGATTCCTGCTACACACTGCCCTTCTGGATCGGGTTGGAGGAACACATTAACTCCTACGTCAACAGCTACACGCTGAAGGATCTGCTGGAATCCGGAGAAAAAAATCACGACAAATGCGGCGGCTGCACGGCCTGCGGCGGGAAAGAGGTTGAAGCAAAATGAAACAGAACGCTTTATTGGAAGTTAAAAATCTGCATGTGAGCGCCGAGGATGAAACCGAAATTCTGCACGGCGTCAATCTGACGCTGGGCCGGGACGAGACCCACGTGCTCATGGGCCCCAACGGCACCGGCAAGTCCACGCTGGGCTATGCCATCACCGGCAACCCCAACTATACCGTCACCGAAGGGAAAATCATTTTCGACGGCGAGGACATCACCGACCTGCCCGTCAACGAGCGCGCCAAGAAGGGCATTTTCCTGTCCTTCCAGAACCCGCTGGAGGTTCCCGGCGTGACCCTGAGCGCCTTCATCCGTACTTCGCTGGAACAAAAGACCGGCAGCCGTCTGCGCCTGTGGGACTTCAAAAAGAAGCTGGCGGAGACCATGAAGCTGCTGAACATGGACGAAGCCTATGCCGAGCGCGACCTGAATGTGGGCTTCTCCGGCGGCGAAAAGAAAAAGGCCGAGATCCTGCAAATGCTTATGCTGGAGCCCAAGCTGGCCATTCTGGACGAGACGGACTCCGGTCTGGACGTGGACGCTGTGCGCACCGTCTCCAACGGCGTGCGCCTGTTTAAGGAACGCTGCCACGGTTCGCTGCTGATCATCACCCACAGCACCCGCATTTTGGAGGCCCTTCAGGTGGATGCGACCCACGTGATGGAAAACGGCGTCATCGTCAAGGAGGGCGGCGCGTCTCTGGTGGAGGAGATCAACGAACACGGTTTCGGAAAGCTGAGCGAGGATCGGTGACCAAGGATGAGAGAAAAGAGCCTGGTAGAGGATATTGACCGCAGCATTTATGATATTCGGGATGAGGAAAAGGACGCCTACCGCATGGAAGCGGGTCTGACCCCCGAGATCATTGATAAGCTGTCCAAGGAAAAGGGCGACCCGGTGTGGATGCAGCAGTTCCGCCTGCAGTCCCTTCAGATTTATAACGAGATGGAGATCCCCAACTGGGGGCCCTCCATTGAAGGGCTGGACATGGATCATATCGCCACCTACGTCCGCCCCAACACCAAAATGCAGAACGACTGGAAAAACGTGCCTCAGGACATCAAGGACACCTTCGACCGGCTGGGCATTCCTCAGGCCGAGCGGAAGTCTCTGGCAGGCGTGGGCGCGCAGTACGATTCCGAGCTTGTGTACCACAACGTCCGGGCGGAAGTGGCCGCCGAGGGCGTGGTATACACCGACATGGAGAGCGCCATGAAGGGTGAATACGCTGATATGGTGCGCAAGTATTTCATGAAGCTGGTCACGCCCCGGGACCATAAGTTCGCCGCGCTGCACGGCGCGGTCTGGTCCGGCGGTTCCTTCGTGTACGTGCCCAAGGGCGTGCATCTGTCCATTCCGCTGCAGTCCTATTTCCGGCTGAACGCCAAGGGTGCGGGCCAGTTCGAGCATACGCTGATCATCGTGGATGAGGGCGCCAGCCTGCATTTCATCGAAGGCTGCTCCGCACCCAAGTATAACGTGGCCAACCTGCACGCGGGCTGCGTAGAGCTGTATGTGAAGAAGAACGCCAAGCTGCGCTATTCCACCATTGAAAACTGGTCCAAGAACATGTACAACCTGAACACCAAGCGTGCGCTGGTGGAAGAAAACGGCGTCATCGAGTGGGTGTCCGGCTCCTTCGGCTCCCATGTGGGCTGTCTGTATCCCATGAGCGTATTGAAGGGCGACAACTCCCGCACGGAGTTCACCGGCGTGACCTTTGCGGGCAAGGGTCAGAATCTGGATACCGGCGCGAAGGTCGTCCACGTGGGCAAAAACACCAGCTCCTACATGAACACCCGCTCCATCAGCAAGAGCGGCGGTATCAGTACCTTCCGCAGCAGCGTAGTGGTGGAAAAGAGCGCTCAGGGCGCGAAATCCTCCGTGTCCTGCCAGAGCCTGATGCTGGACTCCGAGTCTCGCTCCGACACCATCCCCGCCATGGACATCCGTACCCGGAACGCCTCCGTGGGCCACGAGGCCAAGATCGGCAGCATCAGCAACGAAGCCATTTTCTACCTGATGAGCCGCGGCATGTCCGAGGAGGACGCGCGGGCGCTGATCGTCAGCGGCTTTGCGGATAACGTGTCCAAGGAGCTCCCCGTGGAGTACGCGGTGGAGATGAACAATCTGATCCGTCTGGAAATGAAGGGCAGCATCGGCTGACACCGTTTGCGGAAGGAGGAAAAACGATGGAAGAAACCATGAAAACGAATAATCGACTGATCGTGGATCAGCTCCCGGTCAGGACGTGGAACCGGCTGAATGTGAATGAAGCCGTGATTGAATGGGACGAAGACCGTACCGCCGATCTGGGTACGGAGGCCTTTACCGCCGAAGCGGGCGGCCCGGTGCGTATCGTCGCCCGGGGAGAAGGGGAATTCAGCCGCAAGCAGGTGAAGGTGGAGGCGGCCCCCGGAACCCGCATCACCGTTTATGAGCAGATGGAGGCCCGGCAGAATTTCAACCTGCGCACGTCGCTGGTAGCGCACAAGGATGCGGTCATCCGTCTGGTGCAACTGCAGGACACCCGGGAAGGTTCCCTTCTGCATAATCAGATCGATGGCCACTGTGAGGAAAACGGCCATATCGAGCTGATCCAGATGTTCGTGGGCCGGGGACACCTGTACTCCGACAGCCGCTTCATCCTGCAGGGCGACCGCAGCGGGCTGAAGGCGGACATTGGCTATCTGGGCCGGAGGGAGCAGAAGCTGGATATGAATCTGGCCGTAGACCATTTCGGCAAGCATACGGAGAGCGAGATCAACGCCGCCGGCGCGCTGATGGATTCCTCTGCGAAGGTTTTCCGGGGCACCATCGACTTCAAGAACGGCTCCAGCGACTCTGTGGGCAACGAAAAAGAAACCGTCCTCATGCTGGGCGAAAACGTCGTCAATAAGACCGTGCCCATCATCCTGTGCGCCGAAGAAAACGTGGTGGGCAACCACGGCGCGACCATCGGCGAACTGGACGACGAGACCCTGTTCTATTTCGAAAGCCGCGGCATCGGCCGGGAAGCGGCAGAAGACCTGCTGGCCCGCGCCTCCATCGAACGGCTGGCCCGGAAGACCGGCGACGCCGAAACGGAAGAAAAAGCCGCAGCGCTTTTGAACGAGGAGCTTTAACATGGCATACGATTTCAGAAAAGACTTTCCGCTGCTTCAGCAGAACAAGATCGCCTATCTGGACAACGCGGCCACGGCCCAGCGGCCCCAGTGCGTTATCGACGCGGAAAGCAGCTTTTACCGCAATTCCAACGCCAACCCCCTGCGGGGGCTGTATTCCCTCAGCGTGGAGGCCACGGAGATCTATGAAAACGCCCGGGAGGCCGTTCGGGATTTCCTGAACGCGTCCTCCACGGAGGAGATCATTTTCACTCGCGGCACCACCGAGGGGCTGAATCTGGTGGCGTACAGCTATGGCCTTCACCGTGTGAAGGAGGGCGACGAGGTGCTGGTGTCCATTATGGAGCACCACAGTAATCTGCTGCCCTGGCAGATGGTGTGCCGCCAGACTGGCGCGAAGCTCCGCTTTATCGAGTGCGAACCTGACGGCAGCGTGGATCTGGCCAAGGTGGAGCCCCTGATCAACGACCGCACGAAGATCGTGGCTATCAATCAGGTGTCCAACGTGCTGGGCCGGGTCAATCCCGTGCGGGAGATCGCCGATATGGCGCATCGTCACGGCGCGGTTATCGTCGTGGACGGCGCGCAGAGCACGCCCCACATGCCCGTCAACGTGCGCGAGCTGGACGCGGATTTCTTCGCTTTCTCCGGCCACAAGGTCTTTGGACCCATGGGCATCGGCGTTCTGTACGGCAAAAAGGAACTGCTGGACAATATGCCGCCCTTCCTGACCGGCGGTGAAATGATCGAATCCGTCACCCGGGAATCCGCCATTTATGCCGAACTGCCCCACAAATTTGAGGCGGGCACGGTGAACGCGGCGGGCGCGGCGGGTCTGCAGGCTGCCATTGAGTACATGCTCAGCGTGGGCTTTGAGACCATGCATCAGCGGGAAACGGCGCTGGTCAGCCGGGCCATGGAGGGCATGAAGAAGCTGCCCTATGTCCATGTGCTGGGCTCGGACAAGCCCGAAGAACACACCGGCATCGTGACCTTCACCATGGACGGCGTTCATCCCCACGACGTAAGCGAGATCCTGTCGGCGGACGGCGTGGCCGTCCGGGCGGGACACCACTGCGCGCAGCCCCTGCTGGCTCATTTGGGCTGCAGCTCCACCGTGCGCGCCAGCTTTGCCTTCTACAATACCGAAGCGGAAGTAGACCAGCTATTGGCCAGCCTTTCGACGATGAGGGAGCGGATGGGTTATGGAAAATAGAAGCTTCTATAATGAAATTCTGACCGAGCACAATATTCACCCGGAATTTAAGCATGACCTGCCCAATGCGGACATCGTGCTGGAAGGCGTGAACCCCAGCTGCGGCGACCACATCTGGCTCAAGCTGAAAACCGACGGGGACAAAATCACCGACGGCGCGTTCGTGGGCGACGGCTGCGCTATTTCTCAGGCGTCCGCTGACATCATGCTGGGCATGGTCGTTGGCCAACCCAAGGAAAAGGCCCTGCAGATGGCCGATACCTTCATGCGGATGATCAAGGGCGAGGCCAGCGAAGCGGAGATCGACAGTCTGGAAGAAGCCTCGGCCCTGCGGGATATTTCCCATATGCCCGCCCGGGTCAAGTGCGCTGTGCTGGGCTGGCGCACCCTGAAGGAAGCCGTAGGAAAATAAAACTGAAAGGCCGCAGAGGGCAAAGCTGCGGCCTCAGCGTGTCAAAAAGTGGAGGTGCAGGAGGCACTGCTGCCACTCAATCGTCGCGGAGGACTACT
>URJB01000033.1 GCA_900548145.1 uncultured Eubacteriales bacterium | reverse complement strand
CTAACCCTTGTGCCGCAGCACTTTCCCCGCAAACCAGCGTAGCGCTGTTTGCGGGTGCTGACGGCCAACTTGGGGTTTTTCGACAGGCTGGGACGGACAACCGATTGTCCGCCTTTTCCATTGTCTTCCTTTATTTTTCGTTTTTCTTCAGCCCCAGCCGGGCTTCCTCCATCTGGCAGAGCCGGTCACAGGCCTGATCCAGCAGCCGGTACACATAGCAGCGGCTGAAATGCATCCTCCGGCTGATGATGCCGCAGGGGATGCCCTCCAAAATGCGCTGGGTGGCCACGGCCCGCAGCACTCCGGCGGGCAGCCTCTCCACCAGCGGGCGAATGTCCTCCAGCAGCGCGTCCAGCTCCTTTTGCAGTTCGCCGATGCCCCAGCGCTCGGCGTCGCTTTCCAGCACCGCATATTCTACGTGGCTTCGTTCCACGCCGCGCCCGTAGCGCACAGGGCTCGGACGGCTGCCGGCCCGCAGGGCGGAGAGCTTCAGATATTCGATCCTCCCCACCGCCCGTGTAATGGCGCGGTGGATCTCGTCCACCCGCTTCAGCTTATCTTGGAGGGAAATGGGCAGGTCGTATGAGTTCATGCAGGTTTCCTTTTCTTCCGGCATACGCTTTCCTTTCCGCTCCCCTTTCCGTCACAGCGCATGGCCTCGCCCGGCGCACAGGGGGCATTGCATCCGCCGCCGGATGGGCGCATTTTAGAGAATCCGATTTGGATTTTCAACGCCCGATCCCGGCAGAACGCCTTTTTCAAATACGAACGCATGTTCGTATTTCTGTTCTCATCATAAGGGGAACGGGAAGGAATGTCAAGCAAAAAATTTCCGCGCTTTTTGTCGATCAGGTCTGCGCAAACCGGCGAGCGGTTACTGCGCTTTTCTAAAAAGGCCGGTTCTGACCGGCGCGGCGATCCCCATATTTTTTCCATTTTTTCCGCAAAGGATTGAAAACCATGGATAGCATTTGACTTTCCCAAAGACGTGTGCTATACTCCCTGTTGTTGTAAAAGCCAATACTCCGGCGCTTTACGTGTCGGAAGAAACGAATAGGAGATGCGAATTATGAAGAGGATCAAGACCATCGCCACCCGGAACCTGTGCGAGAGCGCCAAAAAGGGCGGCTGCGGCGAATGCCAGACCTCCTGCCAGTCTGCTTGCAAGACCAGCTGCGGCGTGGCCAACCAGAAGTGCGAAAACAAGAACAAGTAATTTTGGAAACCACAGGAGGCTGTTGCGGCAAAATGCGGGGCGGTTCGCGCCGTGATTGCTGCGGCAGCCTTTTTGTGCATCTGCGAAAGAACGGAGGAACCAAGCGTGGTTCATCAGTATCAGCTTAACGGCTACAACATCGTGCTGGACTCCTGCTCCGGCTCCATCCACGCGGTGGACGAAGTGGCCTACGATATCATCGCCCTTTACGACAAGCACACTCCGGAGGAGATCGTCCGGCTGATCTGCGACAAATACGCGGGCCGGGAGGACGTGACCGAGGCCGACGTGCGGGAGTGCATCGCCGACGTAGACGAACTGGTCAGGGAGGGAAAGCTCTTCAGCCCGGACACCTTCGCTCCGCTGGCGGGCGCCTTCAAGGAGCGCAGCGGCGACGTGGTCAAGGCCCTGTGCCTGCACGTTTCCCATACCTGCAACCTGAACTGCTCCTATTGCTTTGCCAGTCAGGGCAAATACCACGGCGAGCGGGCGCTGATGAGCTACGAGGTGGGCAAGCGGGCGCTGGATTTCCTGATGGAGCATTCCGGCAGCCGCACCAATCTGGAAGTGGACTTCTTCGGCGGCGAACCGCTGATGAACTGGGACGTGGTCAAACGGCTGGTGCAGTACGCCCGCAGCGTGGAAAAGGAGCGGGGCAAGAATTTCCGCTTTACCCTGACCACCAACGGGATGCTGATCGATGACGATGTGATCGACTTCGCCAACAAAGAGATGAGCAACGTGGTGCTCTCGCTGGACGGCCGTAAGGAGATCAACGACCAGACCCGGGTGGACTACGCGGGCGTGGGCAGCTATGACCGCATCGTGCCCAAATTCCAGAAGCTGGTCAAGGCCCGCGGGGGAAAGAACTACTACATGCGCGGCACCTTTACCCACCGAAACCCGGACTTCACCAACGACGTGTTCCACATGGCTGATCTGGGCTTTACCGAGCTGAGCATGGAGCCGGTGGTCTGCGCTCCCGACGATCCCGCCGCCCTGACGCCGGAGGATCTGGAGATCGTGAAGGAGCAGTATGAAATTCTGGCCAAGGACATGCTGCGCCGGGAAAAAGAGGGCAGGCCCATCACCTTCTATCATTATATGCTGGACCTGACCGGCGGCCCCTGCGTGTACAAGCGCATTTCCGGCTGCGGCTCCGGCACGGAATACATGGCCGTGACCCCCTGGGGCGACCTGTATCCCTGCCACCAGTTCGTGGGCGAGGAAAAGTACAAGCTGGGCGACATCTGGCAGGGCGTGACCAATACGGCCCTGCGGGAGGAGTTCCGCTCCTGCAACGCCTACGCCCGGAAGGAATGCGACGACTGCTGGGCCCGGCTGTACTGCTCCGGCGGATGCGCCGCCAACGCCTATCACGCCACGGGCAGCATCCGCGGCATTTACGAGCCGGGCTGCGAGCTGTTCCGCAAGCGCATCGAATGCGCCGTCATGATGAAGATTGCCGAAGAGGACGCGCAGGAGCATGAAGACGCCGATCGTTGATTTTGTGCGGCACTATCAGGAGTCCGGCATGGTGCGCTTCCATATGCCCGGCCACAAGGGCGCAGGCTTTCTGGGCTGCGAGGGCTTCGACATTACGGAGGTCAGCGGGGCGGACGAGCTGTACGAGGCGGAGGGGATTATCGCGGAAAGCGAAGAAAACGCCGCGTCCCTGTTCGGCTCCAGGCGCACCTGCTATTCCACGGAGGGCTCCAGCCAGTGCATCCGCGCCATGCTGCGGCTGGCGATGCTACGTCAAACCGGCGGTACGCCGCTGATTTTGGCGGCGCGGAACGTCCACAAGGCTTTCGTTTACGGAGCGGCGCTGCTGGGGCTGGAAGTACGCTGGCTGTGGCCGGAGGAGACGGATTCCCTGTGTTCCTGCCGCATTTCGCCCGCTCAGCTGGAAAACGCGCTGGCAGCGCTTCCTTCGCCGCTCGCCGCCGTGTACGTCACCAGCCCCGACTATCTGGGCGGCATGGCGGATGTGCAGGGCCTTGCAGAGGTCTGTCACCGGCATAATACGCTGCTGCTGGTGGACAATGCCCACGGCGCGTACCTGCATTTTCTGGAAAAGCCCCTGCATCCGCTGGATCTGGGGGCAGACCTGTGCTGCGATTCCGCCCACAAGACCCTGCCGGTGCTGACCGGGGGCGCGTATCTGCACCTGAGCGGGCGCGTCTCCGACGAGCTGTGCGGCGAAGCCCGGCAGGCGCTGGCGCTGTTCGGCTCCACCAGTCCGTCCTACCTGACGCTGTGCTCGCTGGATCGGTGCAACGCCTATCTGGCCGGGGCGTTCCGTCGGGAATTGGCGGAATGGACGGCCCTTTTGGACGAGACCCGGCAAACCCTGAGGCAAAACGGCTGGCAGGCGGAGGAAAGCGACCCCCTGCGGCTGACCCTGCGGGCCCCGGCGGGACAGACGGGAACCGGGCTGGCCCGGCTGCTGCGTTCAGCCGGGATGGAGTGCGAGTACGCCGACGGCGACCATATGGTGCTGATGCTGACGCCCCAGAACCGTCCGGAGGAGCTGCGGCGGCTGGTAGAAGCACTGGGCCGGAACGACCGTCCGCCTAAGCCGCCGGAAAACCTGCCGCTGCCTAAGGCAAAACAGGAAATGTCCATCCGGGAAGCCATGCTGCGCCCACAGGAGCGCGTGCCTGTGGAAAAATCGCTGGGGCGTGTCTGCGGCTCGCCCACGGTGGCGTGCCCGCCGGCCATCCCCATCGCCGTGTCCGGTGAGCGCATCGGCCCGGAGACTGTGACGCTGCTTCGCCGCTGCGGCGTGGAAAGCGTGGAGGTCGTGAGAGAGTGAAAACGCGGGGGATTCCGCTTGCAAAACCCGCCCCGCTGTGATAAGATAGGCACTGTTCCGGGCCCTGCGCCCGGCCCAAAGGAATGATTTCGCATCGTTTTTTCGCAAAGAGAGCCGCTCCTCGGCTGAAAGGGCGGCGGAGAACGGCGAAGGACCCGCCTTTGGCGACGTCGGCCAATCCCCGACGGCCCGCCCCCGATACAGGGCGCACACGAGGTGAAAACGGCGCGCTGCGCGCGTTTTAAGCTGGGTGGTACCGCGAAGGCTCCCTTCGTCCCGGCGCACGGCAGGGCTGTGCGTGGGAGCGGGAAGCCTTTTTTCATACCCAAACGACCCGATCAACAGGAGGAAAAAACAATGGCGGACGAAAAGAAGCAGGGCTTTGTGGAACACATTACGCCCCGGGACGTGGATTTTTCTCAGTGGTACACCGACGTGATCCTGAAAAGTCAGCTGGTGGACTACGCCCCCGTGCGCGGCTGCATGATCATGCGGCCCTACGGCTACGCCATCTGGGAGCGCATCCGGGAGGAAATGGACAAGCGCTTCAAGGCCACCGGCCATGAAAACGTCTATATGCCCATGCTGATCCCCGAAAGCCTGCTTTTGAAGGAAGCGGAGCACGTGGAAGGCTTCGCTCCCGAAGTGGCGTGGGTCACTCAGGGCGGCAACGAAAAGCTGCAGGAGCGTCTGGCTATCCGTCCCACCAGCGAGACCATTTTCTGCGCCATGTACTCCAAGTGGGTCAGCTCCTGGCGCGACCTGCCCATGAAGTACAACCAGTGGTGCAGCGTCATGCGCTGGGAAAAGAGCACCCGTCCCTTCCTGCGCACCAGCGAATTCCTGTGGCAGGAGGGCCATACCATCCACGCCACTGCGGAAGAAGCGCAGGAAGAAACCATGAAGATGCTGGAAGTGTACCGGGAAGTGGCCGAGGACGAGCTGGCCATGCCCGTGCTGGTGGGCCAGAAGAGCGACAAGGAAAAATTCGCCGGCGCCCGGGCCACCTACTCCATGGAGGCCATGATGCAGGACGGCAAGGCCCTGCAGGCCGGCACCAGCCACAACTTCGGCACCAACTTCGCCGAAGCCTACAACATCCAGTTCTCCAATAAGGAAGGCAAGCTGGAATACGTCTACGAGACCAGCTGGGGCGTGTCCACCCGTCTGATCGGCGCGATCATCATGACCCACGGCGACGAGCGCGGCCTGAAGCTGCCCCCTCGTATCGCTCCCGTTCAGGTGGTCATCGTGCCCATCGCGGCCCACAAGGGCGGCGTGCTGGAAAAGTGCGCTCAGGTGCAGAAGGCGCTGGAGGCCGAAGGCGTCCGCGTGAAGCTGGACGACCGGGACACCCTGTCCCCCGGCTTCAAGTTCAACGACTGGGAGCTGAAGGGCGTGCCCGTCCGGCTTGAGATCGGCCCCCGCGACCTGGAAAACGGCCAGTGCGTGCTGTTCCGCCGGGACACCTATGAAAAGCAGACGGCCAAGCTGGACGAACTGACCACCGCCATCCCCGCCCTGCTGGACGACATCCAGAAGACCATGTACCAGCTGGCGCTGAGGTTCCAGCAGGCCCACATCCACGAAGTCCACAATATGGACGAGCTGGGCAAGGTGGTGGACGGCGGCTTTGCCAAGGCCATGTGGTGCGGCGACCGCGCCTGCGAGGACAAGATCAAGGAGCAGTTCAACGCCACCAGCCGCAATATGCCCTTCGATCAGACGGCCATTGACGATCACTGCGTCTGCTGCGGCAAGCCCGCCAAGAAGCTGATCTATTTCGCCAAGGCCTATTGATGATGAAGATCGAGCAGGTTTTGTGGGACTGGAACGGCACCCTTCTGGATGATCTGGAATACAGCATTCAGGTGCGAAACAACATCTTTCCGGCCTTTCATCTGCCGACGCTGAGCGGCGTGGAGGAATATCACCGGCAGTTCACCTTTCCCGTGCGGCTGTATTACCAGCGGGCGGGCGTGACGGATGAGATCTTCGACGACGTGGCCCATGCGTGGATGGCCGAATACGAGCGCCGCATGGATACCATCCCCCTGCACGAAGACGCGGTAGAAACGGTGGAGCGATTCCGCCGGGCGGGGCTTGGGCAGACGGTGCTTTCCGCCAGCGAACAGACCCTGCTGCGCCGCCAGCTGGCACTGTACGGGCTGGACAGCCGCTTCGATGCGATTCTGGGCCGGGGCGACATCTACGCGGGCAGCAAGGAGGCCATTGGCCGGGAATATCTGCAAAGCTGCGGCGTTCCGGCGGAGGCCACCGTCATGATCGGCGACAGCCTGCATGACGCGGAGGTGGCCCGTGCATTGGGGACCCGGTGCATTCTGGTAGCCCGCGGCCACCAGAGCCGGGAGACTCTGCTGCAGGCGGGTGTGCCCGTGGTGGCTTCCCTGCGGAAAGCCGCCGACTGGGTGCTGGAACAGCAGTGAAAATTTGCGGCGCATGAAAAACATGCGATTATCAAAAACGGCGGGGAGAAATCCCCGTCGTTTTTCGTTACCCCTGTCCGCTTCGAAAAGGTGCTTCCAGCATACCGGAACATGGATGAAAAAAACAAGACTTGAAAAAAGACACTTTTTGTGTGAAAATTTGGAAAAAGGGATGCTTGTTTTGCGGCAAAATCCCTTTCCGACTTTTGATGCGCATTGGCATGAAAGAAATGCCCAAAAGCAGGATAGCAGGGAGGAAAAAAGATGATTTTATACTTTTCCGCCACAGGAAACTGCCAGTACGTTGCGGCGCGGCTTGCACAGGCCGACGGACAGCCGACGCTGTCGATCGTGGACTGCATCCGGGAAAATCGTTATGCTTTTGCCGACGAGACCATCGGGATCGTGTCGCCTACCTATGATTGGGGCCTGCCGAACATCGTCAGGGAGTTTTTGGAGAAGGCCTCTTTTCAGACGGAATACCTGTACTTTGTCGCCACTTAAGGAACGACCCCCGGCGCGACGGGCTATATGGCTCAAAAAGCCATACGAGGCTGCCAAATCAGCGCGTACTATTCCGTGCGGATGCCGGACACGTGGACGCCGATCTTCGACCTTTCCACCCCGGAAAAGGTGGCGAAGTATACCAAAACAACAGAAACGGAGATCGACGGCATTCTTTCCGCGGTTGCGGCACGCCGCACCAACCGGCATATGGCGGGACGCACCCCGGCCTTTCTCACCGAGTGGATCGCCCAGCCGCTTTATGATCGGCAAGTACGCCGAACCTCCCATCTGCGCGTGGAGGACAGCTGCATCGGCTGCGGACTTTGCGCCAAAAAATGCCCGGTACAGGCCATTGAGATACAAAATGGGAAGCCGGTGTGGGTCAAGGAAAAATGCGTGATGTGCCTCGGATGCCTGCACCGCTGCCCCAAGTTCGCCATTCAGTATGGGAAAAATACCAAAAAGCATGGGCAGTACCTTCACCCTAAGGGAAAGCTCTGATTCCCGGCGGCTAAAACGAGTACGATCAACCGGCAGTAGGAAACACTGACAGACAGAAAGAAGGCGCGCTATGGCAAAGGGCATCGTGGTATGCGGTCTGAACGGCTGCGGAAAAAGTACGCTGGGCAGAGCACTGGCCGAAAAAATGGGGCTTTATTTCATTGATAATGAAAACCTGTATTTTTCCCGAAACGCCGCCGACGAGCCCTATGCGAATCCGAGAACCCGTGCTGAAGCGGAAGCGCTGCTGATGGAGGAAGTCCGCCGGCACGGCGATTTTGTGTTTGCGGCGGTGAAGGGAGATTACGGCAGCGCTATTCTGCCGCTGTATCAGTACGCGGTGCTGATCGAGGTGCCGAAAGAGATTCGCCTGCGGCGGGTGCGAGACCGTTCCTTTCAGAAATTCGGCGGCAGGATGAAGCCGGGCGGCGATCTGTACGAATCGGAGGAAGTCTTTTTCCAAACAGCGGCAGCACGCCCGGAGGACTATGCCGAAAGTTGGGCGCGGACGCTGTCCTGCCCGGTTGTCGTGGTGGACGGAACGCGCCCGGTGGAGGAAAACGTGGAACGGCTTGCCGGGCTGCTTCGCCTGTAGGGCCGCCGAACGAAAAATAGTAGTCAATTTCCCCGAAATGTGTAAAACTTGAGCATTTTTTCCTCGATGACGGTTTGGAAAGCGGTTTGCCCGTGGTATACTGTACTCGCGGTTAGGAAAGCCCTCCCTTTTCCGCCGCTTTTTTCAAATCAAAAAGAGGTGAAGCCGATGTGTGAAAGCAAGCCCCCCTTCCCCACGGTGGAAAGCCAGCTCAGACACAATATCCTGAAAATTCCGCCGGAGGTTTATTCGGCCAGCGGCATCGTCATCAACGGCCGCCGCATCAAGAGCTTTGTGTTTACCACCGATCTGGCGATCATCCGCAACTGCGACGCGGACGCGGTATTCGCCGTTTATCCCTTCACGCCCCAGCAGGCCATCAGCGACGCCATTATCAAAGCGTCCTACATTCCGGTGTTTTGCGGCGTGGGCGGAGGAACCACCAAGGGCCTTCGCACGGTCTCGCTGGCCAAGGATGTGGAATGTCAGGGAGCCATGGGCGTGGTGCTGAACGCGCCGATCTCCGATTTGAACCTGCTGGCGGTGGTCAAGGCCGTGGATATTCCGGTCATTATCACCGTCACCAAGGAGGATACGGATATCGAGGCCCGGCTTCGGGCGGGCGCGTCCATCCTCAACGTGGCCGCAGGGCCCCGAACGCCGGACGTGGTGCGCCTGATCCGGGAAAAGAATCCGCAGGTGCCGATCATCGCCTCCGGCGGCAAAACCGGCGAAAGCATCCGGCAGACCATCGCCGCCGGGGCCAACGCCATCACCTTTACCCCGCCCTCCACGCAGGAGCTGTTTAAGGAAATGATGGAGCGCTACCGGGAATAAGTTTGACACCCCCCTATCTAACGGATTGCGAATATACACAAGGAGGAAATGAACATGGATCAGATCACCAGCGGACTTCGGAAGTTGATTTTGGCCGGTATCGGCGCTGCGGCCATTGCAAAGGAAAAGGGCGGCGAGGTGCTGGAAGCGCTCTCCAAGCGGGGAGAAGTGACCGTGGAACAGGGCAAGGTGCTGAATGAAGAACTGAAGCGCAATCTGAAGGAAAACGTCCGGGAAAACGTGGAAACGGTCAAGCAAAGCGTGAAGGATAACGTCCGCGTTCACGTGATCTACCCGGAGGACGACCTGATGAACGCTGTGGACGGCATGGATGAGGAACAGCTGGCCGCGCTGAAGGAGCGCATCGCCGCCCGGGAGCGGGCCGGGAAGACGGCGGAGGAAACCGAAGCGAAAGACGAGGACGAAAAGGATGGCAGCGCGGAATAACGGTCGGAGCGACAACCGGCAGCGCCTGATGGAGATCGTGGAGGTGGTGCGCCGCCACGAGATCACCAAGGGCATCACGCCGGACAAGCTCTGCGCCATCATCGAGGAACTGGGTCCCACGTTTATCAAACTGGGGCAGATTCTTTCCATGCGGTCGGATATTCTGCCCAAGGCCTACTGCGAAGCCCTGACCCGGCTTCGCAGCGATGTGGCTCCCATCCCCTTTGAACAGGTAAAGAACCAGATCGAAAACGCCTACGGAAGACCTCTGGAGGAGGTCTTTTCGTCGTTCGACCAGCAGGCGCTGGGCAGCGCCTCCATTGCGCAGGCTCACGCCGCCACGCTGCAGACCGGCGAAAAAGTGGTGGTGAAGGTTCAGCGGCAGGGCATACACGAGGTCATGAGCCGGGATATCCTGCTGCTGAAGCAGGCCTGCAAGCTGCTCAAGTACGCGCCGGTGAACGAACTGGTGGACTTTAATCAGGTCTTGGACGAAATGTGGGTGGTGGCGCAGGAGGAGATGAATTTCCAGACCGAGGCCGCCAATCTGGAGCGGTTCCGCAAGCTGAACGAGGACGTGGCTTTTGTCACGTCGCCCGCCCTGTACCGGGACTATACCACCACCACCGTACTGGTGATGGAGCGCATCGACGGCGTGGGCATCGCCCAAAAGGACGAGCTGGCCGCCGCCGGCTACGACCTCAGCGAGATCGGGGCCAAGCTGGCGGACAATTACGTCAAGCAGATCATGGATGACGGCTTCTTCCATGCCGACCCTCACCCCGGCAACCTGCGGGTGCGGGAGGGTAAGATCGTCTGGCTGGACATGGGCATGATGGGCTCCCTCAGCGACCGGCAGCGGGAGCTGATCGGCAAGGCCATCACCGGCGTGGCCCGGGGCGACGTGAACGCCTGCCGGGACGCGGTGCTGGGGCTGGGCGAATTCCGCCAGAAGCCGGACAAGCACCGGCTGTACCGGGATATGGAGGATTTGCTGGAAAAGTACGCCTCCGCCGACCTGGGCACCATGGATCTGGCGGAGGTGATGCAGGACATGACCGAGGTCATGCACCAGAACGGCATCGCCATGCCCTCCAGCCTGACCATGCTGGCCCGGGGACTGGCCACCATCGAGGGCGTTGTGGCGGAGCTGAGCCCGGAACTGAACGTGATGAGCGTGGTCACGGCCCGGCTGGGACGGCGGGTGCTGGCAGATGTGGACTGGCGCAGTCAGCTGACGCAGGATGCGGGCGCACTGTACGAAAGCACTCGCAAATCGCTGGAAATCCCCGCATTGATCGCGGATATCCTTCATACCGGCCTGAAAGGCGAGGCCAATTTGGGCATCGAGCACCATCCGGGCGAAGATATGGCGGAACTGGTGCGCGGCTCGGTGGAGAAGGTCTGCGGGGCACTGCTTGGCTGCGGGCTTCTTTTGACCGGCGCACTGCTGCACACTACGACGCCGCTGGCCGGAGACCTGTCCGTCTATTCCGTCGTCTGCTTCGTTCTGGCGGCGGGGGCGGCGGTCTGGCCCTTCCGCAAAAAGAAGAAAAAGTGAGCGGTTCGCCCGATAACGAGGCTCAAAAGGTTTTTGGGGCTTTACTTTCTTCTGATTTTTCGCTATAATACCTCCGAAGCAATGACAAGGGCGGTTTTTGCCATCCCTCTGCCAAAGCGAGTCCGGGAGGGTGCGAGCCGGACGGCAGAAAGTAAAAGCCCATCGCCTTGGAGCTGGCCGCTCGATCCTCAAAGGGGAGGACGGCCCGGGAGCTCCCGATACAGAGCACACAGGAGCGGGCGGCGATTCGCCGTCAATTCGGGTGGTACCGCGGAAGCATGATGTCGATCATTCTCCGTCCCGTTTTCGGGACGGACTTTTTTTATGGGTTCGGCCCGCATCCTCCCGGTCAGCCGGGAATCATTCTCCATTCTTCACTAAGGAGGCATCCCCAACATGTATCGCAAGGTTCCAACGGACATGAAGTTTGTGGAGCGCGAAAAAGAAACGCTCCGCCTGTGGAAAGAAAAGGGCATCATCGAAAAGTGCTTCCACTGCCGGGACGGCGCGGAACGCTTTACGTTCTTTGACGGCCCGCCTACGGCTAACGGCCGCCCCCATATCGGCCATATCGAGACCCGCGCCATCAAGGACCTGATCCCGCGTTTCCAGACCATGAAGGGCAAGGATGTGCTGCGCAAGGCCGGGTGGGACACCCACGGCCTGCCTGTGGAGCTGGAAGTGGAAAAGCAGCTGGGGCTGGACGGCAAGCCCCAGATCGAGGCCTACGGTATCGAGCCCTTCATCAAGAAGTGCAAGGAAAGCGTCTGGAAATACCAGCATGAATGGGAAGAAATGTCTGACCGGGTCGGCTACTGGGCGGATATGGAGCATCCCTATATCACCTACAAGGACGATTATATCGAGTCCGAGTGGTGGAGCCTGAAGAAAATTTACGAAAAGGGTCTGCTGTATCTGGGCCACAAGATCGCGCCCTACTGCCCCCGCTGCGGCACCGCCCTGTCCAGCCACGAAGTGGCGCAGGGCTACAAGAATGTGAAGGAGACCTCCGCGTTCGTGCTGTTCAAGGTCAAGGGCGAGGACACTTACCTGCTGGCATGGACCACCACGCCCTGGACGCTGCCCAGCAACCTGGCGCTGTGCGTCAATCCCCATGATACCTACTGCCGCATCACGGTGGAGGGCAAACATTACATCATGGGCAAGGCGCTGGTTTCCTCCGTTTTCAGCGGCAAGGAAGTGCAGTATGACGCGGAAATGCCCGGTATCGACCTGAAGGGCATGGAATACGAGCCCCTGTTCGACTTCGCCGTGGGCAAACTGGATAAGCCCGCCTGGCGTGTGATCTGCGATGATTACGTCACCATGACCGACGGTTCCGGCAT
This sequence comes from uncultured Eubacteriales bacterium, assembly GCA_900548145.1. Classification (GTDB taxonomy): domain Bacteria; phylum Bacillota; class Clostridia; order Christensenellales; family Aristaeellaceae; genus Limiplasma. The sequence goes on along the minus strand of URJB01000033.1, from coordinate 11,026 downwards.
CGTTCATATCGCTCCCGCCTTTGGTGAGGACGATAACCGGGTCTGCCGGGAGAACGACATCCCCTTCGTGAACTTCGTGGACACCCAGGGCTGCATGACCGCCGACACCAAGTGGCCGGGCGTGTTCGTCAAGGACGCGGACAAGCTGGTGCTGGACGATCTGAAGGAGCGGGGACTGCTGTTCGCCGCCGTGCCCTTCTCTCACGATTATCCTTTCTGCTGGCGCTGCAATACGCCCCTTCTGTACTACCCCCGCCCCACGTGGTACATCAAGATGACCGCCGTGCGGGATCAGCTGGTGGCCAATAACCGCACCATCAACTGGCTGCCAGACAACATCAAGGAAGGCCGCATGGGCGTGTGGCTGGAAAACGTCCATGACTGGGGCCTGAGCCGCGAACGCTACTGGGGCACGCCCCTGCCCATCTGGCGCTGCGAAGAGGGCCATGTCCACGTCATCGGCAGCCGTCAGGAATTGAAGGAAATGGCCATAGGCCCCGTGGCGGACGATCTGGAGCTGCACCGCCCCTATGTGGACGCCATCCAGATCAAGTGCCCGGAATGCGGCAAGCCCATGACCCGCGTCACCGACGTCATCGACTGCTGGTACGATTCCGGCTCCATGCCCTTCGCCCAGTGGCACTATCCCTTCGAAAACAAGGGTATCTTCGAAAAGCGCTTCCCGGCCAACTTCATTTCCGAAGCCATCGACCAGACCCGGGGCTGGTTCTACACGCTGGAAGCCATTTCCACCCTACTGTTCGACCGCGCGCCCTTTGAAAACTGCATCGTGATGGGTCACGTGCAGGACGCGGAGGGCCGCAAGATGTCCAAGCATCTGGGCAACGTGGTCGACCCGTGGTCGGTGCTGGATAAGCAGGGCGCGGACGCGGTCCGCTGGTATTTCTACACGGCCAGCGCTCCCTGGCTGCCCAGCCGCTTCAGCGACGAGGCCGTCAACGAAGGCCAGCGCAAGTTCATGTCCACCCTGCAGAACACCTACGCGTTCTTCGTGCTGTACGCCAATATCGACAACTTCGACCCCAAGGATCACCCCATGGACAAGGTCAGCCTGACCCTGATGGACAAGTGGATCCTGAGCCGTCTGAACAGCACCATCCGGGACGTGGACGACAACCTGAGCAATTATCACATTCCCGAGGCCGCCCGGGCCATCACCGACATGGTGGACGACCTGAGCAACTGGTATGTGCGCCGCTGCCGTGAGCGTTTCTGGGGCAAGGGCATGGACGAGACCAAGGAAGCCGCCTTTGTCACCCTGTACCACGTGCTGGTGACGCTGAGCAAGGTCATCGCGCCCTTTGTACCCTTCATGGCGGAGGATATTTACCAGAATCTGGTGATCTCCGTGAATCCCGACGCGCCGGAAAGCGTGCATCTGTGCGACTTCCCCGTGGCGGATGAAGCCCTGATCGACGAAGACCTGAACCGCCAGATGGCCGCCCTGCGGGAGGTGGTCAGTCTGGGCCTGAGCAGCCGCTCCGCCGCCAACCTGAAGGTGCGTCAGCCCTCTGCCTGCCTGTATGTGAAGGGCACCGAGTTTGACGAGGCCTTCCGGGAGCTGGCCGAGGACGAGCTGAACGTGAAGAACGTGGTCTTCACCGAGGACGCGCGGGCCTTCACCACCTACAACCTCAAGCCCCAGATGCGCACGCTGGGCCCGAAGTACGGCAAGCTGCTGGGCGGCATCCGCACGGCGCTGCAGGGCATGGACGGCAATGACGTGGTGGACACCTTCGCCCGGGGCGAAACCCTGAAATTCGACGTAAACGGCACGCCGGTGGAGCTGGAAAAGGACGACGTGCTCACCGAGGCCGCCCAGAAGCCCGGCTTCTCCGCCCAGACGGACGGCAGCGTTACCGTGGTGCTGGACTGCAACCTGACCCCCGAGCTGATCGTGGAAGGCTATCAGCGCGAGGTGATCTCCAAGCTGCAGAACCTGCGCAAGGATGCGGGCTACGATGTGACCGACCATATTCAGGTGGTCTATCAGGCCGACGACGAGCTGAGCGCCGCTATCGAAGCGGGCCGCGACTTCATCATGAAGAGCGTTCTGGCCGACGAACTGACCTCCGGCGAGGCAGTGGACGGCAAGGAATGCGACATCAATGGCAAAAAGGCCAAGCTGAGCGTTCAGAAGGCCTAAACCCTGATTGCCCCGGGCAGGCCGCCGCCCGCCCGGGGCCGTTTGTCTGAAGGAGAAATACATGTATCTTTGCGATCAATGGCGGGACTACGAAGTGCTGGATACCGGTGACGGGGAAAAGCTGGAACGGTGGGGGAAGATTCTGCTGCGCCGGCCCGACCCGCAGGTGATTTGGCCCAAGGCCCGGCCCGAGCTGTGGAAGAAGGCGCAGGCCACCTATACCCGCTCCGAGACCGGCGGCGGGCATTGGGATTTCCGGGAAAAACTGCCGGATAAGTGGACCATCGGTCTGGACGGGCTGAAGTTCTACGTGCGGCCCACGGGCTTCAAGCACACGGGCCTGTTTCCGGAGCAGGCTGCCAACTGGGCCTTTATGCAGGAGCAGATTCGTTCCGCGTCCGGCTGGAAGCGCCAGCCAAGGGTGCTGAATCTGTTCGCCTATACCGGCGGGGCCACGCTGGCCTGCGCGGCGGCGGGGGCCCACGTCACCCACGTGGACGCGGCCAAGGGCATGGTGCTCTGGGCCAAGGAAAACCGCGACCTCAGCGGCATCCCGGAGGAAAACACCCGCTTTATCATTGAGGATGCAAAGGCCTTTGTGCAGCGGGAGCTGCGCCGGGGCAACCATTACGACGGCATTCTGATGGACCCGCCCAGCTATGGCCGGGGCCCCAACGGCGAGGTCTGGAAGCTGGAAAACGAGCTGTACGGGCTGGTCGATTTGTGCGCACAGGCCATGAGCGACACGCCGCTGTTCTTCCTCATCAACGGCTACACCACGGGCTTCAGCTATACGGTGCTGCAGAACGTGGCCCAGCGCTGCCTGTGCAGCCGGTATGGCGGACGGGCGGAGGCGGACGATCTGGCGCTGGCCGTGACCTCCGGCGGGGTGCTGCCCTGCGGCGCAACGGCCCGGTGGACGCCCCATGATTAAGCCCGTCTACGAGGACAATCACCTGCTGGTGGCGGTCAAACCGCAGGGTCAGCTGACCCAGAGCGACGAGACGGGCGACCTGAGCCTGCAGGACGAATGCAAGCAGTACATCAAGGAAAAATACCAGAAGCCGGGGGAAGTCTATCTGGGACTGGTACACCGGCTGGATCGGCCCGTGGGCGGGCTGGTGGCCTTTGCCCGCACCAGCAAGGCGGCTTCCCGGCTCAGCGAACAGCTGCGCACCCATCATATGGAGCGGGAATATCTGGCTGTGGTGGAAGGGGAAGACCTGCCCGCCCGGGGCGACCTCCGCGACTGGCTTCTTCAGGGGGAGGACGGGCTGGTGCGGGTCGTCCCCGAAGGAACGCCCGGCGCAAAGGAAGCCCGGCTGCATTATGAGCGGCTGGGGGCGCGGGAGGGAACCGCACTGGTTCACTTGCGGCTGGAAACGGGCCGGAAGCATCAGATCAGGGTACAGCTCAGCCATCTGGGCTATCCCATCCGCTATGATATGCGTTACGGCCACGGGGAGCGGGGACGGGACATCGCCCTGTTCGGCGCGGTGCTTCGTCTGAACCATCCCACCCTCAAGAAAGAAATGACCTTCACCGCCTGCCCGGAAAACCCCGCTTTCCGGCCTTATGAAAAAGAGATCACCGCGTTTTTGGCCTCATGCCAGCCGCGCGTTTAAGGAGTTATTCAGTGGCTACATCCAAGTTTTCGTTTGAAGTCCTCAAGACCTGCAAGCAGTCCGGCGCGCGTCTTGGTCTGCTGCATACGCCCCACGGCGACATCCACACGCCCGTGTATATGCCCGTGGGCACCGTGGCCACCGTTAAGGCCATGACCCCCCGGGAAATGCTGGAGATCGGCACGGAGATCATGCTCTCCAACACCTATCACCTGCACCTTCGCCCCGGCGAAGACCTGATCCGCGAGGCGGGCGGCCTGCATAAGTTCATGTCGTGGCCCAAGCCCATCCTGACCGACAGCGGCGGGTTTCAGGTGTTCTCCCTTTCCGGCATCCGCAAGATCAAGGAAGAAGGTGTGGCCTTCCAGAGCCATCTGGACGGCAGCCACCGCTTTATCTCCCCGGAGATCAGCATGGATATCCAGCATGCGCTGGGCAGCGATATCATGATGGCCTTTGACGTGTGCACCGCCTATCCCTGCGACCACGCCACCGCCGAGGACGCGATGCACCGCACCCACCGCTGGGCCAAGCGCTGCCAGCAGCATCATACCGACGATGATCAGGTGCTGTTCGGCATCGTGCAGGGCGCGTTTTTCAAAGACCTGCGCATTGAGAGCGCCAAGACCCTGCGGGATATGGATTTCTTCGGCTACGGCATCGGCGGCCTGTCCGTGGGCGAGCCCAAGCCGATGATGTATGAAATGCTGGAAGCCATCATGCCCCACATGGCGACGGAAAAGCCTCGCTACCTGATGGGCGTAGGCTCTCCCGACTGCCTGATCGAGGGCGCGCTGCGGGGCGTGGATATGTTCGACTGCGTGCTGGCGACCCGCATTGCCCGCAACGGCACCTGCTTCACCCATGATGGCCGGGTGGTCATCAAGAACGCCCAGTACGCCCACGATTTCCGGCCGCTGGACGAGCATTGCGACTGCTACACCTGCCAGAATTTCTCCCGGGCCTATATCCGCCACCTGTTCAAGGCGGGCGAGATCACCGGCGCGCGGCTGGCCAGCATCCACAACCTGCGCTTCCTGATCCGCCTGATGGAGCAGGTGAAGCAGGCTATTCAGGAAGACCGGCTGCTGGATTTCCGCAACGAGTTCTTCTCCCATTATGACATGAGCCGCAATTTCTGATATTCTGATAAAAAACACGCGCTGTTCACGCTGCCGTCATGGAACGGGCACGAAGCGCTGTTATCCTGAACCTGCGGGGCGACGAGCGTCGCCCCGTTTGAGTTTTACGAAGGAGGGAAAAAGAATGAAAAGGACGGCCTTTCTTTGGGCGCTTCTGCTGGCGGCGGTCTTCATCCTTCCGGCAGACGCGGCCACCTATGAGGCGGAGGGACTTTTCCGGCTCCGCTATGATGAAGCCGCCTATACGCTGGACGATCAGACCTACGCCTACGAAAGCGAGACGGGCGCTTCCCGGTGGTTTTTCGTGCTTTACAACGACGAAATGACCTTCGACATGAGCCTTCTGCGCATGGAAAACGACGCGGGGCTGACCCTTTCCACGGCGGCGGAGGAACGCAGGCAGACCTATCTGGACGAATTGCTGGACTGGTATCAGGACGAGGACGCCTCTCTTTTGGAAACGGTGGAGGCGGGCGACGGACAGACGCCCTTCTGGGTGCTGGGCCTGCGCAACGAATTCGGCCCCTATCTGATGGCGGAGACCGTGATCGACGGCAACGCCATCGATTTGCAGGCCTATTACAACGATTCGTCGCAGGAGGCGGACGAGCGGCTCCAGGAAGCCCTGCGGCAGCTGCTGGCAGGATTTGAACAGGACGGGGAAACGCCGGTATTGGAAAAATAGCAGGAAAGCGGCACGCTTGTCTTTCGGCTGCGAAAAGGCCGGGGCGATGCAGCTTTCGGGAAAGATCGCCCAGAAAAATTGCCAACATATCCTTTGCGAATTTTCCAAACACTATTCATGACTCGTTCATGACTTTGTCAAAAATGGGTGATAGAATAAGCCCGTAGTTAGGAGGGATACTACATGAGGAACACTGAAACGAAAAAGACTCTGAAAACCTATATGGCTATCGCTCTGGCGCTGGCGGTCGTTATGGCAGGCAGCACCGCTTTGATCCGGATGAACGCTACGGCGGGCGCGGAAACCGCCACCATTACCGAAAACTCCACGGTGGTGGCCAGCCCCTTCACCGAGGCCGTTGAAAAGGTTCACGGCAGCGTGGTGGGCGTGAGCAACTACACCAATTATACCGGCCGCAACAGCTACGGCGGCATGTACGGTTTTGGCTTTGGGTATGGCTATGGCTACGGCAATGACCGCGGCAGCGACAATGAAGACAACAGCCGTCAGGTGCTGCAGGGCACCGGCAGCGGCGTTGTGGTGGCCAAGGGCTACGTGCTGACCAACTACCATGTGGTAGAGGATGCCAGCATGCTGGAAGTCACCTCCGGCGACAACACCTACAGCGCCACCGTGGCGGGCTATGACGAAAGCCTTGACCTGGCCGTGCTGAAGGTGGAAGATCTGCCGCTGGAGCCGGTCGTGCTGGGCGACAGCGACGCGCTGAAGGTCGGCGACTGGGCGATCTGCATCGGCAATCCGCTGGACTTCACCGGCACCACGACCGTGGGCGTGATCTCCGCCCTGAACCGGGAAATCACCAGCAAATCCACCGACGCTTACGGACGTAAGACCAACAACGTCAATCGGATGATCCAGACGGACGCCGCGATCAACGCGGGCAACTCCGGCGGCGGTATGTTCAACGTGGCTGGCGAGCTGGTGGGTGTGCCCAGTATGAAGTACACCGGCAGCTATTACTCCACCTCCACTGTGGAAGGTATCGGCATGGCGATCCCGATCAATGTGGCCAAACCCCTGATCGAGGAAGTTCTGTCCGGCAAGACCGTTGCCAACGGCGCCAGCTCTGCCGACAGCACGAAGGATTCCAGCAGCGTGGCTCCTGAATCCCGTCCCCGCATGGGCGTGAAGGTGAAGACCATCAGCGCCTCCAACTCCGGCGCGGTGGCCGCGGGCGCTCTGCCCAGCGGCGCGTATATCGACGAGGTGGAAAAGAATTCCCCCGCTGAGAAGGCCGGCCTGCAGGTGAAGGATATCGTGGTGGAAGTGGACGGCACCATCGTTTCTTCTTCTCAGGAAATGGTGAATGCCATGGCCTCCAAGAAGGCGGGCGACACCGTGGAGATCAAGTACTTCCGCATGGAAGGCGACGAGTCCAAGTGGGAAAGCTATGACGACATTCAGGGCGATTACCACACCGTGACCGTGGAACTGGCCATGCTGGATGAAACTCACTCCTGATAATGACTGAACGAAGAAGGCCCGGGGCCTGTCTCGAAAGAGACGGGCTCCGGGCCTTTTGTGATGCTTTTGGAAGAATGAAACGGTCTACACCCGCCGCACCATCTGAATTTCGTCCCGACAAGTGCCGTCGTCGTATTGGAAGGCGTTGGGCATACGGCCCGTCTGCACAAAGCCAACGTGCTGATACAGACCCAGCGCCCGGTCGTTGCCACTGATGACCTCCAGCTCCACCTGTTCGTAGCCGAGCTCTTTGGCCAGCGTCAACACGCGGGTCAGCAACGCCTTGCCCAATCCCAAGCCCCAGTACGCTTTCCGAAGGGCGATGGATACGTCGGCCCGGTGACAGATTTTCCGCCGTGCGCCCTTGGGCGTGAGCGTGCAGTTGCCCGCCAGCCTGCCGCCCACCCATGCGCTGAGCATGACGACGGACGGATCGTCCGACCGGCTTTGCAGGAGGCTCCGTTCGCCTTCCTCGGTGAAATTCACCTCGTCCGGATAACGCAGCAGAAAAGGCGTTTCCCCGGCAGTGTCTTTCAGAAAGGCGATCATTTCCGGCGCGTCGTCCGGCTCGGCGGCACGGAAAACGGCGGTTTTGCCGTTCTTCAGGGAAACGGTTTCCGGGGCAAGATGCATAAAAACCTCCGCTTCAGTCCTTTTTCAGGGTCATCAGGGCCGCACAGTCCGAAATTTTTTCATAACGCAGATCGGGGAAAAACGGAAGCAGTTCTTCCAGAACGAAATAAATTTCTTCCTCATCCCAAGACGGGCCGGCGGCATTTCGACAGGCTTCCAGCTCGGCCTGAGTGCGGAACGCCACGTCGCCGATCAAAATTTCCCCCTCCGGGGCCAGCTGGCGGCGAAGCTGGGCGAGAAAATCCCGCTTGCCTTCCAGCGTCAGGTGATGAAGGGAATAGGTGGCGGTGATGAAATCGAAGGTCTGCCCTTGCAGCTGCGGCACGAGTCCCCGGCTGAAATCCCCCTGATACAGCTGCGCCTTTGGCATTTTGGCCGAAGCCGCTTCCAGCATCCGGGTGGAAAAATCCTGCCCGAAGATCACGCAGCCCTGCTGATACAGCCGCGCCGCCAGCGTGCCTGTGCCAAAGCCGATATCCAGCACCCGGGGAGACTTTCGGGTCAGCACCCGCTGATAGATGCGGTTCAGCAGTTCTTTATAGCCCGCGAAGGGATAGCCGCCCTCCTCGTCTGTCAGGCCGACGGACTGGTCGTACCCGTCCGCCCAGAGATCGAAGCCCTGTGATGAAAGCATGGTCAAAGTTCCTCCCGTATTGCCTGAAATGGGATTCTGAGGGGATTGTAACACGGGGCGAAAACGCTGTCAATGCAGGAAAAAGCGCGTCAGAACCAGAATCTATATACGATGAAACAAAGGAGGAAACCGCCGTGCATTTTTTGTCCAACGCCCATACCCATTCGACCTTTTGCGACGGAAAAAATCCGCCGGAGGAAATGATCCGGGCGGCGGAAAAACTGGGCTTCGTCAGCCTTGGGTTTTCCGGCCATGCCAGTCAGGGCTTCGACTTGGAATACTCCATGACGGCAGAGACTCAGCGGGCGTATTTCGAGACCGTGCGGGCGTTGGGCTCCGCGGCGAAGCTACGCGTCTGGGCCGGACTGGAGCAGGATACCTTCGCCCCGGACGCGCTGAAAGCGGAGAACCGCCGGGCGGCGGATTATGTGATCGGCTCCGCGCACTACGTCAGTCTGAATTTTCACGGCAGAACGGTGGCAGTGGACGGCGAACCGGCGCTCCTTCGGCAGTATATCGAAGAAAAATGCGGGGGAGACGGCCTTGAACTGGCGCGGCAGTACTTCGATGTTCACGTTTCCGGGCTGCTTCGGGATCGGCCGGACATCATCGGCCATTTCGATCTGGTGCGGAAATACGCGCTGTCGGAGAGCCTTTTCGACGAAACCAGCCCGGCATACCGCCGTCTGGCGCTGGATGCGCTGGAAAGGGCGTTTCCCTGCGGCGGCGTGCTGGAGGTGAACACCGGGGCCATTGCCCGAGGCTACCGGGACGACCCATATCCTACGGCGGAGCTGCTGGGCGCATGGCGGGAGATGGGCGGACGCGCGACCATCACCAGCGATTGCCATGACGCGGCCAAGCTGGACTGCGCCTTTGACCGGGCCGCGGAACTGCTTCGGCGGACGGGCTATCGAACCGTGCTGCGGCTGGGCACAGGCGGGGAACTCTGGCAGGAAGAAAATCTTTGAACGGATTTTCAGTGAATAGGAGGAAAGAACCATGGCAGATTTTGCCGCAATGGTAGACGCGCAGCGGAAGTATTTTGACTCACAGGCCACGAAGCCTTACGAATTTCGCCGGGAGCAGCTGAAAAAGCTGCAGGGCTGGATGATCAAAAACGAACAGGCCATTCTGGACGCGCTGCATGAAGATTTGGGCAAGAGCGACTACGAGGGCTATCTGACCGAGGTGGCCATGGTGAAGCAGGAGCTGGCGGACGCGCTGAAGCACCTTCGCGGCTGGATGAAGCCGAAAAAGGCGCTGACTGCCATGGGCCAGCTGCCGGGCACCTGCCGCATTCTGTCCGAGCCCTACGGCGTGGTGCTGATTATGTCCCCGTGGAACTATCCCTTCCAGCTGACGCTGGCCCCGCTGCTGGGGGCGCTGGCGGCGGGCAACTGCGCCATCGTGAAGCCGTCGGCCTATTCGCCCGCTACCTCCGGCCTCGTTCGCCGCATGGCGGAGGAGCTGTTCCCGCCGGAGCTGGTGAAGGTGGTGGAGGGCGGACGGACGGAAAACGCCGCCCTGCTGGAGGAGCACTTCGACTACATCTTCTTCACCGGCAGCCCTGCGGTGGGCCGGCTGGTGATGGAAAAGGCCTCCCGCCACCTGACCCCCGTCAGTCTGGAGTTGGGTGGCAAAAGCCCGGTCATCGTGGACAAAAGTGCCGATATCGCCCTGACCGCCCGGCGGCTGGCGTGGGGCAAGTATCTCAACGCGGGCCAGACCTGCGTAGCCCCGGACTATGTGCTGGTGGATCGCAGCCGGGAGCAGAAGCTGATTGAAGCCCTGATCGGGGAAATTCGGCGGATGTATACCAGCGCGCCGCTGGCCAGCGAGGATCTGCCCAAGATCGTCAACCAGCGCCACTTCCAGCGGCTGGTGGGGCTGCTTTCCAGCGGCTCGGTGGCCTTCGGGGCCCAAATCGACCCGGCGGAACGGAAGATCTCGCCCACTATTCTGACGGACGTGGAGTGGGACAGCCCCGTGATGCAGGAGGAAATTTTCGGGCCGATTCTGCCCATCCTGACCTATCGGAATCTGGACGAAGCCATCGAGCGCATCTGCCAGCGTCCCCGACCCCTGGCTCTGTACCTTTTCACCCGAGACAAGGCCGTGGAGAAAAAAGTGTTGGGTTCCGTCAGCTTCGGCGGCGGCTGCGTCAACGACACGGTGCTGCATCTGGCCACGTCCCACATGCCCTTCGGCGGCGTGGGGGAGAGCGGCATGGGGGGCTATCACGGCCCGTGGAGCTTCCGCACCTTCTCCCACGAAAAGAGCATTTTGAAGCGCTGGGCCAAGCCCGATATCGCCCTGCGCTACGCGCCCTTCAGGGGCAAAATGGGCAAGCTGAAGAAGCTGATCTGAGACCGATAAGCAACCCCCGCTGCCGGAGAAACGGCGGCGGGGGTGCTTCGTTATTTGAGCGGGTGAGTGCGGAAATAGTCGGTTTTGTCCGCGTCGGTAATGGGGCGAATGGAAAGAAAACCTGTTTAAGGATATTTCGAAAATTCCCCCGCCGGGAGACCTGCCGGTTCCCCAAAGAACGGGGCGAAGCGAATCGACAAATCGGAATTTTCAAATTAGTCTTTGCAAACAACCTTTGAACCTTCACCATCAATTACAATTCCCTGACGGTTGTTAATTGGGGAT
>URJB01000032.1 GCA_900548145.1 uncultured Eubacteriales bacterium | reverse complement strand
CGAAGCGAAAGAAAGTACCAAAGAAAGCACGCGGCACGGCGACTACGGGAAAAAGCCCTTTACTGCCCATTTTTGAAAGAGGGAGTTCGCAATGTCGCGCGCAGACTAATTGGCTAGCTAACTCATGCCATCGTGCGCGCTCGTGCTCACTTTTTTCCTCTTTCAAAAAGGGCAAGGCTTTTTCCCTTCGCTGCCTATCGCCGCTCTGCTCCGCCGCCGCTTGGGTGGGGGCGGAACGACAGTAGCGCGGGTTGGGATGTTTTCATGTGGTTTGGCCGATTCAGCAAGGCCACCGACCAACAGGTTTGGGAAATTTATGATGATCGGTGGCGCGAGCCGGAGGGCCTGTTGCCCGACAGCGGTTTGTATCCACCAAGTGGTGGAAAGCTAACCCAGACCGGCGAGCCGCGAGGCCTGTTGCCGAGCGGCGGTGATTCCGCGGCCAAGCCGCATGTCTCCCTACGCCCCTGCGCGCAAAGCGCGCAGTCCGTGGTCAAGGGGTACTACCCCTTGCGAGCGGCGGTAATTCCGCAGCCAATGTTCTTTTCCACGAGTACCCCGCGCCCTATGGGCGCGGAGTGGGGTGCGGGGGGTCACCCCCTGCTCAGGCGGCGGGGGTCAGCGCTTCTTCGCCGGTGACGAAGGTGTACAGGGCCTCGGCGGCGTCCTTCAGACGGGGGCCGGGACGGGAAACTTCGTTGGAGTCGGCGTTGAAGATCGCGTCGTTCTGAACAGCCTTCAAGGCGTCCCAACCGGCGCGGGACTTGATCTCCTCCACGGGGGTGGGGCCTTCGCCGTAGTACATGGAAATGGTGACGATATAGTCGGGATCTCGCTCCAGCACCTGCTCTTCGGAGATCTCCGCCCAGCCTTCCACATCCGCGAAGGCGTTGGTCAGGCCGCACATGGTGGCCAGTTCATCCATGAAGGTGCCCTTGCCGGCCGTCCACAGGCCCCACTGCAGGGGAGAAACCTCGAAGTAGACGGTCTTGCCGGTGTTTTCGCTCTTGGCGGCGATGTCGGCAAAGGTGGACTGCATGTCCGCCACCATGGCTTCGGCTTCGTCGTTGCGGCCTACCAGCGCGCCGATCAGACGGATGGCGGTGTACACGCCTTCAATGTCCTGCGCGTCGCTGACGACCACACGGATGCCGGCCTTCTCCAGCGCGGCGACCTGTTCTTCGGTCTGGGCCATTTTCGCCATGACGACCACCTGGGGCTCCAGCGCGATGATCTGCTCCAAATTGGTGTCAGCGCCGGACTGGACCGCGGGCACTTCCAGAACGGATTCTGGGTAGTCGCAGTATTCGCCGCGTCCCACCAGCGTGTCCTCCGCGCCCAGGGCGGCGAGGATCTCGCAATCGGAAGCGGTCAACGCCACCACCTTGGTAGCGGGCGCGTCCAGCGTGATCTCACGGCCGGCCATGTCGGTCACGGTGACGGCGGTGCTTTCCGCAAAAGCTGCGGTGAGGCTGAACGCCATCACAAGGGCAAGGAACAGGGATACGAGTTTTTTGGTCATTGGTCTTTCCTCCTTGGTGAATCAGATCAAATGAAAGAGCAGGGAAAAACGCTTTTGAGCAAACAAAAGCGCTCCTCCCGGAGGAACGCTAAAGAAGCCTTCGCCGCTTCCGGCGTTGGCCTTCCAGCAAATCCCATCCCCAGGGGCTTGTTCGAACGATGGAAACAGGTCTCCCGGCTTGGCCTCATTCTACTTGCGCACCTTCCCGCCCGAAGGACAGTGGCTTTTCCGCGCGTTCGTCCGCTTCACGGTTACTGGGATAGCTCGGAAATCGCATCCGTATTCCCATGACGCTCCCGACCAGAGGAGCGCCGCACCTCACGGCGCAGATCCATCGGCTGATTCATTTGTCGGCTTGATTATACCTGTCCGGCCGGGACAAGTCAAATTGAAAAGAAAAAAACGCGGAGTGGCCGGCCAAAATGTGCCGGAGAAGGACGAAAAGGGAGACAAACAGGACAAAAAGAGGGACTTGCCTTTCCAACATCGGTCTCTTATAATAAGAAAAAATAGGAAAACAGGGCCTTCGGCCTTTCCAAAGGAGAAATGAGTATGAACACGATCCCCCGCAGTGAACATCCCAAGCCTCAATTCCAGCGCGACAGCTGGATGAACTTGAACGGCCAGTGGGCCTTTGAGATCGACAATGGCCGCAGCGGAAAAGCACGCGGCCTGCATCAGGCGGACGCGCAGCTTTCCGATACCATTCTGGTGCCCTTCTGCCCCCAGAGCGAGCTTTCCGGCGTGAACCACAAGGATTTCCTTTACGGCGTGTGGTACCGCCGCACCGTTGACCTGACGAAGGAGCAGCTTTCCGGCCGGGTCGTGCTGCATTTTGGCGCGGTGGACTACCGCTGCGAAGTCTTTATCAACGGCGTCAGCGTGGGAACCCACACCGGCGGCTATGTTTCCTTCTGCTTTGACGTGACCGAAGCCGTCCATGAGGGCGAAAACGTCATCACCGTGTATGCGGAGGATGACGAGCGGAATCCGCTGATCCCCCGGGGCAAACAGAGCGAGCTGTTTTACTCTCACGGCTGCGACTACACCCGCACCACCGGCATCTGGCAGACGGTGTGGCTGGAGTTCCTGCCGGAAACCCATATCGAAAAAATCAAGATTTTCCCCAGCGTAGAAACCGGTTCCTTTGACGTGGAAGCCCTGCTGAAGGGCGCGGGCACGCTGACGGTGGAAGCCGCCTATGAAGGACGGCCCATGGGCGCGGCCAGCGTGAAGGCCGAGGGCGGACTGGTGCGGCTGCATCTGCCGCTGCAGGAGACCCATCTGTGGGAGCTGGGCTGCGGCCGCCTGTACGACCTGAAGCTGACCTACGGCGAGGACAAGGTGCAGAGCTACGCGGGGCTGCGCAGCGTCCGGCTGGACGGCTACCGCTTCCTGCTCAACGGCAAGTCCGTTTTCCAGCGCACGGTGCTGGATCAGGGCTTCTATCCCGACGGCATTTATACCGCGCCCAGCGATCAGGCGTTGGTGAACGACATCCATCTTTCCATGGCCTGCGGCTTCAACGGCGCCCGCCTGCATGAAAAGATCTTCGAGGAGCGCTTCCTGTATCACTGCGACCGTCTGGGCTACATGGTGTGGGGCGAGTTCCCCAACTGGGGTCTGGACGTGACCCGCCCCGACGCGGTCTACAGCGTACTGCCCGAATGGCTGGAAGAGATGGAGCGGGATTTCAACCATCCCGCGCTGATCGGCTGGTGTCCCTTCAACGAGACCTGGGATCGGGATCACCGCAAGCAGGACGACAATGTGCTGCGCGCCGTGTATCTGGCCACCAAGAGCGCCGACCCCACCCGTCCCTGCATCGACACCAGCGGCAACTATCACGTGGCGACGGATATTTACGACGTTCACGATTACGAGCAAAACGTGGAAATCTTCAAGAACCATTATGACGAGCTGTCCAATGGCGGCGAACTGTGGGATCAGGTCAACCACCGGGGCACAGGCGTGCGTCAGCAGTACGACGGCAAGCTGCCCGTGTTCATCAGCGAGTACGGCGGCATCGGCTGGACGAAGGAAGAAAAGGCGTGGGGCTATGGCAATATGCCCAAGTCGGAGGAAGAGTTCATTCAGCGCTTCTGCGGCCTGACCAGCGCTATTCTAAACAATCCCCGCATCATGGGCCTGTGCTACACCCAGCTGACCAACGTGGAGCAGGAGCAGAACGGCCTGTATACCTACGACCGCCAGCCCAAATTCGATGTGAATATTTTCCGGGAGGTCCTCACGAAAAAAGCCGCGATCGAGGACTGACGAAGCAAGCGGGCGGCATGCCGAAAGGCATGCCGCTTTTGCCGTATTTTCCTATCATAAAGAACGGGAGAGAAGAACGTGCGGTCATTGGCGGAACATTTTCGAACCCCCACGCCCGAGGAGGAACGGCTGCTTCAGGGCGAAAAGCTGGATATGAGCCTGTACCGTCCCTCGTCCGACGAGGCTTTTTCCGCTAAAAGCCTGCTGCCGGTCGATCAAGCGATCCGCATCCGGCAGCATACCCGCTTCTGCGCCTTTCCGTGGCACCGGCATGATTATGTGGAGGTCATGTTCGTCCTGTCGGGCAGAGTGACCCATCATCTGGAAAACGGCGAGGAAATTCGGCTGGGGGAAGGAGAGCTTCTTTTCATGAATCGCTTTGTCCGTCATGCGATCGACTCCTGCGGTCAGGACGACATTGCCGTGAATTTCATCGTGCAGCCAGAGGTCTTTGACTTTGCGCTGGAAATGGTGGGCCCGGAAAACGCATTGGGGCGCTTCCTGCTGGACGCGCTGCGCACGGGGGAAAGCGGCGTACCGTATCTTTATTTCCGCATTCGGGAATGCCGCAGCGTTCAATCCCTTCTGCAAAGCATGATCGAAGGTTTTCTGGAAACGCCGGACGGCTCCCAGAAGCTGCGGCGGCTGGAAATGGGGCTGCTGTTCGTCCATCTGCTGGGATTGAGCGACCATATGCAGCTTTCTACCGCCATGACCCGCTGGAACAACGTGGTGGTCGAGCTGCTGAACGAAGTCCACCGCAACTATGCTTCCTTTGAGCTGAAAGCCCTTGCCCGGCGGTATCATACGTCGTCGTCCTACCTGAGTCGGCTAGTGCGGGAAAACACCGGCCACAGCCTGACGGAGCTTCTGTGGCGGCGGCGGATGGAAAAGGCGGCGCAGCTGCTGCGGGATACGGATATGCCCATTCTGGCGGTGAGCCAGAGCGTGGGGTATGAAAATAGCAGCTATTTTTACCGCCTGTTCGAGCGGCGCTATGAGATGCCGCCAAAGGAATACCGGCGCGTTCACCGGGACGGAAAGGGGGACGGAGAAGCATGAGTCATGAGACAGCTTCCGCTGGTGTGGACGAGCGGCTGGTGCTGGAAACAGCCATGGATGCGGGCCACATCCTTTTGGAAAACGGCGCGGAAATTTTCCGGGTAGAGGAAACCATGGATCGCATCTGCCGGTATTTCGGCGTGGAGCGGCGGGACTTTTTCGTGCTGAGCAACGGTATTTTCACCACCGGCGGGCAAGAACGGGGTGAAAACGCCCAGCCCTTCGCGCAAGTGAAACACATCCCCGTCCGGGCCGCCCAGCTGAACAAGGTGGTGGCGGTCAACCAGCTTTCCCGAGACATTGAGAAGGGCCGCTACACGCTGGAGCAGGTTCAGCGGCGGTTGGAGGAGATTCGCTCCCTGCCGCCCAAGCCCAAGCTGGCTCAGATCGCCGCCAGCGGCGTAGGCGCGGCCTGCTTCTGCTACCTCTTCGGCGGAAGTCTGCGGGACGCTCTGGCGGCGCTGGCCGTGGGTCTGCTGCTGGAAGTGTTTATCCTGTGGGTCAGCGGGCCCCATCTGAGCCGGATCATCGGCAATATCTGCTGCGGTGCGCTGATCACCGCCCTGTGCCTGTGCCTGCGCGGTCTTGGAATAGGCGATAATTTGAGCCATATGGTGATAGGTTCCATTATTCCGCTGATTCCCGGTGTGCCCTTCACCAACGGCATTCGCGATCTGGTGGACGGAGATTACATCGCCGGGTCGGTTCGCCTGCTGGATGCTATGCTGGCGGTGCTGTGCGTGGCCATCGGCGTGGGCGTGGTGTTCATCGCCTATCACCGGCTCTGGGGAGGTGCTATCCTGTGATTGCGCAGGTTTTGGCGGCCGCCGTGGGCACGGTGGCCTTTGCGCTGCTTTTCGGCGTGCCCCGGAAATACTATTTCTACTGCGGCCTTGTAGGCGGGGCCGGGTGGCTGATCTACGTTCTTTTGACCCGGCGGCTTTCCGCCACAGAGACTGAGGCCATCTTCTTTGCCACATTGGGCGTGATCCTGCTGTGCCGCGTGTTCGCCGTGCGGGAGGAATGCCCGGTGACGGTTTTTCTGATCGCGGGCATTTTTCCGCTGGTGCCCGGGACCCGCATTTATTGGACGGCCTATTACGCCGTGACCGATCAGCTGGCGCTGGCCCAGCAGAACGGCTTCGCCGCTTTGAAGGACGCGCTGGCCATCGTATTGGGCATCGTGGTGATTTTTGAACTGCCCAACCGTTTCTTTCGGCTATTGGCCCGGAAAAATAGGGCGTAGCTCAAATTTGGCTACCCTTCTGTCAAAAAATGCCGCCTTGTTATCCGCCTTTTCTTATGGTACGTTGAGGTCAAATTC
Source organism: uncultured Eubacteriales bacterium (assembly GCA_900548145.1). GTDB lineage: Bacteria > Bacillota > Clostridia > Christensenellales > Aristaeellaceae > Limiplasma. The sequence continues at coordinate 17,680 of URJB01000032.1, read as the reverse complement.
CCCGTACAAGGAGGAAAAAGAAAATGAAGGAGACCCTTTCATTCAACAAGGACTGGCGTTTTCATCTGGGAGATATCCCGTTGGAGGAAGCCAAGCTGAAATCCCCGATGTATATCGAAGCCAAGACGGCCCGCAAGCGCTGCGGCCCCGCCGCCCGGGAATATATGGACGGCACGGAGTTCTATAACGAAACAAACCTGATCTCCCACGAAACGTGGCTGTCCGTGGACGTGCCCCACGACTATATCATCGGACAGGAGCCCAAAGAAGAAAACAACAACACGCTGGGTTTCTTCCGCTACGAAAACGCGTGGTATCGCAAGCATTTCACGCTGGACGCCGTCGACGAGGGCCACCGTATCAGTCTGTATTTCGAGGGTGTGGGCATTCATTGCAAGGTGTACGTCAATGGCTGCTATATGCTCACCAACAACTGCGGCTACAACTCCTTTGAGGTGGACGTGACCGACGTGGTGGACTTCGGGCAGGAGAACATGGTAGCGTTGCACATTGACGTCAGCGAACACGAGGGCTGGTGGTACGAGGGCGCGGGGATCTACCGCCCGGTGTGGCTCATCAAGTCCGAGCCTGTGGCGGTGGACCTTTACGGTGTGTTCGTTCACCCGGAGCGCAAGACTGCGGGCCGGTGGGATGTGCCCGTGGATACGACCCTGCGCAACGACGGGTACGAGTCCGCCGTGGCCGTGGTGCGTTCCGTAGCGCGAAACGCCGCCGGGGATGAGATCCTTGCATTGGAAAATTCCATCGAAATTCCCGCCCGGGAAAAAGCCACCCTTCATCAGCGGGGCGAAGTGACCGACCCGGCGCTGTGGGATATCGACAGTCCCCATTTGTACACGCTGGAAACCGTGGTCACGGTGGGGGAGAAAGTGGTGGAGAAGCAGAACAACCGCTTCGGCTTCCGCACCATCCGTTTTGACAAGGACGAGGGCTTCTTCCTGAATGACCGCTCGGTGAAGATTCAGGGCGTTTGCTGCCATCAGGATTACGGCCTGACCGGCAAGGCGGTGCCCAAGCGCATCCAGCGCTACCGGCTGGAGCTGCTCAAGGAGATGGGGGCCAATGGCTACCGCTGTTCTCACTACCCCCAGCATGATTACACTATGCAATGTCTGGACGAACTGGGCTTTTTGACCATGTGCGAGACCCGCTGGTACGAAAGCACCCCCGAGGGCATGGCTCAGCTGGAAATGCTCATCAAGCGCGACCGGAACCATCCCTGCGTCATTTTGTGGTCTGCGGGCAATGAAGAACCCATGCACAAGACTGCGGCCGGCCGCCGGATCGCTCATGCCATGCTGTATCGGGCCCGCCAGCTGGACGGCACCCGTCCCGTGACCACCGCCGTATCCCATGACCCGGCCCACTCCACCGTGGCTGACCTGATCGATGTGATGGGCGTGAACTACAACCTGACCCATTTCGACCTGCTGCACGAGACTTACCCGGACGTGCCGCTGGTTTCGACGGAATGCGTGGCCACCAGCACCACCCGGGGCTGGTATCTGGCGGACGACGTCAAGCGCGGCTACATTTACGGCTACGACCGGGATACCAACAAGTCCTTCTTGGCCCGGGAAAAAACATGGAAGTATTTCATGGAGCGGAAGTGGATCGCCGGGGGTTATCAGTGGGCCGGCATCGAGCACCGCGGCGAGACCGTCTGGCCCCGGCTTTGTTCGCAGGCGGGAGCTATCGATCTGTACCTAAATCGCAAGGACGCCTTCTATCAGAATCAGTCCCACTGGACGAAGAAGCCCATGGTGCACCTGCTGCCCCACTGGAACTGGCCCGGCTGGGAAGGCAAGACCCTGCGGGTGTCCGCCTACACCAACTGCGACGCGGTGGAACTGTTCCTGAACGGAAAGTCGCTGGGCCGTCATGAGGTGGAGCCCTACGGCCACGCCGAGTGGCAGGTGGTCTACGCACCCGGCAAGATCGAAGCCGTGGGCTACCGTCAGGGCGAAGAAGTATGCCGGGATGCGCAGGAGACCACCGGCGCGCCCGCGGCGCTTCGGCTGAAGCTGGAACGGGACGATGTACACGCCGACGGCGAGGATATCGCCATTCTTACCTGTGACTGTGTGGACGAGCAGGGCCGTCATGTGCCCACCGCCGCGCCCTTCGTGCATTTCTACACCAACGAGAAGGGCTCCATTCTGGGCACCGGTTCCGACGTGTGCGACCATGTGCCTGTTACCTGCCCCGACCGGCAGATGCGTGCGGGCCTGATCTCCGTGGCCGTCCGGGCCGGAACGGAAAAGGGCGGCTTGATCGTTTGCGCCGAGGCGGATGGACTGGCTCCCGCCGTGCTGGAAACGGAGCTGCTGTGAGTCTGGCGTATCGCTTTTTTTGAATCGGGTATGACATAATTTGATTCTTTTTGGCCCCGCCGCAGCATTTACGGCGGGGCCAAATCATGCTATGGTCGAAAAAGGAAATGCCGTCTTTTCCCTGAAGCGCCGCTGTGCTACACTGCATCCAGAAGCGAGCGGAACCGGCCGTCAGCTGGGAAAGCCTCGCAGACGGAAAACGCTTAGTGAAAGAAGCGAACGTTCCAAACACGGAAAATGGAAAGGAAGGATTCTCAGTGGAAAAAGCCTCCCTCGGACGCTTGCCTGCCGAAACCAGAAAAGCGCGCCGTCATACGGTGCTCAAGCAGATGAAAGCGAATTATTTCCTTTATCTTTTTCTGCTGCCCGCCACGGCGTATCTGCTGATTTTCTGCTACGGCCCCATGTACGGCATTCAAATCGCCTTCAAGGATTTTTACGCCTATCTGGGCATTGAGGGCAGTCCGTGGGTAGGATTGAAGCACTTTGAGAATTTCTTCCGCTCTCCCCGCTTCGGCGCGCTTTTACAAAACACGCTGACGCTGAGCTTCTACAGTCTGCTGGCCGGGTTCCCCCTGCCTATCATACTGGCGCTGCTGCTCAATTACACCCCCAGGCAGGGGCTGAAGAAGTTCGCCCAGACTGCTTCCTACGCGCCGCACTTCATTTCCACCGTGGTTCTGGTGGGAATGCTGAACGTGTTCTTCTCGCCCCGCTCCGGCTTCGTCAATACGATCCTTGGCTGGTTCGGTTCACAGCCCGTCTTCTTTTTGGGCGACCCCAAGTGGTTCAAGCACATGTACGTCTGGTCGGGCGTGTGGCAGAGCACCGGTTGGGGATCCATCATCTATCTGGCGGCGCTGGCGGGCGTAAGCCCGGAACTGCATGAGGCGGCCATCATCGATGGGGCCAACAAGCTGCAGCGTATCTGGAATATCGACATTCCCACCATCATGCCCACCATGGTCATCCTGCTGGTGATGAACTTCGGCTCCATCATGAACGTGGGCTACGAAAAGGTTTTCCTGATGCAGAATGACCTGAACATGAGCGCCTCGGAGATCATTTCCACCTACACCTACAAGATCGGCCTGCAGGGCGCGCAGTACAGCTATTCCACGGCCATCGGCCTGTTCAACAACATTATCAACTTCGTGATGCTGGTGGTGGTGAACCGCGTGGCCCGCGGCCTGTCCGGCAGCAGCCTGTGGTAAGAAAGGAGGGTGCGCCTTATGGAACAAACTGCCGCAAGGGTCGGCTCCAAGGTCAATGAGACCCGGTTTGACCGTATCTTCAACGTCGTGGTCTATGTTCTGCTGGCCTTGATGCTGATCGTGGTGATTTATCCCCTGTATTTTGTGCTGCTGGCCTCCGTCAGCGATCCCCAGTACGTCAATTCCGGCACGCCGCTTCTGTATCCCCGCGGATTTACCCTGATGGGCTATTCCCGGGTGTTTGCGGATAACCGCATCTGGATCGGCTATGCCAATACCCTGCTGTATGCCGGGGCGGGAACGCTGCTGGCCGTGGCAGTGCAGGTGATGGCGGGGTACGCCCTTTCCCGCAGCGATTTGCCGGGCCGCAACATCTTCATGGCCCTGTTCGTCTTCACCATGTATTTCGGCGGCGGGCTGATCCCCTTCTATCTGGTGGTCAAATCCCTGAATCTGGTCAACAGCCGGCTTTTGATGGTGATGCTGGGCTGCTCGTCGGTGTACAACATCATTATCATCCGCTCGTTCTTTGTATCGACGCTGCCCAAGGAACTGCAGGAGGCCGCCTTCATCGACGGCTGCACCAACCAGCGGTATTTCTTCAGCATCGTGCTGCCCCTGTCCAAGGCCATTATCGCGGTCATCGCACTGTATGCGCTGGTGGCCCAATGGAACTCCTACTTCAACGCCATGATTTTCCTGACCGACCGCAGCAAGTACCCTCTGCAGCTGTACCTGCGGGAAATTCTGCTGACTGCCAAGACCTATGCTGACACCTCCATGGTGGGCGGCGACCCGGAGGCTGCGGCCAAGATGGAGCAGATGGTGGAGGTCATCAAGTACGGCGTGATCGTAGTGTCCACGCTGCCCGTCATCGCCATTTATCCCTTCCTGCAGAAATACTTCGTGCAGGGCGTGATGATCGGCGCGGTCAAGGGCTGACCTTTTCGGAACAAACGCGCAAGCGTTGAAATATGTTCAATTACGGCAAGGAGGTAGACCTATGAAAAGATTCCTTTCCCTGATCCTGGTGCTGAGCCTGGCGCTCTCCCTGATCGTCCTTCCCGCCATGGCGGAAGGCGAAGAATTTACCATCGCCGTCAACCTGCACGGCCTTGACAAGAGCGGCGGCACAGCCAACAAGATCGGCCCCAAGCACGCGGAAGAGACCACGGGCATCAAGATCAACTATTACGAGCTGGATTCCGCTTCCGCCGGTGAGAAGGTCAACATCATGCTGGCTTCCGGCGACCTGCCCGACGCTTTCCTGTCCATCATCAACGAGACGCAGGTGGTCAGCAATCTGCCCCTGTTCGTGCCGCTGAACGAGTACCTGACCGAAGAAAACGCTCCTAACCTGATGAAGATGTTCGAAAAGTATCCCGAACTGATCGACATGATCACGCAGGTGGACGGCAACATCTACACCCTGCCCATCGGCGACTTCTCCAACCCCGACAACCAGGGCGAAGGCATCCAGTTCATCAACAAGGCCTGGCTGGACAAGCTGGGACTGGAAATGCCCACCACTACCGAAGAGTTCTACGAAGTCTGCAAGGCCATCAAGGAAGGCGACCCCAACGGCAACGGCGAAGCCGATGAAATCCCCGTGACCTTCACCCAGAACAACTGGGCGGCCCATTTCATCAACCTGATGGGCCCCTGGGGCATCTGCGAGTGGGAAGGCGGCGGCGACGGCTATCTGAAGGTGGAGGATGGCAAGGCCATCTTCACGGCCACCCTGCCTGAGTTCCGCGCCGGTCTGGAATACTGGCACCGCATGGCGGCCGAGGGTCTGCTGGATGTGGAAGGCTTCACCCAGACCAACGAGCAGTTCTACGCCCGATTGAAGTCCTACTCCGTGGCCAGCTATCGCGGCTGGACCCCTGCCTCCAATTTTGCCGCCGAACAGGCTGCCGAGTTCACCGCCCTGCCTGCGCTGCAGGCTTCCGATTACCCGGAGATCCAGTCTGTGACCCCCGGCGAAATCAACAAGTTCTGCGGCAACTGCTACGGCTTTGCCATCACCCGCGCCTGCAAGGATCCCGCAGCGCTGGTTCGCTGGTTTGACGCACAGAACGCCGATGCGGCCACCAAGATGCTGTGGAAATACGGCGAAGAAGGCAAGCTGTGGAAGCAGGATGAAAACGGCAAGATCTGGGCTCTGTGGCCGGAGCAGACCGAGGATTTCACCCGTGAAAACATGAAGTACACCTATGGTGCGATGAACCATATCCCCTGCCTGGTCCTGCCCGAAGAACTGGAAGAGAACGGCGACGATGCGCCTGTGGAAGCCACTGTCCGTCTTGGATTTGTGAACGCCGTGAAGGATCACTTCCCCGCCGAGCGCATCCCGATCCGCAATGTGCCCGCTGAAAAGATTCAGGAGCGCAATATGCTCTACACCGACCTGAAGGCCTATCTGGACAGCTTCGTGGCCGACTGCGTAGTCAACGGTCTGGACGACGCCAAGTGGGAAAAGCACCTGAAGGACGTGGAAGGCTACCGCGCTTCCGAGTGGGTGCAGTGGTATCAGGACTACATCGACAAGAAGTTCTGAAAATTTCCTGAAAACCCTGATGGGCGGGCGGCTTTTGCCGCTCGCCCGGTTGGCGTTTCTTGACAAAAGCGCCGGTTTGGGGTATGGTGAATACAGTATTTTCATGGCAGAATCAAATAGAAAATGGATGGGAAGGGAGCACACCCGCTGATGGCACGTGTACGAAAACCGCAGAGCGGAAAGGCCTATCGCTGGCGAGTCCGGGAAATGTCCAAGCCCTGTGCGGTTCATCTGTGGACGAAATATGCGCTGGCCTATGTGCTGGTGATGGCGATCCCTTTTGCGGTATTCAGTGTGATGGTGAACCGTTATCTGACCAATGAGATGACGGCCAGCATTCAGAGCAAAATGACGAACACGCTGTCCGCAGCCCGGCAGAGCTTCGATCAGAAGATCAATCAGATGGTCTCCATCAGCCTGCAAATCAGTCAGCTTAACGATTTCAGAGGCTCCAACCTGTCCAGCTACAGTTATGCCAGCCGCCGCGGCGTACAGCAGATGCTGAAGGCCTTCTGGGCAACCAGTCAGGCATACAAAGGTATTTCCTACTATCAGCGCGATTTGCCGGAGGTCGTTTTTACCATCGCCGGGACTTTTGATGTAAGCAATTACCGCCTGTTCCTCGATGAACCAACCGGCCGGTGGCTGACACTGGCGGAAATGAACGACGAACAGCTGAATCAGGTCTGGTACGCGGCGGATGAAAACCGGGACGGCATTTATTCCAAGAGCGATACGCTGATCTTTGCGCAGCCGGTGGCGGATATTCCCGGCGGTTTTCTTTTGTTTGAGTGGAGTGAGGCGGGCGTTCGCAGCATGCTGCCGTCCATCCCGGAGGGCGGTCAGCTGACTATTACCCATGGCGGAAAATGGCTCTATCCCTTCCAGACAGGGGAAGAACTGCGTCAGCCGGAAGCGGGGCTTCGCAAGACCGACGACGGTTATTGGGAGGGCGCTGCCTATAGCCCGGATTTTGGCCTTACCTACGGCTATCGCTGTCAGGTCGGCGATCTGGGGAGCAAGGCCAGGACAACGCTGCAGGCTTATATGCTGATCATTGGGCTGATCGGTCTTTTGTGCCTTTTCGCCATTGTGGAGACCTCCCGCCATCATGCCAAGCCCATTGAGCAGCTGATGGAGTTGACCGAGGATCTGGTGCCGGATGATGTGTACGGCATTGCCCGGCTGCAAAGCGCCATGCACCAGCTGCGTTCCTACAGTCAGCAGCTGGTGGACATACGTACCAGCATCCTGCGCAGCAATGCGTTGATTCGTCTAGTACGGGGCCGTTACCACAGTGAAGAGGACGCGGAGGAGAATCTTCGTCGACTGGACATGACCTTCCGCCAGCCGTGGCGGGTGGTGATGCTGCTGCAGCGCGATAAGGCGTGGGAAATGGATGTGCCGGAAAAGGTCTGCGCCCGCTTGAGCCGCAGTCATGACATCTATGGTTTCTCCTACGCGGAACGAAGCGTGTTCGTTATGCTGGTGGGCATGGACAGTCAGGATCGTCAGCCGTTGGTGCGGGAACTGGAGCAGCTGGCGCAGGAGCCGGAGTTTGCAGATTCTCAGCCCCGTTTTTCGCTGGGCATTCCCTTTGAAAAGCTGACACAGGCGCCCCAGTCCTATATGGACGCGCTTTCGGCAGGCCGCCGCATGACCGGCGAAGGCGTGGCTGTTTACGAGCAGAGCGAGCCGGAGGAAGCGCCCTTTTATCCCGAAGAAGAACTGCAGGCGCTGGAAACGGCTCTGAATAATCAGGACAGGAACCGCACGGCCTTCCTGTATGATATTCTGATGACCATGGTCTCCCGCAACCGGCACGTGTATCTGTACACCGTCACCCTTCTGTCGGAAATGATTCGCCTGTATACGCAGGCCCTCCCGGAGGAAGAAGACGGCGCGTCCGTCTGCGGCCCGGTGGTCTGCGGTCAGTGCGTCAACGATGTGGAGGACATGCTGGATTGTCTGCGAAAGCTGCATCTGCGGGCGCTGCAGCATATGACCGAGCAGGACCTGGAAAACAGCGCCACGGAAATGACCGGCATCGCCAATTATATTTCCTCCTGCGAGGAGCTGGACACGCTGACGGTCAGCACCGTGGCGGAGCGGTACGGCATGAACGCTTCTTCCCTGAGCCATCGGTTCAAGAAACAGATGGGCTGCAATATTTCCGATTACATCTTCACCTGCAAGATGAACCATGCCTGCGCCCTGCTGCGTTCCACCGACCAGACCGTGGCGGAGATCGCCCAGAAGGTGGGGTACAGCCAGTATACCTCCTTCGTGCGTCAGTTCAAGCGCCAGAAGGGGCTCACGCCTACGGCCTACCGGGACGCATGGCGAAAGGAACATGAATAACAAAAATCGCCCGCTCATTCGAGAAAAAGTCGAATGGGCGGGCGATTTTGTCCGGCCTGTTTGATGCTGCGCAAGGCGTAATTTGGCCGCAGGTCAGCAGAAAAATACGAAGATACCCGGAGTTTGCAAAATTCCGCCCCTTCCAGCGAAAGAGCGGGATTTTGGCATTGTCGCGAATCAGTCTTCCAGAATCAGCACGCCGAAGGGCTGCATTGCCAGACCCTTTTCGGCGGTCTTGCCCGTCAGCAGGTCGGCGCGGCCGGCAAATTCGTCCGGCAGAACGTGAGCTTCCTTCGTCAGGTTCATCACGAAGGTGAAGGTGTGGCCGTCGCCCTGCCGGCGCACGATCTCCAGCCCGGAGAGGGGTGCGGCGACGGGGGAGACCTTCGCGGCCCGTGCGGCCTCGTCCAGCAGCTTGTCAAGCCCCTCCGGGGCCAGCTGCGTGGCTGCGTAATAAACGCGGCCCTGCCCGAACTGGTTGCAGGTCACGGCAGGCGTACCCTGATAGAAGTCATCGCCGTAGACGGCCAGTGCCTCGGCTCCTTCCAGATGGAGAATGTCGCAGAGCAGATTGCAGGTAAATTCACTGCCGTCCGCAAAGCGCACCCGGTTGGTCTGGCTGGGAGCCAGCGCGTCGATCTCCTCCGCCCAGATGCCCGCCAGCTTGCGCAGGGGGCCGGGGTAGCCGCCCAGATGCACGTTGTCGCTCTCGTCCACGATGCCGCTCATGAAGGAGGTCACCAGTACGCCACCGTTTGCCACGAAGGCTTCCAGCGCTTCCTTCATACCCTTTTTACACATATACAGCACAGGCGCGACGATGATCTGGTAGCGGGAGAAATCGCCGTCCGCAGGCACCATATCCACGGGAATGTTCCGCTCGTAGAAATAACGGTAGTAGCGGTGCAGCTGATCCACGTATTTCAGATCCACGCTGGGGCCGCTGGTGTATTCCAGCGCCCAGTAGTTGTCCCAGTCGAAGATCATGCCCACCTTGGCAGGATAATCGCTGCCCAGCATCCCGGTCAGGTTTTGCAGTTCCTTGCCGAAGGCGGCTACCTCCCGGAAGACCCGGGCGTTTTCCGTGCCCGCGTGCTCGATCACCGCACCGTGGAACTTCTCGCAGCCGCCTTTGGAGCGCCGCAGCTGGAAGAACTGGATGGTGTCCGCCCCGTGGGCCAACGTCTGTACGCTCTGGGCCCGCATCTGGCCGGGCCGCTTCAGGGAGTTATAGGGCTGCCAGTTCTGCTGGCTGGGGGTCTGCTCCATCAGCATGAAGGGCTTGCCCTTCAGAGAACGCATCAGGTCGTGGTTCATGGCGGTCATGCTCCACGGCGTATCGAAGGAGGGATAGTTATCCCAGGAGACGATGTCCATCTCCTTGGCCCAGCGGAAGTAATCCAGCCCCTTGTAGGTGCCCATCAGGTTGGTGGTGATGGGAGTGGAGGGGTCGCATTCCCGGATGGCGTCCCGCTCCATGGTGAAGTTGCCCAGCAGACTGTCGGACATGAAGCGACGGTAATCAATGGACATACCGGCAAAGCAGGTCTTGTCGGATGGAATACCGTCACCCAGCGCATTGGGAGCCACAATATCGTCCCAATCGTAGAAGGTATGGCCCCAGAAGGACGTATTCCACGCAGCGTTCAGCGCATCCAGTGTGCCGTAACGCTTCCGCAGCCAGACCCGGAAAGCCTTTTCGCAGTTCTCACAGTAACAGGCTCCGCCGTATTCGTTGCTTACATGCCAGCACACCACGTGAGGATTGCTGCCGTAGCGCTCCGCCAGCCGGTGCGCCAGTTCGTGGGCATAGTGCTGGAAGACAGGGCTGTTGGGGCAGGCGTTGTGCCGTCCGCCGAATTTATGTCGGCGGCCCTCGTAGTCCACCCGGGCGACCTCGGGGTACTTGCGCACCAGCCACGCGGGCATGGCACCCGTGGAGGTGGCCAGCACAATCTGGATATTCGCCTTGGAGAGCGTATCGATGATCTCATCCAGCTCCGCAAAGTTGTATTCTTCCTCCGAGGACTGCAGCTTGGCCCAGGAGAACACGTTCACCGTGGCGCTGTTGATCCCGGCCAGATCAAACAGCCGCAGGTCTTCCTTCCAGATTTCTTTGGGCCATTGCTCCGGGTTGTAATCGCCGCCGTACAGCACGACGTTGAAAGGATGCTCCATGCTGATTCCTCCTTAAAATTCAACGGGAAAACTCCCATGGGATCGTCTTTTTGAATGCTATCATTATAGCACGGCGAGGCAGGGCGGCAAAGGGAAAAAACGCCGGATTATATGGAAAAAACGACAACAAAAAAGCCGCCCACCTGAACGAATCTAAGCAAGCGACTTATGGCAGGGGCAGAAGGACTCGAACCCTCAACAAAGGTTTTGGAGACCCACGTGTTACCGTTACACCATGCCCCTCAGCACTTTTTCCATTATACACGTGTTTTTCATTTTGTCAACCAGAAATTTTACAAAAAAGACCGAAGAACGCTTTTTCGCGCCTTCGGTCTTTGCAGACGGTCACATGCCCGCTGCGTCCGTCTGAGCATCTTCGGGAACCGGGTCTTCCAGCCCCAGCAGTGTACTCAGCGTCAGACATTCGAAGCCCTTGTCCAGCAGATTGGGGATCAGCTTGGTCAGGCAGCGCACGTCCTTGGCGTTGGCATGGAAAAGCAGAATGCTGCCGTTCTGCGTGTTCTTCAGCGCTTTTTTCGCATCGGTGGTATCCACGTCCCAGCGGACGGCGTGTGCATAGCCCGCCTTATAGATGGACTCCACCACCCACATATCGCTCTTTTTGCCCTTCTTGGAGGACAGATTGCCGTAGGGCGGGCGCATGAGCTGCATGGGGTAGTGATAGCCCAGCACCTTGTCCAGCTGCTCCTGCGTCCGGGTCAGGGTCTTCTTCACCTTTTCCCGGTTCAGAGTCGGCAGACTGGAATGAGCCCAGGTGTGGTTGCCGATTTCGCAGCCCAGATCGAGGGCGCGCTGCCAAAGATCCTGATCCGCCGTTTTCAGGGCCTTGCCCACCACGAAAAACGTAACGGGAATGTTGTATTCTTCGCACAGATCCAGAATTTCGGTCACGTGTTCCCGGCTGTAGCAATCGTCCACGGACAGGGCGATCTGCGGAACGTCCCGGTCGCCGTGGAAAACGGTAAATCCCTCAGGAACGGTCGTCCCGGCGGTGCCGAGAGCGGGGAAAAGGAGCATCGCCAGAAGAAACAGAATGGAAAGAAAACGCCGGGATACGCTGCGCATGGGATTGCCTCCTGCATCGGGGAAAGCCCCGTTTTTTCGGTCGTGGTTCTCATCCTATCAAACGAAGGAAAAGGAGAAAAACTTCCAGCTTATGTCGGCTTTTTGGGGAAAAAGCCAACATGAAATGATACCATGGACGAATCGGAAATACAAGGACTTGTATAATTTTCTTTTGCCGCGCCAGACTGTAGCCGTAAGGGGGAATGAAAATGCTGGGGTTTTTGTTCGCGGTGATTGCCGGGGCGGCCATGAGCGTACAGGGCGTGATGAATACCCGCCTGCAGGAGAATATCGGCCTGTGGGAGGCCAACGCCTTTGTGCAGGGCACAGCCTTTGTGCTGTCGCTGGCGGTGATGTGGCTCTTCGGCAAGGGGCACCTGCGCAGTTTGACGGAGGCCCCATGGTGGAACCTGCTGGGCGGCGCGCTGGGACTGGTCATTACCGTTACGGTGATGCTGTCCATCAAGGGCCTGAACCCGACCATTGCCATTTCGACGATTTTGATCGCCCAGCTGCTGGTAGCGGCGGCGATCGACTATTTCGGCTGGATGGGGCAGGAAAAGATGAACTTCGCCTGGCGGCAGTGGGCCGGGTTGGGGCTGATGCTGGCGGGCGTGGTGCTGATGAAGTGGACGAAGTGAAAAGCACAGAAAAAAGTCATGCTCTTTGACAAAGCATGACTTTTTCAAACGGCTTGTTTGTTATTCTGCGGTCGTATCGGTGGCGGAGGTGTTGTTCAGAACGGCATTGGTCAGGGTGTTGAGCTGGTTGATCGCGTCGGTGAGCTTGCTGAGCGCATCGTTGACCTTCTGCCCGCTGGCCAGACAGGAATCGTAGTTGTCGATGATGGCGTAGATGTTGTCGAAGGTGCTGACGTCGTAGAGCCGCCCGACCTCGCCGTACATGCTGACGTTCAGATCGTTGACCACTTCGATGCCGTGGACGTACTGCCGTACCCGCGCCAGCACGCTGGATGTGCTGGTAGCGCCCAGACGGCTCAGATTGTTGACACTGGAAAGGGCGTGCTGCATCTCGCTGCGAATTTTGGCGTTGCGCTGGGTCTCGAAGCTGGCGGAATCCAGCCCGCCCACGCCCGTAAAGCGCAGGATCAGGAAAGCCGCCAGAAGCACCAGCAGGATCACCAGAATGGGCTTGTAACGGTTGGAGCGCATCACGTTTTGATAGCTGCTGCTGCGCTGATAACGCATCATGGGATGTTCCTCCTCCTTCTAAAAAAGCCTTTCGGGAAGGGAGATACCGTCAGCAGTATAGCACAAGTGGATTGAAAATGCAAAAAATGCTCCCTTTTTCGCCTAAAAAGGGAGCATTACGCATAAAAACAGGATTATTTTCCTTCGATGTCGCTGGTGCAGTGGGGACAGCGGGTCGCGTCCTTTTCCACGACGGACTTGCAGTAGGGGCACTTGCGGGCGGCTTCCTTCACGGCTTCTTCCTTGTGCAGCAGCTTGTTCATGGCCTTCACCAGCAGGAACACGCAGAAGGCGATGATGATGAAGTTGATGATGTTCTGCAGGAACGCGCCGTAGTTCACCGTGCCCACCCCGGCAGCGTTGGCGGCTTCCGCGCTGGGGTAGCTCTGGAAGTCCAGTGCGAAGAATAGGCCGCTCAGGTTCACACCGCCAGTCAGCAGGCCGATGACGGGCATCAGCATATCATTCACCAGCGAGTTGACGATGGTGGTGAATGCGCCGCCGATCATCACGCCGGTGGCCAGCTCCAGGATGTTGCCGCGGGAGCAGAATTTTTTGAAGTCCTGAAACAGTTTTTTCATGGAAAACCAGCCTTTCTGATGAAGATGGATGAAGCTTGATAAAGCCTGTTTTTTCAGTCCGTCAGGGCTGGAAAAAGCGGAAGAAATACAGCCCGGCGGAAACCTTCTCCGCCTCCCATTCCACCGGCCCCAGCTCGGAGCGCAGGTAGGCCAGCAGCGCTTCGTCCGGCGCTTCCTTCAGGCTGATGAAGCGAAGCGCCGGACGAAGCCAGTCGGCGGCGGTGAAATGCTCGCCGTCCAGCCCGAAGGCAGCCAGCTTGGCGTTGTATTCGTCCGAGCCGCGGCTCCATCCGCCCCAGAAGGTCAGGTTTTGCGGTACGCCCTGAGACATGTCGGGGAACATGCGCATATCGTTGACCAGCTCGGTGGAGTAGATCAGCAAAAGATCCGGGTGGGTCAGCGCCTGCGCGTCCATATCCGCGTGGGCGTTGTAGTCCCACGGGGAGCGACGCCGCCGGACAGCGCCCAGCAGGGCTGGCAGCGGCGCGGCCATGCTTACCGCCAGCAGAATGCCCAGCGCGGCCCTCCAGCCCTTCCGGGCCGTAGGCAGGGGACATTCTCCCAACAGACAGAAGACCATCGCCGCCGCAGGCAGTAGGGCCACGGTGACGGCCCGGTAAGGCAGACGGCCCTTCAACGCCAGATAGCAGAAAAACAGAAAGCACAGAAGTCCCGTTATAAGCAGCGCCAGCGGAAGCCATGGATTCTCCCGACGGTTCCGGAAGGCGCAGAAGAGGGCAAACAGCCCCAGCCCGAACAGCACGACCATGGTTTGAACGAACCACGGCGAGCGCCACCGAAGGTCCTCAATGGCGGCTCCGGCGGTGGTGGTCGTTTCGGAATTGCACCAGTTTTTCCGCACAGAACGGAGGGCCTCCGTGGAGATGGCCTCATCCATGGTGTTCCATTTGTCCAGCAGGATGCGCTGCTCGTCCGTCCAGCCGACGCTTTCAAGGGCCTCGGACGGCAGGGATTTCAGATTGATATAATCCAGCACCTGACTGCGGGCCTGCTGCCACTGAAGCGCGTCCTGTTTCTGCTTTAGACGAATTTCCAGCGTCCGGCCCGCAAAGAGACCGCCCAGAATCAGCAAAGCCAGTCCCGCCGCAACCAACATGGGCCGGGCGGAGCGCTTCGTTTGTTTTCCAAACCCGAAAAATGAACAAAAGCGCAGCAAAAAAGCAATCCCGCAATAGCCCAGCACCGGTACGAGCGAAAGCTGGCGCAGTCCGTAGCACAAAATGAGCAGCAGTATCGCCAGCGTCATGGCCCGAAGGAGGGAACGGTCGGAGGCGCTTTGACAGTCGATGGACAAAATCTGCGCCACCGCAGCGGCCCCCAGCATCGCTCCCGTGACGGTAAAGGTAACCCGAGCCAGATAGTTCGACCCATACAAAGCGGCATAACCGGCGCACAGCAGAAGACCTGTCCGCAGCCGTCGGCCCGCCCGGAGCCAGCATTGCAGCAGGCTTTTCAAAATCACGGTCAGGGCCAGCGCCAGCAGAAGGAGCTCCAAAAGGGAATACCATGCGACGCCCGGAAAAAAGCGCTGTAGCCAGCGCAGGGGATAAACATAAAAGCCCAGCAGAAACGGGTGAAAATCAGGCGCGCCGCCCGGCTGAAAGCCCGTCATGGCGCGCAGGATGAACTGGTCGTCGTTGGCGGCAAAGTAAATATCGCTGAAGCAGAGCAAAAAGCCCCACAAAAGCGCCGTAATCCCCGCGCCCCAAAGCCAGCAGCTTCGGGCGCTGTTGCGATGCGTCAAGCCGTGCAGCCTCCTTTGCGCGTTTTTGCCGCATGAGTGGCAAACCTCCCTGATTATAGAAAAGAGCGCCCGGAAAGTCAAGGGCGGCGCAGGGCTTTCCTGCGCCGCCAGTTGATTGGTCAGCCGTTTCCGTCAAAAAACCACTCCATGGGCGCATAGCCTGTCTCGCCCTCGTCGGTGACGACGACGTACAGCCAGTCGTTCACCACGCCCATCAAATGCCAGCTGGAATGGGTGCAGTACTGCTCTGTCAGGGTCAAGTCGGTATAGATGGGCGTTTTGGTCTCCGCTTCGTCTTCCCGCAAAATCTGCTGGGAAAAGCAGGGCGTGACCTGATCCATTTTTTCACCGGTGACCAGATACTTTTTCAGCATCCAGCCGGTCAGGCGGCCGTCCGTGCCGATCGCCACCTGACACCAGCCGTCCCGTTCGCCCAACACCCGCACAGGTGTGCCGTTCCAGAACTTGCCCAGCGAATCCGCTTCCCGGCTGGGCTTTGTCCGCAGGTGAAGGCGGTCGTTGGGATCGGGGTTGCATACCACCGCCAGCCCGGTCCGGTCCAGCTGGGCGGTCAGCTCCTCGGAGGTGCAGGGCAATGTGGTCAGATCGTCCGCAAACAGGTCGAAGGGCAGCACGCCGATCCTCAGGGTATCGGTATCCATCAAAGTGCAGGTATTCAGCCCGAAGGAACAGTTCAAATCCTCGTTTTCCCCGTAGCAGGTCAGCCAGCTGAGCCGCCATTGCCCGTTAAACGCGCGACGGAAGCCCGCCTGATGGTCCTGCTGATTCCAGTCCAAAAGCAGGTTGCTTTCCCCGGCGTGAAAAGTATCCAGCCAGATATCCGACGGCAGCACGGGCGAGCGGCGGATGGCGTATACGCCGTTTTCGTCCTGTGTGATCTCTATCAGGCGCTTGCCGGTCTCGTCCTCTGTCAGAAGCAGCAGAACTTCGGACTGGAGATGATTTTGGAGGATTTTCCCCGAAACGGGCAGCAAAGACGGGTTAAGAAAATCGTCCGTACTAAATTCACTGCTGTAGCCAAGGGACATCAGCTGGTTAAAAGGCTCGGTCTCCAGTTTTTGCTGAAATCCCTTCGACAAGGGGATAGGGAAGGATGTAAGCTCGCTTATGATCGCTCCGCCCGCCTGGTATGTGACCCGGCGCACGGTCAGAAAACCGTTTTCTACCTTGGAGTAGGCGGTTTCGATGGTCGAATCATCCAGAGTGCCGCTCATGTGATCGTACCAGCGCAGGGTATAACCCTCCTGCCGGGTAGCCAGCGTATCACGGGAGATCATTTCCAGCTTTTGCGCCGTTTCCGGATCGCCTGGAAGCTCTGTCAGGGAAAGAAGCGTATAGTTATTCTCATTGATATGAAACTGCCCGCAGGCGCGGCCATTCTGATAGAAGGATAATTGGGCGGTGGCTTCGTCAAGCGGGGCGATTATGACGTCGTAATTTGAATTTTCCCGGCGATAGCCTACGCATTCAAAAGCGCGGGAATTTTCGGAATAGCAAAAGGTCATCCGTGCTCCTTCGTCGTTGACGATATCGAAGCCGATGCCGCTCGGATAGAGCGTTCCGTCCGGCTGGGTGGAAGAAGCGTCGTGATGGACGAAGCGAAGGCCGGGGCCGTTCAGGCTGTGGGTAGACCACTGCATTTCGTAGGTGTCTCCCTGTGGAAAGTATCCGTCGAGCCGTCCGTATTTCGTCAAAATCAGTCCGCAGGTCTGACCATCCGGCAGGGCGAAGGTCAAAGCGTCTGTAAAATCTTCCGGGGCGTATTCGTCCAGCCACAGCTGCTGTATCTGCTCCGGGAGGGTCTCAAAAGCAGCGTTTTCCGCCAAGACGGGGAGGATGAGAAGAAAAAGAAGAAGTGCAATAAGAACCGAAAGGCAGGAGCGTTTCATGGAAAATTCCTCCGTTGGTTTGGTTTCTATGCAGTCAACGAACAGAGGATGGAAAAACCTGCCGGGGAGGGAAATTTTCTGTACAATGGTTGGAAGGAGAATGATGATAACTGCGGGAGTGTGGGCAAACAACGGGCAGAACACACGGCAGTACGGGCTGCGCCGATCGTTTGCCCTGAGGCCCCCTGTCAGCGGCGAAGGAAAGCGAACTTTGCTGTGTGAAACCTCCCGCGACGAAGCCTGACGCGCCGACTACGGCGTGGGTGGTGGGGCTACCGCCCCGAGGGGGCAGTACTTTCTTTCGGCGCGAAAGAAAGTACCAAAGAAAGCAGGCGGCACGGCGACTATGGGAAAAAGGCTTCTATTGCCCATTTTGACGGCGGGGCTCGCAACGTCGCGCGCAATGGAGTTGGCGAGTTACCTCTTACGTTCGTGCGCGCTCCTGTGCTCGCCTTTTTCC
>URJB01000031.1 GCA_900548145.1 uncultured Eubacteriales bacterium | reverse complement strand
CAAAGGGCGCGAAGCGCCGAGGGCTGAGGACAGCGCAAAGCGCTACCGCAAGCCCGAAGCCTGCGACCCGCCGCAAGGCGAGGGGGCAGGCCGCAACAAAGGGCGCGAAGCGCCGAGGGCTGAGGACAGCGCAAAGCGCTACCGCAAGCCCGAAGCCTGCGACCCGCCGCAAGGCGAGGGGGCAGGCCGCAACAAAGGGCGCGAAGCGCCGAGGGCTGAGGACAGCGGCATAACCGCTCCACTTTTGAGCGAAGAAGAGGCAGACCGGCTGGGCGCGGAGTACACCCGGAATATGCAAACGCTGCTGGCTGCGCTGGAGGACGTTGGCATGAAGCCCACCGCCAGAAACGAGCAGGCGGCGGAGGCGCTGATGGCGCAGTACGGGACGGAAAAGGTGCTGGCGGCCATCGACACGGCGGCGGAACATGACAACCGGGGCGGCGTCAGCTGGGCCTATCTGCGGCGCATTCTGGAGGATGGCCCGCGTCAGTCTGCTGCCGGGAAGCCCGCCGCCACCCGCACCATTCGGGAATGCTGTGTGGTGGATGGGCAGGAAGTGTGGACGGAACGGGTGGTGAGGGCGCAATGACACAGCTCGCAGAAAAAAACGCTATCACCTACGTGAACGTGGATGCGGAAAAGTCCGTGCTGGGGGCGATCCTGCAGGGCGGCGAGGACGCCCTGAACGATCTGACCGAGCGCGACTTTTACCGCCCGGAGCACCGCTCCATTTTTCGGGCCGCGCAGGAGCTGCGCCGGGAAGGACAGGCCATTGACCTGATGACGCTGGGGAACCGGCTGGCGGAACGGCAGGAGCTGGAAGCCAGCGGCGGCGCGGCCTATCTGCTGGATTGCTTCCGCTGCGTGCCCACGCTGGCCAACAGCCGCAGCTACATCGGCATCGTGCGGGAATGCGCCCGGCGGAGGGAACTGCGGCAGATGCTGCAGACCGCTGCGGGAAACATCGGCCAGCAGAATGCCGATCAGGTGGCAGACGAACTGCTGAGCAGTCTGCGGGGCCTGTCAGTCGGCCCGGCCAGTTGGATGGATTTTCAGGAGATCATGAGCCGCACCTTTGACCATCTGGACGGCGTGGCCAACGGGAAAATCCAGACTATCTCCACAGGACTGGCTGATCTGGATGCAGTATTCGGCCTGCGCAAAGGCGAAGTGACCACCATCGCGGCGGGCCCCGGCCAGGGCAAGAGCGCCATGGCATGGCACATCGGCCGGACAGCGGCGCAGCGGGGCTTCCGGGTGGCGCTGATCAGTCTGGAAATGTCGGAAGAACAGTATGGTATGCGTGCCCTGTCCAGCCTGACGGGCATCCCCATGGAGCGGATCGTCAGTGCCAAAGGGCTGACGGCGGAGCAGTGGACGGCTATCGGCGACGCCATGAACGCGGCCCGGCTGCCCTTCTGCGTCACCACCCGGATCAGCACGGTGGAGCAGGCCCGGCGGGAAGCCATGCGCATGGAAAAGCTGGATCTGCTGATCGTGGACTACATCCAGATCATGGACACGGCCCGGCGCATCGACAACGAGCACCTGCGCATCAGCGCCATTACCCGGCAGCTGAAAGCGCTGAGCCGGGAATTGAACATCCCCATCATCATGCTGAGCCAGTTCAAACGTCTTCCGGCAGGGCAGCGGCCCACGCTGAACGACCTGAAGGAGTCCGGCAGCATCGAGAACGACAGTGACAACGTGATCCTGCTTTACAAGCCCCAGGGGCCGAACGATGAGAATATTCCCGGCCCCTATGCAGGGTGGTACGAGCAGGCGGAGGCGCGGGAGCAGCGTTTCCTTCTGCTGGAAGTGGCCAAGCAGCGCATGGGCAGGGTGCGCACCGTGGCTGCGGTCTTCGACCCGGCAAGGATGCGGTTTTATACGCCGAAGGCAGAGAACCGCCGGAACGGCTCCGCTGAAAACTGAGAACGAAAAACGCAAGCGCTTTCGGAAGTTAAACGGGGCAGCGCGGCGGCGAAGCCTACGCACCACCGAAGGTGAGGGGGAAGGCCGAAAAGAAGGGTGCAAAGCACCGAGCCGTGAGCACGCCCCAACGGGGCAGCGCAGCGGCGAAGCCTACGCGCCACCGAAGGTGAGGGCGTAGGCCGAAAAAAAGGGTGCGAAGCACCGAGGGGTGAGGACACTGCGAAGCAGTACCGCAGCCCCGAAGCCCACGACAGCCCGAAGGGCTGGGGTGGGCCGCAAAAGGAGGAAGAAGCAATGATTTGCCCGTATTGCGGAGGAAAAACGGCCGTCTATCGAACGGTTTCGGAAGAGGAAAGAGTGTGGCGATATCGCAGGTGCCTGTGCAGCAAGTATCATCGCTTTCGCACATTGGAGAGCATGGCGGCACCTGAAAAGGGTAGGGAAGAAGTGAAAGAAACAAAGTTGAAGGCGTTGGCAGAACAAAAAAAATAACCCTCCGGCAGCACGAGCAAGCCGGAGGGAAAGAAAAAAATTATGGGCGGGGGACAAAGGTCTGCAGGGCTTTTTCTACCACACCGTTGAGGGTGAGATGATGCGTTTGAGCATAGATAGCAGCCTGCCGGTGAAGCTCCGGCGAGACGCGGACGTTGAAACTGCCCTTATAGGCTTTTTCCGGCTGAATGCCCTGTGCGGCACAAAGCTCCAGATAGTCGTCTACCGCACCGTGAAAATCTTCCACCAGTTCCTTGGCGGTAGTGCCCTCGTAAGAAAGGAGCGAACGGATGCCCAGCACCTTGCCGAAGAAAACGCCGTCCGTCTCCGAAAATTCCACGCTGCCCAGATAGCCTTTATATTCCATGGTGTTACTCAAATCAATCCCTCCTGTTCCAGAATTTCGATCAGCTGTTTGACTTGATATTCCAATAATTCTTTTCGGGGGTGGGGTTTATGCAGCAAGATGGGCGGATGGCTGTCGCTTGTAAATATGACCCGGGAACCACTGGTTTTCCCCTTATTGGAACGCAAGTATGTCAGGTAGCGAAGCAGGGTTTCCGCTTCGTCAAAGGTCATGTCACGGGGAACGGATTTCAGTTTTCGAATCAGCTTTTCTTTTTGGCCCATTTATTATCCCTCCCAAGACGAGTATATCATAGTGGGCAGAGAAAAGCAACTAAATATAGTTGCTAAAAACGAAAATAGAGCCCTCCGGCGCGGCTGGCATCGATGGGCTCCAAAGGTGGCACAAGAAGATCATAGCACAGGGGGCAGAAGGATGCAACAGAATCACGAAACGGAACGGAACGAGCAGCATGTGTGCGCGGCTCCCGGCTGTACGGCGCTGTGCACGGGGGAATACTGCCGCAGGCACAAGCCCAGGCATCCCATGGCCGTGTATCTGGGCCGGGCTACCGGGCTGAAAAAGGAGATTCGGGAAACAAAGGAACTGCTTTGCCAGCTGCGGGAGCAGGCCACCCGGGCCACCAGCCGTTTGAGCGCCACCCGGCTGTCCGGCACCGGCCGGCATGACACCATGGCGGGAAACGCTATCCGCATTGTGGAGGCGGAGGAGCGGCTGGAAAAGATTATTGCCGATTGGGCGGAGGCACTGGCCGTGCGGGTGGCGCTGCTGGGCATGATGGAGGATCCCCGGGAGCGGCGGCTTCTGGAGCTGCGCTATCTGCACGGGGCCAGCGTCGAGGACATCTGCGTGCGGCTGAACATGGAGCGGATGCAGGTCTGGCGGGTGCAGGGAAGCGCATTGGAGCACTTCCGGGAGGTGTATGAGAGGGAACAGAAGGGGGAAAACGCAATCTGAGTAAAAAACGTGAAACTAAGCACAGGACTTGAGCATAAGAAAAGCACATGAAAAAACACACGTGCTTTTATGATACGTGTTGACTAGATACGTACTATCGAGTATAATAAAGGGGAAAGGGGGGAATGATGTGCCTAAGAAACCGGTCGAGATGGAACGGGAGATACTGGCAGGCGGATGGATTTTCAAGAGCCAGGTTGGAAGCCACCGTCATTACAGTCACCCAACGAAACCCGGGAAGGTGACGATCCCGTTTCATTCGAAGGAATTGACGAAGGCGGTTGAGAACTCGATCAGGAAGCAGGCGGGGCTGAAATAAGCCCCGTACCCTTCCAGAACGATCTAAAATACAAAAGATAGAATTGAATTGTGAAAGTCAAAGTAGGAGGGAACTAGGACATGTTGACCGCGTATCCGGCTGTATTTGTAAAGGAAGAAAACGGGTATTCCGTTCTCTTTCCTGACTTAAACAGCGCAACTTGCGGAGATACACTGCAGGATGCGTTGGAAATGGCGGTGGATTGCATGGCGGGTTTGGTATATGCCGCACAGGAGGAGAAAAAGCCGCTGCCCCAGCCGTCGGAAATGACTCAGGAGCTTTTGGAAAAAGCCTGCGCCGAGGTGGAGGCAGATTCGTCTAAAGCATTCTGGAATATGGTAACGGCGGATGTGCCGACCTATGCCAAGCAGCATTTTGAAAAGAGCGTAAAAAAGACACTGACTATCCCCGCCTGGATGAACGAGGCGGCGATGAAACAGGGAATCAACTTCTCTCAGGTTTTGCAGGAAGCCTTGAGCCAAAAGCTTTTTCATGCCTGAGAAAAAATTTTCAGCGTGTTATAAAATGATACATACACCTGTGTTATAATGGCAGTGTTGAGAAATACAACGAGGGAGTGCCCGCTGGGCGCTCCCTTTTACGTGGGCAGAAACGTGAACGGAGGGCAGTCCACAGGGCTGCCGCAGGACGAAGCCTGCGGCTCGCCGAAGGCGAGAGACAGGCCGCAAAGCGAGGCGAAGCAAAGATGGCAACCAAAGCACTGCACCTGTGCGCCGCTCCCGGCTGCCGGAACCTGTGCCGGGAAAAGTACTGTGAAGCGCATCAGCCGCAGCGGTTCGACGGGCGGAGGAATGCGGCGGCGCGCGGGTATGACCGGCGTTGGGCGCGCTTCCGGGCGTGGTATCTGGCCCAGCCGGAGCATCAGTTCTGCACGCTGCACATTTCCCCGAGGTGCAAAGGGCTGGCGGAGTGCATTGATCACATCGTTCCGCTGAATGGTCTAGACGATCCGGGCCGATTCGATCTTGATAATCTGCAGCCCGCATGTCTGGCCTGCAACACGGCCAAGGGACGAAGAATCATTCGCGGAACGTGGAGGTACGGCGTCCCGGCAGCTTCGCCGTCCGATGATAAGGCGTGATGCAGCCTGCAAGCCTTGCAGAACTGCGAATGTTCGATCAACGACGCAGCGCACGCTTTTACCCAAGGGGGGAGGTAAATCCCTGCTAGGAAGCGACTTGGAACCGCGCCCCTACCCAAACGCGAAAAAAAGTCCTGAAATGGCTATGTTTTTATGAAAGGAGGCTGGCCGCATGGCGAGACCGCCGAAAGCCCTGGCTCAAGTGGAAGGACATTTGACGAAAGCACAGCGAGAGACACGGGAAAATGCGGAAAAACAGCTTTCTTCCGATGAAAAAATAGAAATGTCGGCTGCTGTTAAAAAGAGCAAGGTCGCTAAAGACCTGTTCAAGCGGGTGACGGGGCTGCTGGACAGCATCGGCATGGACGACGCATTCTATGAACCGGTGATTAACCGCTATTGTGTGATGACGGCGGAGTGTGAAACGCTGGAACGCGATTTGCAACGAACGGAAGAATTGATGGACGAGCTGGAAGACAGGCGGGAAGATCTGGAATTTACTGATTATTTGCAGCATGCTGGGCAATTGATGGCGACGAAGCAGAAAATTGCCGCAGGGCTGGACAAGAAACGTGCCATGTTGCTGCAGATTGAAAAGGAAAACGTGATGACAGTGATGGGCAAACTGCGGGCAGTGCCGAAAAAAGCGCCGGAAGAAGACCCGGAGGAAGATCCTATGATGAACATTTTGAATTATCGCAGGGCATAAAGCGGGGAGAGAAAAGTGTATGAAAAACAGGGACCCATGATCCTGGGACCGGATGGCGTGCCAATGGGTGGAAGCGGTCAGGGCATTATGAACAATGAAGCCGCAATGCGGGTGATCGGCTTTGTAGAATGCCTGAAACATGTGCGAAGTCCATGGACAGGAAAGCCTTTCAAGCTGCTGCCGTGGCAGCATCAGGTACTGAGCGACGTTTACGGAACCATGACGGAACGCGGTATTCGGAAATACCAGACCTGCTATCTGGAAATCCCGAAGAAAAACGGCAAGACGGAGCTTGGCGCGGCGCTGGCACTGTACCATTTGTTTGCGGACGGGGAGCAGTACGGAGAAATTTACGGCTGCGCCGCTGATCGGGCCAATGCGGGTCAGTGCTTTGATACAGCAGTGGGCATGATCGATCAGTGCCCGGCGCTGAAAAAACGCTGCAAGCTGAAAATTAGCCAGAAAGAAATCTATGATACCGTCAGTCACAGCTTCTATAAAGCCCTGAGCGCGGAAGCCTTTTCGAAACACGGCTTGAACCTGAGCGCCTGTATTTTTGACGAACTGCACACCCAGCCGAACCGGGAATTGTGGGACGTTATGACAAGCTACGCGGGCGACAGCCGAGAACAGCCCATGTGGTATGTGATTACGACGGCGGGCGACGACCCGGATCGTCACTCCATTGGCTGGGAAATCCATGAAAAAGCCAGGCAGATCATTGCAGGGGAGCGGATCGAGCCGACCTGGTACTGCAAAATTTACGGCATTGAGCCTGACTATGAGGGCGATATTTACGACGAAGAACTGTGGTATCGGGTCAATCCCAGCCTGGGGCACACCATCGACATTGAGAAAGTACGGCAAGCCGCCCTTTCCGCACGAAACAGCGAAGCGGAAGAGCGGCTTTTTCGATGGCTGAGGCTGAACCAGTGGATCAGCACAAAACAGGTGGGCTGGCTGCCGCTGCCCCTGTGGGATGAGACAGCGGCGGGGTTCTGCGAGAATGATCTGATCGGAAAACGCTGCTATCTAGGGCTGGACCTGTCCAGCACGCAGGATATTACGGCGGCGGTAGCGCTTTTTCCTCCGGATGATGGCTGTGACAAATGGCGATTTCTCAATTATGCGTGGTGCCCGCAGGACGGCATCCGGGAGCGAAGCCAAAACGACCATGTACCCTATGAAAAATGGTGCCGGGACGGCTTTTTGCAGGCAACGCCGGGGGACGTGGTGGATTATCGGGTGCTGGCGGCCAATTTGGAGCGCATCTGCCGCATTTTTGACGTGCAGCACATTATGACCGACCCGTGGATGCTGCAATACCAGCAGCAATTATGGCCGGAATGGATGCAGGAAAAGGTCGTGGAGGTGCCGCAGACCATCGCCGGAATGTGTACGAGCATGAAGGAACTGGAACGGATGTTTCTGGCCCATGAGATCCAGCACGCCAAAAATCCGCTTGGGCGCTGGGCCTTTGGCAATACGCGCATTGCGACGGATGGGAACGCCAACGCAAAGCCCATGAAAAACAAATCCATTGAGAAAATCGACCCGACGGTGGCGCTGATCAATGCCATGGCGGGAGCAATCCGGCTGGAACCCAGCCGCAGTATTTATGAGAGCCGGGGAATGAGGGTGGTTTGATGGGATTTTTGGATAAGATCAGGAGACGATACCGAAACGCAGCGACGGCAACGGCGGAGGACTCCCGCTTTTCTGTGTGGCTGGCTGGAAAAGGCTACGTTCTGGGGCCGGAAAAAGCCCTGCAGGTGGCGGCAGTATTCCGCTGTGTGGACATCATCACCAAAACCATGGGCACGCTGCCCATCCACCTGATGAAACGGGTGGGCGAAGGCGGCCGGGAACGGGCGGAAAATCACCCGGTGTATCCGCTGGTATACATCCTGCCAAACCCTCAGACTACGGCATATGAGTTTAAGCAGATGTATGTGGCCAATCTGCTTTTGTGCCGGGCGGCTTTCGCGGTGATCCGCCGCGATCGGAACGGGTTTATCCGGGAATTATGGAATGTACCTACGGCCAATGTGGCAGGACCGTACATCAACAATGTGACCGGCGAAAGATACATTGTGGTCAGCGACGACCAGTTCAATGAAACGCTCTATGAGGGCGATTTTTTGTATACACCGGGATTTCTGCTGAACGACCGGCAGACGGCTTTGGAGCCGTTGGCAATCGCGGCGGAGGTGCTGGGACTGACCAA
Organism: uncultured Eubacteriales bacterium; assembly: GCA_900548145.1. Lineage (GTDB taxonomy): Bacteria > Bacillota > Clostridia > Christensenellales > Aristaeellaceae > Limiplasma. The sequence goes on along the minus strand of URJB01000031.1, from coordinate 16,588 downwards.
CAGCCTGGCTCAATATGCGTCCTCCAGCGTCAACGGCACCAGCCCGGGCGGTTTTATTGAACACCCGGGAGCCATGAGTGACAAAGCCTTCGCCCGGTTCAAGGAAGACTTCAACCAGAATTACGCAGGGGCAGTCAACAGCGGCAAGTGGCTCTTTTTGGAAGAAGGGGCCAAGGCCAACATGTTCAGCCGGGACATGGAAAAAGCGCAGGTGCTGGAAAGCCGGAAAATGCAGGTAACGGAGATCGCCCGCATTTTCGGCGTGCCGCCCCATCTGGTGATGGACCTGGAACACGCAACCTTTTCCAACATTGAGCAGCAGAGCGCGGAATATGTGCGGGATTGCATCAATCCGCTGAGCGTGCGGCTGGAGCAGAGCATGTACCGGGATCTGCTGACGGCCCGGGAAAGAAAAATCTATTATTTCAAGACCAACACCAACGCCCTGCTGCGGGGCGATACCCAGACCCGGGCGCAGTACTATAATACCATGCGGCAAAACGGCGTTATGAGTACCAACGATATCCGGGAACTGGAGGACATGAAGCCCAGCAGCGAGCCGGGGGCCGATCTGCTTTTGGTGAACGGAAACATGATCACGCTGGCAAATGCGGCCGCAAACCTGCCGAAAGGCGCGCAGGCAAAGCTGAAGGAGGGAATCAGGTGAAAAAGTTTTGGAAATTCCGGAATGTGACGCCTCAGAAGGGCGAACTGACCCTGTATGGGGAGATCAGCGACACGAGCTGGTGGGGCGATGAAGTGACGCCTGCTGACTTTCAACGCGACCTGAAAGCGCTGGGAGACATTGAAGAACTGAATTTGTACGTCAACAGCCCGGGCGGAGATGTGTTTGCCGGGTTTACGATCTACAATCAGCTGAAGCGGCACAGCGCCCGGAAAATCGTGCATGTGGACGGACTGGCCGCCAGCGCTGCCAGCGTGATCTGCATGGCGGGAGATGAAATCATCATGCCGGAGAACGCCAGTATGATGATCCATGAGGCGTCCGCCATAACAGCCGGGAACAAGGCAAAAATGCGCAAAATGGCCGACGAACTGGAACGCATCGACGGACAGATCGCTGGAATTTACGCCGAAAAGACGGGGAAAAAGCCAGAAGAACTGCTAGAAATGATGGAAGCAGAGACGTGGATGAATGGCTCGGAAGCGCTGGAACAGGGCTTCTGCACGGCGATAGAAGAAGCGAAAAAGGTCGCCGCCTGCGTCGGCCGTTCCTATTTTGCCCGGTATTCCAATGTGCCGGCCGATCTTTTGGAGGACTGGGACGATGAGCCGGAAGAAATCGGCGAAGAGCCGCCTGCCGACGGGGAGGAACCCCCTCAGCCCGTGACAGATAAAACCCCGGCGGAGGATTCCGCCAGAATTTCCGCACAGATGGAAGCACGGAAACGCCGTCTGGAACTGATGAACAAAAAGATGAAAATGGAGGAATGAACGGATGGAACTGAATGAAATGCTGCAGGAGCGGGCCCGGGTCTATGACTCCCTGCAGAGACTGCAGAACCAGTACAATGACCGCCCCATGGAGGGCACCGACGCGGACACCTACCACAATCTGGAGAACCGTTTCGACGAACTGACGGCCAGTATTGACGCGGCTCGGAGACGTCAGGCCCGCGACCGGCTGATGGGCGAAGAACCCCATGAAAATGAAGCGCCCCGGGATGAACGGCAGCACGAAGCGTTTGTTAATCACCTGCGCACCGGCAGCGGTGAGACCCTGCAGGTCTACAACAGTCTGCAGATGGCCAACCCCACTCAGGCAGGCTATCTGGTGGCCCCGGAAAGGTTTGTGGCCGATCTGATCGCCGAGCTGGACAATGCGCTGCCGTTCCGCAGCCTGTGCAGGCGCTACACGCTGCAGGGCGCGCAGAGCCTTGGCTTCCCCAAGCGCACCGCCCGGATGAACAGCGCTGCCTGGGGCACGGAAGTAAGCGCACCGACGCCGGACAATACCCTGGCCTTCGGCAAGCGGGAGTTCAAGCCTAACCCCATGACTGCCGAGATCCTGCTGAGCCGTACCCTGATTGCCAACGCGCCTCAGGTAGACGGCATCGTGCGTGCCGAAATGGCCTATGATCTGGGCGAACTGATGGAAGAAGCCTATATGAGCGGCGATGGTGTGGACAAGCCTCTGGGCGTATTCACCGCCAACGACGCGGGCATTTCCACTGCCAGAGACGTGGCCGCTGACAACACGGCGACCGCTGTTACCTTCGACGGACTGATGAACGCTAAGTATTCCATCAAGCAGCAGTATCAGAACAAGCTGCGCTGGCTGTTCCATCGGGACGCCATGAAAATGATCGCCAAGCTGAAGGACAGCGACGGTCAGTACCTGCTCCAGCCCTCCGTAACGAAGGATGCGCCGGACATGCTGCTGGGCCGCCCTGTGGTGCTGAGCGAATACGCGCCCAATACCTTCACCACCGGCAAGTATGTGGGTCTGCTGGGCGATTTCAGCAACTACTGGATTTGCGACAGCGAGGGGATGGAGATCCGCGTGCTGGCGGAGCTGTATGCCCGCAACAATCAGATCGACTATCTGGCCCGGATGAGCACCGACGGTATGCCGGTGCTGGAGGAATGCTTCGCCCGCGTGAAGCTGGCCTAACCTGACAGGAAAACGGGAAGCCCACGCCGATCTTCCAAAGATGCTAGGCTTCCCGTAGAGGAAAAAGGAGGAAAAGACGATGATTGGAAGCATGAAGGAATCTGCCAAGCTGCTGGTAGTCAAAGCCGGCGCTGCGGCTGCCGCAACTGAGATCGCTGACGCGGCGATCGTGGACATGCAGGGCTATCGAAGCGCGGCGTTCGTCTGCCTGATGGGCGGCGGCATCAAAGCCACGGCCAAGGTTGCCCTGAGCGTGGTGCAGGGGGACGCAGCCGATTTGAGCGACGGTGTGGAAAGCGCAGCGCTGGTGCAGCACACCGCCGCTTCCGATGGCGACGGCAACGGCAAGCTGCTGGTGTTGGACGTGGTGAATCCCTGCAAACGGTATATGCGGGTCAAGGTGAAGCGGGAAACCGCCGTGGCGGACGTTCCGGCGGTACTGGCGATCCTGTACAACGGCGGCGCTCTGCCCGCTCAGCTGGGCGATATGTTGGACGGCGCTGTGCTGGCACAGTAAGGAGGCCCCTATGAAAGTAAAATTCAAGACCCGGTCCTCCGGCCCTGAAGGGACGATCTATCCCGGTCAGGTGGTGGACGTGCCTGAAAGCGAGGCCCGAATGCTGGAGGAGGGCGGTTACGCTGTGCTGCTGGAACAGCCTCGGACGGCAGAAGCGGAGCAAATGCCCGCTGAAGAAACGGAGCAAATGCCCGCGGAAATGGAGCAATCCACCGAAGAAGCGGAACAAATGCCCGAAGAAACGGAGCAGCCCGCCGAAAAAGCGGACCAGAAGGCCGAAGAACCGCGGCGCAAGCCTGAAAGAAAGAGGGTTTGACGCTATGATGCGCTTTCGGGTGACGGCACCGCCTATGGATGAACCCATTGATCTGAAAATGGTGCGGGATACACACCTGCGCGGCATTCCGGACGACAGCAGCGAGAACGACTATCTGCGGCAGCTGATACGCGCCGCCCGGGAATACTGTGAAAATTATACGGGGTTGTCGCTGGGAACGCAAACGCTGGAAGCGCTGCCCGACCGGCTGGAGAAAACGATGACGCTTCCCCGGCCGCCGATCCGCCGCATCGTCAGCGTGACCGTCACCCGAAAAGACGAGAGCGTGGAAACCGTTCCCGCGTCCGCCTATCGGCTGGACGCGGGACGGAGCCTGCTCTGCTTTTCAGACCTGCCGGAAAATGTGGAAACCCCTATCATTACCTACGAGGCTGGGACACTGGAGCTGCCCGCAACGGTACAGCAGGCGATCCTGCTGCTGGTCGGTCACTGGTATGATAACCGGGAGGCCGTAGTAGTGGGCAGCGTGACCAGCGTAGAGGTGGGCATGGCGGTAAAGAACCTGCTGAACCAGAATAAGGACTGGTGGTTCTGATGGCGAAAAGCGTGCGCACCGGAGAAATGCGGACGGCGGTGGAGTTCTACTCCGTAGAACACGGCATTAACGCAAACGGCTTCCCCACGGAAACGGAAAAAGCTTTATTCTCCGGGCCGGTCGCCTGCAAATGGGTGACAGCCCACGGCAGCGAGGCTATGGAAAATATGCGGCTGAATCTGGAACAGACAGCCACCCTGACCACCCGGTATACGCCCAAAATCACGGTGCGGAGCCGCTGCCGAAGAAAAGACGACCCTGCCGGGCAGGAATGGGAGATCGTAAATCTGAACGATGTGGAAGGACGGCACAAAACGCTGGAAATCTATGTGCGGCGGGTGGTGAAGGCATGACGCTGGAAAAAGAGATCCGTGATTTGCTGGCTCCGCTGGAAATGCCGGTGGCACAGCATGTGTATACAGGCGCGGCGGAACGGTATATCGTATTCGAAACGATGTTCGTGCCGGACGGATACGCGGATGACAACGCCCAGTATGAGAGGGTGCTGGTGAATCTATACCTGCATACGCCCATGACCGAGGATACCACGAAGCTTAGGCGGCAGATCCAGCGGCTGTGCGCAGAACACGGATGGCCATGGCCCAGCGTGACGGATGTAAGCAGCGACGCGGTCACGGCCGATGGGGCGAAGCGGCGGCTGCTGTTTGAGACACAGACGGTGCTGGGGGTGGAAGACGATGGCACGGATTGAATTTGGCGACATTGAAGCCCTGATGGACGACCTGCGCCAGTTGGGGGAAGACACGGAAGAAATGGCGCTGGAGATCGTGGCCGAGCAGCAGGACATTTTATATGAAGCTCAGCAGAAAACGGCGGAAAGTATGCTGCAGGGCCCGTACTACGCTGGGGATGTAAAAGCCGGTATGCACGTCAAAACGCCTTTTTCCACCGGGAACGGCGCGGAGGCGCGTATTACCTTTGAGGGCACGGCTCATGGCAACCGTATCGGTGAGATCGCCTTCATCAATGAGTATGGGAAAACGAATCAGCCGGCCCGTCCCTTTATTCAGATGGCCATCGAACAGGAGGACGGAAATTTGGGAAAAGCGGCGGACAAAATCGTGGACAAATACCTGAAAAAAGCGGGGCTGTAAACAGCTTCGCTTTTTGGTAGCAGAAAGGAGAAAACAAAATGGCCAGAATCGGTTTTAAGTATTTCTGCGGGGCGAAAATGAAAACGGAGCCCATGAACGCAGAGCCTACCTACGAAGCGGGAAAGCAGCTGGGCAAGGCGGTAAGCAGCAATCTGAGCATTACCAACAGTGAGGGCGAACTGTGGGCGGATGACCAGATCGCCGAAAGCATGAGCGAATTTGCCTCCGGCACGTTTACCGCCGAGGTGGACAACATTGCGCTGGCGGATCAGGCCTACATGTACGGGGCTAAGTATGTGGACGGCGAGCTGCAGCAGAGCAGCGAAGACAACGCGCCCTACATGGGCGTGGGCGGCGTACAGGTGATCCTGCTCAACAATGTGCGCAAGTTCCGCGCATGGGTACTGAGCAAGGTAAAGAGCAAGGTGCCTGATGAGGATAACAACACCAAGACCGCCAGTGTGAGCTTCGGCACCCAGCCCATCAGCTGCACGGTGCTGCAGCCCAACTATGGACCCTGGCGGCGCATGAAGGAGTTCACTACCGAGGCGGCAGCCAAGGCGTATGTGGACACGCTGCTCAATGTGGCGGCATGGCACGCCATCGAGGTACAGGCTCAGGGCACCGGCCCGAACAAGAGCGTGGACTACACGGGCGGCTATGTAGCCGACAAGAGCGCCTTTGAGCTGATTATCACCGGCACGCCGACCAAGGTGTACGACAATGGTCAGGACGTGACCAGCAGCCTGAGCGGCGGCAAGTATACCCTTGCCAGCGTCGAAGGCGACCATAAGATCGCGGTGATTTTCTAAAACAAGTTCGGCCCCGGAAAATTCATCCGGGGCCGAACTGTCTGGATCCGCAAGCGCTTGCGGATGAAAGGAGAAAACATGAAAATCAATGATTTCCCGCTTTTGTATAATGCCAGAGCGCACTTTTCGCTGGGAGAAAAATACCCGGACGGCTGCGCTGCGGCTGTTTTGCAGCCGGGACGGGAAGGACACGACGCGCTGCTGGATGTGCTGACAGTGCTGATGGAGGAAGCGGAACTTTGCCGCCGCGCCATGGGGCACGACCGACGGGAACTGCCCAGCCGGGAGCAGATGGACGCACTGCTGACGCCCCTGCAGGAAGTAAAGCTCAAAGGCAGGTGCATCGAGGCGATCAACCGGGGGCTGGAAGCGGAGGAAGAGACCGGTGAGGTGGATGAAGTGCTGGCCGAACTTGAAAAAAAAACGGCCATCGGATGACGAAAGCCGGGTATATCGCTATGACGCTGAGCTTGGGGCTGCGGCCGGATGAAGCGCTGCAGATGGAGCTTTCGCAGGTGATCCAAATCGCCAAGGCCCGGGAACAGCAGGCGCGAGAAGCCCGGGAAGCTGCACGGAGCAGAGGAGAGTGAACGGATGAGCGGCACGCGTAACACATCTACCCGGATCGTGCTGGAGGGAGAAGCCGAATACCGGGCGGCATTGAAAAACATCAATCAGGAGTATAGCCTGACTAAAAGCGAACTGGAGAAGGTAAACTCGGCCTTCCGTGGCCAGCAGAATACTGTTCAGGCGCTTCAGCAGAAATATACAGCCCTGAGCGGCGTGCTGGACTCTGCTCAGAAAAAGCTGGAACTGGAGAAAAACGCCGTCGAGCGCAGCCGGGCACAGGTAGAACAGTACGGCACCAAACTGGAAGAAGCCAAGCGCAAACTGGCTGCACTGGAAAGTGGGACGGATGATGCCGCAAAGGGGACGGACGAATACAAGAAAGCCCTTGCTGATGCACAGGCAGAAGTAACGAGGTATGAGGCCGCTCAGGGAAAGGCTGAGGATGCGCTGAACCGGCACTCGGTGGCCGCCAACAAGGCCGAGGCCAACGTCAATAAGCTGGAACAGGAACTGGAGCAAACGGGCAAATATCTGGATGAGGCCAAGAACAGCGCCGATGGATGCGCCACCAGCATCGACGGCATGGGCAAGACTGTGAAGGACACCGGCGAAAAGACCGAAGAAATGGGCCAGAAGACCAGCGACGCCATGGATGCGTTGGCTTCCGCGCTGGCCGCTGCCGGGGTTATGGAAGCCCTCGGAAAGATCAAGGATGCGCTGAAAGCCTGCACCGACAGCAGCATTGAATTTGAAAGCGCCATGGCGGGCGTGGCCAAAACCAGCGATATGAGCGCCACTGAGCTGGACGCTATGGGCCAGAGCATTCTGGACATGAGCAAGACCATTCCCATGACGACTACGGAGCTGGCGGGCATTGCCGAGGTGGGCGGACAGCTGGGTATTGCCAAGGAGGATCTGGCCGGTTTTACGGAGGTCATGGCGCAGTTGGGCACTGCTACCAACATGACCAGTGAAGAAGCGGCTACGATGCTGGCTCAGTTCGCTACAGTGACGGGTATGGACGCCAGCCTGTACAGCAATTTGGGCAGTACCATCGTAGACCTGGGCAACAACTTTGCCACCAACGAAAAGAAGATCACAGACATGGCTCAGAGCATTGCCGCCGCGGGGACTAATGCGGGCATGAGCGAAGCGGATATGCTGGCCCTGAGCGCCGCTGTGACCAGCGTGGGTATTGAGGCAGGAGCAGGCGGCACCAGCATGTCTACCCTGATCCAGAAGATGCAGCTGGCGGTGGAGACCGGAAACGGGCTGGACGAATGGGCGGCCGCGGCGGGAATGAGCGCGCAGGAGTTTGCTTCTTTGTGGGGCAAGGACGCTACCGGGGCGCTGACCACCTTTATTCAAAGCCTGGGAACCACGGAAGAAAGCGCCATGAGTACACTGGTAGCGCTGGGCCTGAACGATAGCCGCCTGGTGCGCATGGTGACCAGCCTGAACAGCGCCGAGCAGAAAAACCATCTGCTGAGCAGCGCTATCCGGACGGCCAATACCGCCTGGCAGGAAAACACGGCGCTGACCAACGAGGCCGCGACCCGGTATGCCACGACGGAGAGCAAGATGACGCTTTTGCAGAATGCCAGCGAGCGGCTGAAAATCGCTATCGGCAATCAGCTTCGTCCGGCGCTGGCCAAGGCGGCAGAGGCAGGAACAGATCTGCTGGACTGGGCCAGCGATTATGTGAACGCCAATCAGGAACTGGTGCCGCTGATCACAGCGGCCGTAGGGGCCATTGGAGCGTTTGTGGGGACGCTGGCGGTAGCGGCTGCGGGAATCAAGCTGGCCCAAACGGCCATGGCGCTGCTGAACGCGACCGTTGCAGCGAACCCCTGGGTTCTGGCAATCGCAGCGGTAGCGGCCTTTGGAACGGCCATTGCCGCCTTGGCGCTGACCAGCGACAACACAGTAGCGGAATTGACTGCGGATGCAGGAAAACTGCCAGCCGCCTTTACCAATGCCAAGGAGCAGATCGCGGCGGACAGTACGGAGATTGAAGCCAGCGCGGAAAGCGCACGCAACCTGATACAGCGCCTACAGGACATGGAAAGCGAACTGGGAGACGCAGCACACAACACGACCGAATGGAAAGCCGTACTGACTGCCCTGACGGAAGTGGTGCCCGATCTGGCCGGAAAGATCGACATGGAAACAGGAGCCATCGAGGGCGGAACGGCGGCGCTTCTGGAAAATGTGAACGCGTGGGAAAAATTGGCTATTCAGCAGGCAAAGCAGCAGGCGCTTTCCGATTATCTGACAGCGATCGTAGACGCGGAAAAAGAGCTTTTTGAGAATCAGGCTGCCTTGGCCAAAGCCAGAGCGGAACACGGCCCTATTTACGACAACATTATTCTAAAAGAGCACGAACTGGCACAGGCGCAGAATGAACTCAGTGCGGCGATGCAGGAGGCAAAGGCGAACGGGACATGGACTCCGGGAATGGATCCGCGCGCTGTGCCGGTGCTTGGGGAAGCGGCGCAAAAGGTGGATCAGCTGACGCAGGAATGCAATGCGCTGAAAGGAGCCAATCGAGAGGCTTACACCGAAGTGGACAACCTGACGCAGGCTGTAGCGGATGGCGAAGAAAAGGTGGAGGCGGCAAAGGAAGCCTATCAGGGGCTCAGCGAGACCATTGGCGACATGGGTTCCAACGCTGATAAATCCGGAAACGATGTCAGCGAGGCGGTCAACGCGCAGGTAGAAACTTTTCAGAATATGGCGGCGGAGCTGGAAAATTTGATCGCTGTGCAGCAGGCGGCCAAAGAAGCGGCATTGCAGCAGATCGAAAGCACTGTGCATGGCTTTGAACAGATCGCCGAGATCGTACCGCAGAGCGCAAAGGACACGGTCGAAGCGCTGCAAAGCCAGCTGGTGTTCATGGAACAATACGGCGAAAACATGAAGGCGGCGCAGGAAAGAGGCGTATCGCCGGAGGTGATCGCCGCGCTGAGCGACGGCACGGCCCAAAGCGCGGCCATTCTGGCCGGTTTGGCTACTGCCAGCGATGATGAAGTGGCCAATATCAACGAGTCTTTCGGCAAAATCAGCGAAGGTAAGGACAACCTGGCTGAGATCATGGCCGCGGCACAGACGGACTTTGAGACGAAGGCGCAGGCCATTCAGGACAAGTGGAACAGCACGGTGGAGGCCATGAATCAGGAGACGGCGGCCACACAGGCAGGCGTAGAGACCGTGCAGGGACTGATCGCCGGAATCAACAGCAGTATTCCGGGACTGCAGGACGCCGTGGCACAGATCAACGCAGTGCTGGCCGGGATCAAGGCTCCGTCTATCGGGTTAAGTATGCCGAGAGCGGCAATCCGGACAACGGTCTATACACCGAACGCTCAGGGCTTAAACTATGTTCCCTATGACGGTTATTTGGCCCAGCTGCACGAGGGCGAGCGGGTATTGAGCCGGGCTGCGGCAAGGGCAAGCCGGGCGGAGGATATGGCCAACTATGGCTATATGGCCCGTTGGCCCATGAATACTTCTACCTATAATAACCAGAACGTCGTGATTAACATTCACGGCGGAAATCGAGACAGCGGCGAAGAACTGATGAAAAAGCTGAGGCGGGAGCTTCGGCACAAGGGGATTGTGATGTAAGATGCTCAAACACAGCTTTTCCTTCGGCGGCGTGGACATGCGGGAGAAATACGGCCTGATTGTGGAAAAGGCGGAGGATGTGCTGGCGCCTGACCTGCGGGAAAGAAAGGTGGAGATCCCCAGCAGGGACGGCGCATGGGACTATGGTGCGGAAAATTACGATGAACGCCGTCTGGTGATCACCTGCGGGGCGCTGCTGAGCCGGGAGCAATGCCGGGAGCTGAGCTACGAGCTGAGCCGGAAAGCGGAGATCCGTCTGTGGGACGAGCCGGGAAAGTACTATGTGGGCCGCATTTATGACTCCACGTCCATCGAACGGGTGGTTGGCAAAGCACGGAAATTTCAGCTGGTTTTTGTGTGCGAGCCTTTTGCCTACGGCAAGCAGGTGACGGAGAACTTTACGGGTGAAAAAGAGCTGGAATATGCCGGAACGGCTCGTGCACCCACCCGGATTACCATTACCAATCAGACGGGCGCTGCGGTGCAGGGCTTGACCATTACGATGAAAGAGAGGGTATGACCCATGTCTGCCATGACGAACTATATGGAAACGAAAATGCTGAATGCCATGCGGGGAACGGCGGCGGCTGCACCGGCCAGCATTTGGGTGGGAATGTTCCTTTCCGGTCCCGGCGAAAGCGGCACCGGCGGCACGGAGGTGAGCTATGAGGGCTACGTGCGCCAGCAGCTGCAGCTATCGGCCCCGGCGACCAGCGGCAACACGGTCAGCTGCGCGAACAGCGAGGCGCTGGTATTTCCCACCCCGCCCGGAAGCAGCGGCACCGTAACCCATGTGGCGGTTTTCGATGCGCAGACCGGCGGAAATATGCTGTGCTATACCGCGCTGAACAACAACATCGTACTGACCTCTGAAACCAGTCCCCGAATTCAGAGCGGCAACGTGCAGCTGAGCCTGAGTGCGGGCAACATGGACACCGCCTACAAAACGCGCGTGCTGAACTGGCTGCGGGGAACCAGCATCAGCGGATTTACGAGCTATCTGGCGCTGTACAACGGAGAACCGGCCAGCGGCGGCACCGAACTGACCGGCACGGGCTACGCCCGGATGGCGATTTCCTTTGCCGAGCCTGCGGAGCAGGTGAGCGGGCAGATGACGATGCAAAACAGCACGGCCATGGAAAGCGCCGCCGCGAACGTCAACTGGGGAACCTGGGCCTACGGCGTGATTATGGATGCCGCCACCGGCGGAAACCGGGTCTGGACGGCTAAAAACGCCGGAGAATATGCCATGCAGAATGGCGCGAAGGCCTACTTTGACGCAGGCGCGATTCAAGTGGCGCTGAACTAAGGGCTGGTGACGGAGATGGCGGCGCAGTTTAACCGAATGCCCTTTAACCGGAAAAACGGCGGAAGGATATACCAGGAAGCCTATATCATGAGCCAGGCCCTGCGGATTGGGGCGGGAGCCGGGGCCAGCATCCGGCCCCAATACAACCTGAACGCGGCGCTTGGCTTTGCCGCCGAGCTGGGCTGGGGATATGGCGAAAGCTACAGCGTGGCTCAGACGATGGAAATGCAGGCCAACATGCCGACCCGTATTGCGCCGGTATACCGGATGACGGCGACGCTGCGGATGACCGGCTCTCCATTATGCCAAGAGATTTACCGGGCCGCGCAGAATATGAGAATGAGCGCGGTGGGTCAGATCGTCATTACGCCGGACTATGGGCTGCAATATGCCAATTTGGACATGGAAATCGACGGGACACAGTACAAAACCACGGTGATGCGCTTTCCTACGCTGCGGATCCCGGCGGGCGGACAGCTGGTGATCGACAGCGACTTTTTCACGGCCACGCTGGACGGGGAAAATGTGCTGGATCAGTACGAGGGAGACTGGTTGCAGTTTACCCGGGAGCTGGCCAGCCTGTCGGTCCAGAGCGGCGGCAGCGGAAACCTGCGGGTCAGCGTGCTGTACAGGGAGCGGTATTTATGATTGAAGTATACGACCTGAACCTGAAACGGACGGCGGTATTGCAGAATGCCTTCGGAGGCGAGGAAGAGGAGGTGCTGAATGACGTTCCGAGCTACAGCTTCCGAATCCCATCCGGAGACGAAAAATGTCGCTATTTACAGAAACGGCATTTCGTCCGTGCAAACAGCGGGGCCATGTACCGAATCATGGAGCTGGAAGAAACCAACGACGACGCCATGGGCGTGACGGCCGTTACCTGCGAAGGGGTGCTGGGAACGCTGGCAGACACGCTGATCTTTGGAGACGTGACGCGCGACAACGTATCCACCCGGGAAAACCTGCTGTGGGCGCTGAGCTATCGGAACGACTGGCAGCTGGGCGAATGCGATTTTGAAGAGCTGTACAGCTACGGATTTTCCAACGAGCATCTGCTGCCCATCGTGCAGGCGATTCCTCAGCCCATTACCCAATACTACCGTTTCGAAACGGACACCAGCCGATACCCGTGGCGGCTGAGCCTGAAAAAGATCGATCCGCAGGGAAGCCCGGACTTTCGGGTGATGAAGGGTCTGAACTGGCTGAGCAGCAGGAAGACCCAGAGCAGCGAGAAGGCCGTGACCCGGCTATACTGCCTGGGCAGCGGCGAGGGCGTGAACCAGACGAATATCCGGGACGTGAACGGCGGTCAGCCGTACCTGCTGGCCGAGCCGGAAGCGATTGAACGGTATGGGCTGATCGACGGCCTGTACGTGGACCGGAAAATGGAGGACGCCGGGGAACTGCTGGCCATGGGAAAACAGCTGCTGAAGGAAAGCAGCCGGGAACGGGTGGAGTACGATGTGGACGCGGCGGAAATCGGGCTGACGCTGGCCCAGAACGCGCGAGTCGGGCGAACGATCCTTTTTGCGCCGGACAACTACCGCACCTACATTACCAAGGTAAAGCGGTATGACGACGAACCGGGCCGGGTGGAACTGACCATTGCAAACCAGCCCGGCGACCTTGCCAAGGAGCTGGCAGACATTGCCCAGCGGCAGCGGATTGAGAGCACCTACAGCCAGGGCGCGACCCAGATCTGGGGCAGCCCGATGAGCGGCAATGCGGACGCGGAGAATCCATTGGTGTATCCGCTGTACATTCCGAAAAACATCAAGATTATGAATGAAGTGCAGCTGAAGGTGAAGGTAGAGCGCTTCCGGGGCGATTTCAAAATGGCGGCCAGTGGCGGAGGCAGCACCCGCACCAGCGGAGCCAGCGGCGGAGGCAGCTACACCAGCGAAGAGGGCGGCCAGGAGACTGCCACCACGGAGACCAAAATCACGCAGGTGCGGTGGGACGGCGACACCGGCTACTCGGGAAGAGAGGAAACCGGCGCCGCAGAAGGCTCCACCGGGTACACTCAGCCGGGATGCACCGCGGCAGGAAGCCACCGGCACAGCGTCAGCGGAACGACCACCGGAGAAAGCGGAACGCACTATCACGTCATTACCAACCACAGGCATTCCCTAGGCGGACACAGCCACAAAATGAGCCATACGCATCCGCTGAACTTGACGCTGAGCTTTACCGTTCCAGCGCTGACCATTACCCTGCCCGGCCACAAACACAGGGTCAGTCTGGGCGGGCACACCCACAGCGTTACTATCCCCAACCACACCCACGACCTGACCTACGGCATCGTGCGGGGCAAGGAAACGCCGAAGGCCGCTGTGCTGCTGATCAATGGAGAGGAAAGGCTCTCCATCGGAACCGATTTTGAGGGCGATATTACCGCCTATCTGGCAGGGGAGGATGGGAAGATCCCCCGCGGACGGTATATCAACATCGGCATCCGGCCGGACATGGCAGCCTATATTTCCATCACGCCGACGGCGATCGGCTTTATTCAATCCAAGACGGGAGGGCAATACTGATGGGAACCCTTTTGACGATGTATCCGCCCCAGAACAACAGTCCTTATACTACGCTGGAAGCGGCAATCGGCGCGGGGGAAACCTCCGTGACGGTAGCAGACGCCTCCGTGCTGCCGGAGGCGCCGAATCTTTTGACCATCGGCACGGAGGAAAATGCGGAAGTGGTGCTGATGACAGCCAAGACCGGGAACATTCTGACGGTGCAGCGGGGCGTATACGGAACTACGGCAGGGGAGTGGGGAAAGGACGAGCGGATCTACCGCGCGATTACTGCCAAGGATCTGGGCGACCTGCAGGACAACGTGAAAGCCCTGAAAACGGAGACGGAGCAGAAGGCGGCCAAAACGGTTGAGCGAACGGCAACCCTGACCGTGGCAGGCTGGACGGGCAGCGAAGCGCCGTACACGCAGACGGTCGCGGTTGCGGGGCTGGCTGGGGACGCCCACCTGATCGTAGGACTGGCGCCCAGCGCTACAGCAGAGCAGGTAGAAGCGGCAGCGTCCGCCCTGCTGCTGGCCACGGGTCAGGCGGCGGGAAGTATCACCGTCAGCGCCTACGGGGAGAAGCCGGAAGCTGCCATTCCTATCCTGATAATGGAGGTGGGATAACATGGGCATTATCAGTTATTTCCCCGTGAGAGGCGCTTCCGGCCGAAACAGCCTGCCGGAGTTTACGTACACCGGCACGTACCAGCTGATCGACGACGGCTATGGCGATTGGCGCATTAAATTTCTGACCAGCGGCGTATTGACCTTTGCCGAGCTGGGAAGCGGCGCGAAAGGCATTGACGTGTTCTTAGTCGGCGGCGGAGGCGGGTGCGGAAACGCCAACGGCGTATCGGATTATCTGGGAGCCGGGGGCGGAGGCTACACCAAGACGACCCGGCAGATTACCGTGCAGGCGGGCGTGGAATACCCCATCGTGATTGGAGCAGGCAGCACAAAGCCGAACAGCAGCAGTACTCAGACACGCGGCGGAACCACATCGGCCTTCAATACTTCCATCGAGGGCGGCTACAGCGGCAAATCAATTTCCGGCGGCAACGGCGGTTCCGGCGGTGCATCTACCAACGGAGCAACCGGCGGCACGGACGGTGGAGACGGCAGCGTTGGCAACATGGGCGGACAGGCGGGCAAGGGTCAGGGCACGACCACCCGCGAATTCGGCGAGGATTCCGGGGATCTTTACGCATCCGGCGGATACTGGGATAGCAGAGATGGGGCCGACAACACCGGAAACGGAGGAGGCGGAGTATATCTGAACACCAAAACCACCACCGGAGGCTCCGGCATTGCCGTGATTCGAAATGTGCGGAAGGAATTGAAAATTACCCAAGATCCTACGGACGTGACGGTCAGTGAAAACGGGGAAGCGGTCTTTACGGTAAAGGCGGAAGGAACCGGACTGAGCTACCAGTGGCAATTTCAGCCTTCGAACAACGCGACCGATTGGAGCAGCACATCCGCTACGGGCGCAACCACCAGCCGTTTGCTCATCGTGGCATCCACCTACCGAAACGGTTACAAGTACCGCTGCGTGATTACCGATGCACGCGGGAATAGCATCACCAGCAGGGCCGCCGTTCTGACCATTACGGCGTAAGCTGGAGAAAGAGGTCAAAATGAACTACGCAATGGTTGAAAACGGCATTGTAACCAACGTGATCTGGCTGTACTCCGTCAACGCGGCAGACTTCCCCTCTGCCGTGCCATGCCGGGACATTCCGGTGGCGATCGGCGACACCTACGACGGACAGGACTTTTACCGGGGCGGCATCAAGGTAGTCAGCGCCCTTGCGGCGGCGCAGCAGGAAGAAGAGGACATGCAGGCCGCACTGGCCGAACTGGGGGTGACAGTGGATGGGTAAATACTTAGAAGCGGCGAAGAAGGTAAAGCCCCTTTTTCAGAAGGCCGCGCAGAGCCTTGACGATGCGGATGCCTTGCAGATTCAGGGTATCTATCCCATGTGGGCGGAGCTGGCGGAAAAGAGCAGCGTGACGGCGGCAGCCGGGTACAAGTTTGTGCACGACGGCAAGCTGTACAAGTGTGTGAACGCCAATCCCACGTTTCAATCGGACTGGGTGCCGGGCGTTGGCACTGAGAGTATCTATGTTCGGATTGATGAAGACCATGCGGGAACGCTGGAAGACCCCATCCCCTATGAGGGCAATATGTCGCTGGTGAGCGGGCTTTACTACAGCCAGAGCGGAGTTACGTACAGGTGCTTCCGCGATACGGGCAATCCGGTGTACCATGCGCTCAGCGCACTGGTAGGCCTTTATGTGGAGGTGGCGGCATGAGACCCACAGGAAAGACGGTAGCCGCGGCGGCGTTGGCGCTGGCGCAGAGTTACCACAGCTATCAGGACATGGACTGTCAGGCCTTGGTGGAGCAGGCTGTGCGGAACGCTGGCGGCAGCATGGACTACCGGGGCAGCAACCACATGGCACGCAGCGTGGCGTGGCTGGGCACGCTGGAGAATGCACAGGCCGAAGGAAAGCTTGAGCCGGGGGCGCTGTTATTCATCCACGAGGAGGACGAAAGCGGCCTTCCGGCGCAGTATCAGGGGGATGGACTGGGGGATTTCAGCC
>URJB01000030.1 GCA_900548145.1 uncultured Eubacteriales bacterium | reverse complement strand
GCGATGTGGGGTAAAGGGGCACTGCCCCTTTACCATTTGTTGCGGACTTTTTCGGCGAAGCCGAGGAGGTGGGAAAGGTGGAGGGGCGTATCGCCGAAGCGAACGTCGCCGTCAAAGTAGCCGAAGACCTGATGCTGGTCGCTTTCGATGACGAGGGCGCTGGTCAGGCTGGCCCGGTCCAGGGCAGGGGTGAAGGTCAGGTTCAGACGGCCTTCGTTGTCCGCGACCGTCCATGGCTTCAGAAAATCGTCCCTGCCGTCCGGGGTCTGCGGAATGAAAAACTCCACCTTGTCCAGCTTGAAGGCCCTGCCGCCGTAGAAGAGCATGTTCTCGCTGGCGGCGCTGACGTCGCCGAAGCCGTAGCCCAGATTGAAGCCGAAGGGCACGCCGTCCAGACGGGCGCTCAGGCTGCTCCAGTACCAGGTGTTTTTGTACGTCCATACGCCCCGGCCCCAGTCCAGCACCGCCATGGAATCTTCCTTGCGGAAGGGATAGACCCGTCCGTCAAAGACGACCTCGCCCTCGGCGGAGAGGCAGTTGATCTTCTGATTGTAGTAGAAGTGCCGGGGCTTGCCCGCAAAGGGCGTGGCGATCACCATGGAATCCTCCGGCTCGTCCGTCAGCACCAGATGGGCCTTCAGGGACTTGCCGGGCTGAAAATTGCCCATCTGCGCGTCCAGCACCCGGACGCGGCCGTCGTTTTGAAAGCGGAGGAAGTGATCCCTGCCGCTGACGCAAACGTCCCCCCTGACGCTGGTGGAGGGCAGGCCGGTCTTGCCCATGGGGAAGGCCCGCATGATGCTGCGGGTATGCTGCCAGCCTGCGTCTACGTCCAGCAGGGAAATGCTGTCCAGCCCCATGTAGCTGTTGTCCGCAATGGTCAGCGCCAGCACTTTGCTGCCGGAGGTCACGCAATAGTAGTCCCATTCCTTGATGCGCAGCGCTCCCGCCCGGATGGCGCTCCGGTCGTAGGCGCGGCTCAGACGGGTCTGGTAGCCTTTTTCAATCAGTTGGCCCTGAGCGTCCAAAAGCGGGCCGTCGGTCATGCGAAACTGAGTGGACATCAAGCGCCTCCTTCCGGGCGGAAAGCCCTCGACTGCTTATTCCGCGGTGAAGCGGAAGATGGTGAAGGTGTCGTACTTGTCCTGAGGACGCAGCACGTAGCTTTCGAAATGGGGCTGATGGATCGCGTCGGGATAGTGCTGGGTCTCCAGGCACACGCCTGCGTAGGGGCCGTAGTGAACGCCGCCCTTGCCGGTGTGGTCAAGCCCCTGGCCGGTGTAGCACTGCACACCGGGCTGGTCGGTGATCACGTCCATGCGCCGGCCGGTCTTGGGGGAGCGCAGGGTGGCGATCAGCTTGGTCTCCCGGTCCCGGCCCGCGCAGTAGTTGAAGTCCACTCCGCCCGCGTCCCGCATGACGGGATCCACGGGGGTCCTGGCCAGCACGTCGCCCAGCCGGACTTCCTCGGTGAAGTCGTAGGCCAGCCCCTTCTGGGGCAGCAGCCGTCCGGTGGGGATCAGCGCCGGGTCGGCCTCGGTGACACAGTCGGCGTTGATCTGCAGGGTCAGGTTCTCCACCGTGCCCGCGTCGTGGCCGTCCAGATTGAAATAGGCGTGGTTGGTCATGTTGCACAGGGTGGGCTTGTCGGTGACGGCCATGTAGTGGATGCCCAGCTCGCAGGCGTCGTTCCAGGTGTAGTCCACGGTCACGTCCAGCTTGCCGGGGAAGCCCTGATCGCCGTCGGGGCTGGTCAGGGTCAGCCGCAGGGTGTCGCCGTCCCGACCCTCGATGGGCTCGGCCTTCCACATCCGCTGGCTGAAGCCCTCCGGGCCGCCGTGCAGGTTGTTTTCGCCGTCGTTCTTGCCCAGCACGTAGTGGCGGCCTTCCAGATCGAACGCCGCGCCGCCGATGCGGTTGCCCACCCGGCCGATGAGCGCGCCCATGCTGCCGCCCTTGCCGTCGTAGATGTCCACCACATCAAAGCCCAGATTCACGTCGGCCAGCTTTCCGTCCCGGTCGGGCACCACGATGCTGGTCAAAATGCCGCCAAAGTCAATGACGCTGACGCTGGCACCCTTGTGATTGGTAAGCGTATATTGGGTCACTTCCTCGCCGCGGGCGGTTTTGTCAAAATATTTCCGGGAGATACTCATGAGAAATGTCCTCCTTCCGAATGGAACCCTGTTGGGTTTCTGCCGTCCGCCATTTCCGTAGGAATGACGGACAGGCAGGTTCTTTCCTTATTGTAGTCCATGGAGCGGGATGGGTCAAGGGCGGGCTTTTTCTTCCGGCAAAAGCCGGCAGGCCAGCGCGGTGAGCCGGTCTCCGGCCCGCTGGCAGAGCCGGTCGACCCGGCAGAGGGCGAAAAGCCGAACGCGCAGCCATTCCAGCGCCGCCGATCCGGCGAAGACTACCAGCCATACGCTAAACAGCGCCGGGAGGATCAGCAGGGTGGGCAGACTGCTGAATCCGGTCAGCCGCAGGACGATGAACACCCGGCGGAAAACGGGCTGATCGTGGATCAGATACACGCCCAGCGTCAGCGGCGCGGCCCAGCGGATGAAGCGTTCCAGATGGCCCGACGGATGCAGCCGCAGGAACCACCGAAACAGCGCCAGCGAAGCCAGAAGCATCAACGGGCTGTTGTAGTGCAGCAGTTGATCGCCGTCCATAAGCGGCGCAATACCCCGGGCCTTGAGCAGCAGCGCGGCGATCTGCCATCCGCCGGCGATTCCCACGCAGAGGAAGAAGCACAGCAGCGGCTTCCAGTTGGAACGGGCGGGCGAACCATACCGCCGCAGCCAGGCACCCAGCAGGTACAGGACGCACAGCCAGCCCACGTGATACCCGCCACTCAAGCTCAGCGATTCCGCCGCGGAGGGCGTCAGGGTGAAAAGGACGGCGCAGCCCAGCAGCGTCAATGTCAGCTGACGGTGGGAAAGCCGCTCCACGGCAGCGCGCAGGGCGGGGGACAGCACATACAGGCCGAAATAGGCCGTCAGGTACCAGTATTCTTGCGAACCAATCGGCAAAAGAGCCGTGCGCCAGTCCGCCGCCGTGACCGGGGTCAGCGGCGACAAAAGTGCCGTCAGCACCACGCCGGTAAACCATGCCTGCACCCAAAGCCCTACCAGCCGCGCCGGACGAAACCGTCCGCTGCTGCCGTAGCCGGAGATCAGCCCGTACAGGTTGACCGCGCAGTAAGCGAAGGCGTTCAGCAGGCGCATGGCCGCATCCGTGGGCCCGGGGCTGGGAAAGACAGCCAGCAGCCCGCCGTGGGCCAGCAAATGGTGCAGCACGATCATGCCGGTGGCCACGATTCGCAGCAGCTCGATCCCCATATGGCGCGGGGCTTTTTCCATGGAAGGATTTGAAGCGTTCATAAGTGTACTCCATTTCTTTGGTCGGGATGGTTTCATTATACGGCCTTTTGCCGCCGCGTCAACCGGGGGAAAAGCGACAGGCCCTCCCGCAGGGGAGGGCCTGTGCAATCAAGAAGCGTTGAGAGCGTAGACACCGGGCGGCGCTTACCGTTCCAGATAGGCCAGCAGCAGCTTTTTGCCGCAATCCACGTCCCGCAGATCGATGACCTCGCAGGCGCTGTGGACGTTGCGGCAGGGGATGGACAGGGTGCAGACACGAACGCCGCCGCGGGTCAGCTGCATGGCTCCCGCGTCAGTGCCGCCGAAGGGGAGCACTTCCCGCTGAGTGGGCACGCCCGCTTTTTCGCCGGCAACCAGCAGCTCCCGAACCAGCTCCGGGTTGGAAATGCTGCCCCGATCCATGATCTTGACGCAGATGCCCTCGCCCAGCTTCACGGCGGGCAGCTTGTCCTCGGGCGTGTCGCCGTTGGCGGTCACGTCCAGCGCAATGCCCACGTCCGGCTCCACGCCGTAGGCGGCTGTCTTTGCGCCGCGGAGGCCTACTTCCTCCTGGGTGGAGAACACGGCGATGACCGTGTCCTTCACAGAAGGCAGATCGCTGAGCAGGCTGACCAGCAGCGCGCAGGCCACCCGGTCGTCCATGGCGGGGGCGGAGACCCGATGCTGCCCCAGCCGGAAACAGTCGTTGGCGTAAACGGCCACGTCGCCCACCTGCACCATGGACAGGGCTTCCTCTGCGTCCTTCGCGCCGATGTCGATGTAGAAATGCTTCATGGCGACCGTCTCGCCCTCCTTCAGGGGCTGACGCACCAGCACGCCCTGTACGCCGTTTTCAAAGCTGACGTGCCGGGTCTGGCTGACGGCGGGATTGATGCCGCCTACGGGAGCCACCCGCAGGAAGCCTTCTTTTTCCACAGCGGCCACGATAAAGCCGATGTGATCCATATGAGCGGAGAGCATGATGCGTTTCCCGTTGGGGTCGGTGCCGTTTTTGACGCAGATCAGATTGCCCATGTTGTCCCGGCGGACGCTGTCCACATGGCTGCGAACCAGTTCTTCGATGACGTCGGCGACGGGCGTTTCCCGGCCGGAAGCGCCGTAGGCGGAGGTCAGAGTTTTCAGAAGTTCATACATGGCTTGATTCCCCCGATCGATTTGTTTCAGTATAAGTCAGCGGGTCAGATAGGCTTTCGCCAGCAGGTATTGGGCTTCCACGTCCTCCAGACAAAGCACGGTGGACGGCGAGTGGATGTAGCGGCAGGGAACGCTGAGCACGCAGACCTTGGCGCCGCAGCCCGTCCGCTGAATGGGGCCGCTGTCGTTGCCGCCCGCCACGGCCATTTTCACCTGATGAGCAATGCCGCTGCCCTCGGCCAGACGCAGCAACTCCGCAAACAGTTCCGGCTGCGCTATGGAGGCTTTGTCCATAAAGCTGACGGCCACGCCCTTGCCCAGCCGGCAGACCTTCCGGGTCTCGTCCTGCTCGCCCGCGTCGTTGGCGGTGGTGCCCTCCAGAATCAGAGCCACGTCGGGCTGAATGCGGAAGGCCGCGCCGTAAGCGCCACGGCTGCCTACTTCTTCCTGACAGGTGAAGGCGAACCACGTATCGCAGGTCACATCGGCGTGCAGAAGCCGCAGCAGGTTGTAGCAGCCCACCCGGTCGTCGCCCGCCTTGCACAGCAGGCACCCGTCGCCGATGGGGGTGGAGGGGGTGGCAAAGGTGATGGGCGTTCCCTCCGGGGCCTTGGCCAGCGCTTCGTCTTTGTCTTTCGCGCCGATATCCACATAAAGGTTTTCAATGGGCAGCACGTTTTTGCGGTCGGCGGCGCTCTGCAGGTGGATCGCCATCGCGCCGATCACGCCGTTCAGAGCCTCCTGCGCGGGCTTTCCGTCCCGGGCGGGCACGTCGTAGCCCACCTTGACCCGCTTGCTCACCAGCACCCGCGGGTCGACTCCGCCGATATTCCGCACCTGCAGAAGCCCGTCGTCCGCAGCGTTGATGACCATCAGACCCACCTCGTCCATGTGGGCGGCCACCATCACCCGCGGCGCGTCCGCTTTTCTGCAGGCCTTGTGGGCGATCACGTTACCCGTTCGGTCGATCTTCACATTTTCCTCGCCCAGTACTTCCGCACATTCCCGGAAAATGGCCATGCGCACCAGTTCTTCCCGGCCGCTGATGCCCTGCATTTCACAAAGCCTGCTCAGTTCCATAAGCCATCCTCCCATTTCTCGTCAATGCCCGCCACAAACAGCGCCAGCAGACGGCCGCATTCGGACAGGGTGTTCATGTCCAACAGCTCCACGCTGGTGTGCATGTACTTCACCGGCAGACTGAGCAGCACGCAGGGAACGCCCGCCCGGGCAATCTGTACGTCGTCCGCGTCGGTGCCGGTACTGCGCTCCGTATGCTCACAGTTGAGGGTGACGCCGTTTTCCTTGGCCGTCCGCTTCAGCCGTTCCAGCAGCCGGTGCTGCACATAGGGGCCGTAAGCGGTGGCAGGCGCGTCCAGCGGGCAGGTGGTATCCGGCGGACACTGGGGCGTGGGAGCGAAGGTCACGTCCAGCACCACGGCCAGATCGGGGTCTACGGTATAGGAAGCTACCGCCGCGCCCCGGCCGCCGACTTCCTCCTGACTGGAGGCCACAAAGTAAATATCACACATATGCTGCATTTTCTGGAGCCGTTCCGCGGCCAGCAGAAGGCATCCAACGCAGGAGCGGTCGTCCACGGTCTTGGCGGCGGCGCGGTGGTTCAGCAGCTTGACGGCGGGGCCCTGCAGGGTAATGAGGTCGCCGATGTTCACCAGCTTTTTCACTTTTTCCGGGGCCATGCACAGGTCGACGAACAGTTCCTCCCGGGTATAGGCCTTCGTTCGATCCTCGGCGCTCATCAGGTGGGGCGGCAGCGCGCCCACCACGCCGTTCAGCTTTCGCGTTTCCCCCTCGCCGGTGGCGTGAACCGTCACCGTGGAGGCGGGCAGGATGCGGGGATCCACGCCGCCGACAGAGCCCATGCGCAGGGTGCCGTCCGGCAGAATGTCGGACACCATCAGGGCAATCTCGTCCTGATGGGCGCAGAGCATCACCCGGGGAGCGGGGGAGCCGTCGGGCGTGGGCAGAGTGGCCTTTTTGACGGCGATAACGTTGTACAGCGCGTCGATGGTCACGCTGTCGCACAGGGGGCGGAAGCGCTCGCTCAGCCACTGGGCCACGGAAGCCTCGTGGCCGCTGGGCCCGTGCTGAGCCGCCATGCCTTCCAGATATGCAAAGATGTCCATAGATCGTTCAGCCTTTCTTTTGTTGTTGAGGAAAACAGCCCTATTGGCCGTTCCATTATACTGGTTTCTTCTCCCGGATGCAACCAGAGCGGCAACTGTGCTATAATACCTCCGTGGAACGAAAGAAGCGAAAGGAAGACCGAAGCCATGAACAAGATCCTGACCACGCTGTGCTATCTGGAAAAGGACGGGCGCTACCTGATGCTGCACCGCACCAAAAAGAAAAACGACATGAACCACGACAAGTACATCGGCGTGGGCGGCCATCTGGAACAGGGCGAATCCCCGGAGAAATGCATCCTGCGGGAAGTTCGGGAGGAAACAGGCTATACGCTGACCCGCTTTCGGCTGCGGGGCGTGATCACCTTCGTCATTGACGATCTGGACGAATATACCTTTTTGTATACCGCCGACGGCTTTGAAGGCCAGCCCATCCCCTGCACGGAGGGCGACCTCCAATGGATCGAAAAAGAGAAGACCGGCAGCCTTCCCCTGTGGGAGGGGGACAAGCTTTTCTTCCGGCTGCTGGAGGAGCGGCAGGACGTATTCTCGTTGAAATTGACCTACATCCACGACGCGCTGACAGCCGCCGCCGTGGACGGGCGGGAAATTTCATTGGAAAAATAAAAACACCGGCGCGGGAGAGAATATCTTTCGCGCCGGTGTTGCTTTTTACCACAGCAGCCGGTCGGGGTCGCCCTTGTGATCGACGGACTCCGCCAGATTGTTGGCGTGGTCGGCGATGCGTTCCAGATTGTTGAGCATATCCAGATAGAGCATTCCGTTTTTCGGCGTACATTTTTTGTTTTTCACCCGATCCACGTGGTGAGCGGCCAGCGTCTCGCACAGCTCGTCCACGTGGCTTTCCCGGTCGAAGACTTCGTTCAGGTCGTCCGGGTCATCCAGCTGCTTGTCCACGATGCGGACGCTCTTTTCCAGCATTTCCGTCACAATGCCGGACAGGTTCTCGATCTCATGCTCGGCCTTGGCGGAGAAGCGGCTCTTTTCCTTGCGTCGGGCCGCGCCGATCTCCATGATGTTGGTGGCGTGGTCGCCGATGCGCTCCAGGTCGTTGACCACGTGGAACAGGGAGCCGGTCAGATGCACATCGCCGGTGCTGAGCTGCAGGCCCTTGACCTCGATCAGCTCCCGGGTGATCTCTTCGTTCAGGAAGTCGATCACTTCCTCCCGGTTGTCAAACTCCGCCGGTTCCATGGCCTTGGGGGAGAAGAAATAGTCCATGGCGAAGCGGTAGTTGGTCATGACGATGTCCGCCATGCGCATGACTTCCTTGAAAAGCTGCTCGACCGCCACGGGCGGGGTGGACAGCAGGCGGCTGTCGAAATATTTCAGCCGCATGGGCTCCAGAGGCTTGTCCTCGCCGCGTACCAGAAGGTACGCCAGCTTTTCCAGCACGCCGCTCAGGGGCAGCAGCAGCAGCGTCGTGACCAGATTGAAGCCCACATGGGCGATGGCAATCTGCAGACGGATATTGTCCCCGGCAAACAGGGCGATCCAGTCCGCCAGCGGCAGGAACGCCGCGAGGATCAGGAAGATCACCGTGCCGATGACGTTGAACAAAAGATGCACCACGGCGGCCCGCTTGGCGGTGCGGTTGGTGCCAACGGCGGCCAGCAGGCAGGTGACGCAGGTGCCGATATTCTGGCCGAACAGGATGAACAGCGAGGTATTCAGACCGACGGCGCCCGCCGCAGCCAGCGATTGCAGAATACCGATGCTGGCCGCGCTGCTTTGCAGAAGGGCCGTCACCAGCGCACCCACCAGTACGCCCACCACCGGGTTGGCGGCGTAGACCATCATATCCTGAAAGCCCTTCCAGTCCCGCAGAGGCTCCATGGCGGAGGACATCATGTCCATGCCGAGGAACAGCATTCCCAGACCCATGGCGATCTGCCCGCCCAGCTTGACGGCGGGGCGATTGCCCGCCAGCTGCAGCACCGCGCCCACGGCGGTGAAGATAATAGCGAAGTCGATCTCCACCGACAGCATCAGCGAGGTAATGGTGGTGCCGATGTTCGCACCCATGATGACGCCGATGGCCTGACTTAATTGCAAAAGACCCGCGTTCACAAAGCCGACCACCATGACGGTGGTTGCGCTGCTGGACTGAATGACGGCGGTGATGAAAGCGCCGATCAGGACAGCGGTCAGCTTGTTGCGGGTCAGAATTTCCAAAAGGTGCTTCATGCGGTTGCCTGCCGCGGTCTCCAGACCATCGCCCATGGTTTTGATGCCGAAGAGAAACAGGCCCAATCCTCCCATGAGGGACAATACCATCGTTGCGTTCATGCGCAATCCTCCTGTGCATGCGCCGCGTTCCGTCTTCCAACGCGGCCTTCCATTTTTGCTCCGATTTACAACGCCTAGCAGTTTACCATATGCCCTCCCCTGTTGTAAAGAGTCCTGTTTTTCCCTGTAACGTCCGCAAAAACGGTCGTAGTTTGGCGGCTTTTGGCCGAACAGGGCAAAATGCGAACTTTGTACAAAGAAGCACCTTGTTTTTTGGTAAATGAAATCATATAATAGAAGCGTTGCATCTGGGTCTGTGGTTGAAAGCCGATGCCAGACGCGGGCAAAGCGGTCCACGTAAGCCGGGCAAAGCCCCGGTGAGCATGGCGCGTTCTAGAAGTAAGTCCGGCCGCCGCAAGACGGCGAGAGAGGGCGCGTAGGGCGCCGAAGCGATGAGCAAACCCTCCAGCCGGCGAGTGTGGGGTCAAAGACCAGGTCAGCCAGATGCACCAATTTAAACGGAAGTGGAGGATCCCCAAAATGTACCAGGACAAAACGCTTGTGTGCCGTGACTGCGGCGCTGAGTTCGTGTTCACCGCCGGTGAACAGGAATTCTATGCGGAGAAAGGTTTCCAGAACGAGCCTACCCGCTGCAAGGAATGCCGCACCGCCCGGAAGGCCAGCCGTGCCAATGCGCCACGCGAATCCTACGAAACGGTGTGCGCCGCCTGCGGCAAGCCCACCACCGTCCCCTTCGTGCCCAAGAGCGACCGGCCCATCTATTGCAGCGAATGCTTCGCCGCTCACCGTCACGGCTGAGTAAGCCGAAGGTCAGGGAAAAAGCTTTTGCGGAAGAGCTTTTTCACCGTTGATTTTCAAAACAAGGAAACCAAAACGGAATCATCACGCCCCGGGCTTCGGTCCGGGGTTTCTGTTTGCCAAAAAGGGTGCGAAGCACCGAGGGCGAGCACGCCGCGCAGCGGCAGCGCAGTCCGAAGCCTGCGACGCGAAGCGGGGCAGGCCGCCAAAAAGGGTGCGAAGCCCGCAACCCGCAGGGGAACAGGCTGTTGGATGGCTTTTTACATTCGTTTTCCCTAAAAAATAAATTACGTATTGACAACGGCACTCTATGGATATAAACTACCGTCTATATAGAGGATTCTCTATATAGACGGTAAAGGAGTCGAAACCATGAACTGCTTTCAGGCATCCATTCCCATTATGAAAGCCCTCTGCGACGAGACCCGTCTGCAGATATTAAGTATGCTTTCCGAACGGGAAATGAACGGCTGCGAGATCCACCGGGCCTTCGACTGCACCCAGCCCACCATCAGCTACCATATGAAGGCGCTGGTGGACGTGGGGCTGGTGCACGCCCGGCGGGAAGGCTGCGCCACGGTATACACCATCAATCGAGAAATTTGGCCCGGGGTAGAGGCGCTGCTGCACGCCATCTGCCGGGCCGTGAAGGGAGAAAAGGCCCGTGAGTGAACAAACGCCGCTGCTGCGACTGGAAAACCTGTGCAAGGACTATGGGCAGGGGATGATCCTGCATCACCTGAATCTGGATATTGAACAGGGAGAATTTCTGACCCTGCTGGGCCCCTCTGGCTGCGGAAAGACCACCACCCTGCGGATGATCGCCGGACTGGAAAGCGTGACCGAGGGCCGGGTCTGGCTGGAGGGCCGGGACATTACCCAACTGCCGCCGGAAAAGCGGCCGCTGAACACGGTGTTCCAGAGTTATGCTCTGTTTCCCCACATGAATGTGTTTCAGAATATCGCCTACGGGTTAAAAGTAAAGGGAGTCAAAAAGGCGGAGCAGAAGGAACGGGTGGAGGAAGCCCTGCGGCTGGTGCGCCTGACCGGCTATGAAAAACGGATGCCCTCCCAGCTCAGCGGCGGCCAGCGGCAGCGGGTGGCCATCGCCCGGGCGGCGGTGCTGCGGCCCAAGGTGCTGCTGCTGGACGAGCCGCTGGGCGCGCTGGATCTGAAGCTGCGCCAGCAGATGCAGCTGGAGCTGAAGCGGATGCAGCAGGAAATGGGCATTACCTTCGTTTATATCACTCACGATCAGGAGGAGGCCCTGAACATGTCCACCCGGATCGTGATCCTTCGGGAGGGCCGGGTGGAGCAGATCGGCACACCGGAGGAGGTCTACGAGCATCCGCAGACGCTGTTCGCCGCCGGGTTCATCGGCCAGAGCAACCTGCTCCGGGGCGAAGTGACCTCCGTCCGGCCGGAAGGCCGGCTGACCCTGCGTGTGGAGGATGGGGAGCTGCCCGCAATCGCCGACCGTCCCTTTGCCGTGGGCGACCGGGCGGTGCTGTGCCTGCGACCCCAGCGGGTACGCTACGGCTTCCAGCCCCAGCACCAGATGGAATTGCAGGGCGTAATCCGGCAGAAATACTATTCCGGCGGGATGCAGCATACGCTGATCGCCCTCAGCGACCGGCTGACGGTCAACGCCGTGACGCAGGCTTCCGAAATGGATCAGTTCCAGATCGGCGACCGGGTGTACGTGGGCTGGAATCAGACCCACGCGCCGGTGGTGCCCGACGAAAAGCTCGATTTGGAAGCCGCCGAGGGGGGAAAGGGATGAACCGTAAGGACAAACGCTTCGCCCTGCTGCTGAAGCTGCCTTTGTACCTGTGGACGGTGCTGTTCGTGCTGGCGGCGCTGGGCTACGTCATCGGCCTGAGCCTGCAGAGCCGGGGCGAGTTGATCGGCGTGTCCGGTCAATGGACGCTGGACAACTACGCCCGCCTGCGGGAACCTCAGTATTTTCAGGTGCTGGTGAACAGTCTGCGGCTGGCGGCGCTGACGACGCTACTGTGCGCCCTGATCGGCTACCCCTTCGGCTACCTGATGGCCCGGCTGAAACCGGCCTCCCGTTCCATCGTCACGCTGCTGCTGGTGGTGCCCTTCTGGACCAATTCCCTCATCCGTATTTACGGCTGGCGCATTTTGCTCATTGGCAACGGCCCCATCAATACCCTGCTGATGAATCTGGGGTGGATCCAGCAGCCGCTGAAGCTGCTGAACACCGAGGGCGCGGTGTTCCTGGGCATGGTGTACGCGCTGGTGCCCTTCATGATCCTGCCGTCCTCCACGGCGGTGGAAAAGCTGGACTATTCCGTGGTGGAGGCGGCCCGGGATCTGGGCGCCAGCCCATTGCACGCCTTTTTCACCGTAACCGTGCCTCTGACCCTGTCCGGCCTGATGGCGGGCTGCGTGCTGGTGTTCATCCCCTCCACGGGGCTGTTCTTCTTAAACGACCTGCTGGGCGGCAGCAAGACCATGCTGGCGGGCAACCTGATCCAGAGCCTGATGAAGAGCCGGGATCTGCCCATGGCCTCGGCCCTGAGCGTGCTGATGCTGGCCGTCACCGGCGTGGTCATCGCCCTGTACCGCAAGGCGGGCGGCGACGCAGACGGCCTCGGCCTGTTCTGAGGAGGAAAAAACGGATGAAAAAACATTCCTTCGGCTCCAGGCTCTTCCTCGGATTGGTGCTGCTGGTGCTGTACCTGCCCATTGTGGTGGTGGTGGTCTATTCCTTCAACGACAACTCCGCCCGGATCCCGCTGGCCTTTACCGGCTGGACGACCCGCTGGTACGGCGAGCTGCTGGAGGGCAAGGGCGGCTACGGCCCGGCGCTGGCCATGAGCCTGCGGGTGGCGCTGTGGTCAGTGCTTCTGTCCGTAGCCATCGGCAGTCTGGGCGCGGTGGGTATGACCCGCAGCGCGCTGGGGTTCCGGGGTAAACCGGGCCGGTTTGACCGCTTCATGGAGGCATTCTCCATCCTGCCCATCATGATCCCGGAGATCGTTCTGGGCCTTGCCTTTATGGTCATCTTCAACGTCCTGGGCGTTCGGGACAACGTGGCCCGGCTGGTGCTGGCTCACACCACCTTCTGCATTCCCTACGTGTTCCTGTCGGTCAAAAGCCGGCTGGTGGGCATGGATCAGTCCCTGTTCGACGCGGCCCGGGATCTGGGCGCCCCGCCCCGCCGGGTGCTGTGGGACATTACCCTGCCCCTGTGCCGCCCGGCCATCCTGAGCGGCGCGTTTCTGGCGCTGGCCATGAGCCTGGACGATTTCGTCATCAGCTTCTTCGTCTACGGCGCGGGCGAGGGCACGCTGCCCCTGAAAATTTATTCCAGTGTGAAGGTGGGGGTCAGCCCCCGGGTCAACGCGCTGTGTTCGCTGATGATCGCCGTCGTATTTCTGGCCGTGGCGACCCAGCGGTACGTACAGGCCGTGCGGAAGGCAAGGGAAAAACGTCAGGCGGAATCGTAACGTCCGCATCCCGTATTTGGCGGGAAATCCATCTCTGTGATCTCCGGGCTTTGCCCGTGATCGAATAGAACAATGCGTTTCCATGGAAACTCAGAAAGGGGTTTTGAACATGAAAAAAGGATTGTCTCTGCTTGTGGCCCTTGCGCTGGCCCTGCTGGCGCTGCCCGCGCTGGCCGAGGGAACCAAGACCGTCAACGTGCTCAGCTGGGAGGGCTATGTGGATGAGGATACCATTCAGGCCTTCGAAAATGAAACCGGCATCGACGTGGTGTGGTCACCCATGGACTCCATCGACGACATGCTGCTGAAAGTGACCCAGTCCGGCGGCGAGGGCTACGACCTGATCCTGACCAGCGACTATTCGCTGGACATCCTGCGTCAGGCGGGGCTTTTGCAGGAACTGGACAAGAGCCTGCTGCCCAACTACGAAAACCTGAACCCGCTGTACCTGAACCAGTACTTCGACCCGGACAATCAGTACGTGATCCCCTACGTGGCGGGCTGCCCGCTGATCGTGTACGACCCGGAGCGGGTGCCCTTTGAGATCACCGGCTACGAAGATCTTTGGAACGAAAGCCTGACCGACTCCGTGGCCTGCTTGGAGCAGTATCGGGTGCTGATCGGCGTGACGCTGAAGACCCTGGGCTACAGCATGAACGAGACCGACCCGGACATTCTTGCCAAGGCCAGGGAAAAGCTGATGCCCCTGTACAAGAACATCCGCACCTTCGGCGATATGGAGGCCTACGCCGCCATGCAGAGCGGCGAGGCCAGCGTGGGCTTCCTGTTCACGCCCTTCGCCAGCTTGCTCATGCAGGAGTTCCCCCAGTACAAGCTGGTGTACCCCAAGGAGGGGCTGGGCTTCGGCATCGACGGCTTCGTGCTGACCGCCGCCTCCCAGAATGTGGAAAGCGCCCATGCGTTCCTCAACTACCTGATGGACGCGAAGGTGGCCGCCCATGACGCGGAATATCAGGCCTACATGTGCGTCAACAAGGCCGCCGAGGCGGAGCTGAGCGCCGACTACTGGGCCAATCCCGCCTACAATCCCCCGGAAGAAATGCTGAAGAACGCAGAGTATGTGATGAATATCGGCGATGCGGAATCCCTCTACGCGGACATCTACGCCGCCTTTAAGCTGCAGTAACAGCCGCGATACGGAAGGAAGGCTCACTATGCTGATTCAAAACGCGAAAGCCTTTATCAACGGAAAATTTCAGGAAAAGACCGACCTGCTGATTCGGGACGGCCGGATCAGCGCCATCGGCACCGGGCTGGCGGCGGAGGGCGAGGAGCTGCTCGACCTAGGCGGCGACCTGCTGCTGCCCGGCTTCGTGGACGTTCACATCCACGCCTTCAAGGGCATGGACGCCATGCAGGGGGAGGAAGCCGTCCGCCATATGAGCCGGGAACTGAAAAAGGTGGGCGTGGCGGCGTTCCTGCCCACCACCATGAGCGCCAGCCCGGAGGACACCGTAAAGGCCCTTGCGGGCGTGAAGGCCGTCATGGAGCGGCCCGAGCCCGACGGAGCCATCGTACTGGGCGCGCACATGGAAGCGCCGTTTCTGGCGGAGGCCAAGGCGGGCGCACAGCTGAAGCAGTATTTTGCTGACCCCAACGAGGAAAACTGGCAGCGCTATACCTGCGGACTGGAAAGCGTCGTGCGGCTTATCACCATGGCCCCGGAGCGGGCGGGGGCGATGGAGTTCATCTCCGCCCTGACGAAGAAGGGCATTACCGTCAGTATCGGCCATACCACCGCCGATGCGGAAACCACCCACGCGGCGGCGGAGGCGGGCGCAACTCACGTGACCCACACCTTCAACGCCCAGACGCCCCTGAATCACCGGGCCCCCGGCGTGCCCGGCGCGGCGCTGGTGGACGACCGGCTGCAGTGCGAGGTCATTTCCGACGGCATCCACCTGCACCCGGACATTGTAAAGCTCATCATTCGGACGAAGGGCAAGGAAAAGCTGGTGGCTATCACCGACGCCATGGAGGCCGCCGGAATGCCCGACGGTCAGTATCAGCTGGGCGGTCAGGAGGTCTTTGTCCACGAAGGCGCGGCCCGTCTGAAGGACGGCACGCTGGCGGGCAGCACTCTGACCATGATCCGTGCCTTCCAGAACCTGATACGTTTCGGCGCGACCCCCGAGGAAGCGGCGCTGATGACCACCAAGACCCCGGCCCTGTCCATCGGCAACGAAGAACTGGGCGAGATCGAGCTGGGCGCGCCCGCGATCTTCAGCCGCTTTGATGAAAATTACGCCTTCAAGGGCACAGTGGGCTGAAAAAGTTCATTTTCCAACAAAGCCGGCGGTGCAGATGGGAAAATCATTTGCATCGCTGCTTTGGATCAGCTGAACGAAAAATTTTTATTTTCTAAAAAAAGAAGGGAACCGTCTGACAGGCGGTTCCCTTGCTGTTTATATACGCTGCTTTTGATATTCGGTTCCCCATGCCTCCATGGAAGCGATGATCGGCTTCATGGACAAACCCAGCTCGGAAAGGGCATATTCCACTCTCGGCGGCACTTCGGGGTAGACAGTTCGGGTAATCAGCCCGTCGTTTTCCAAAGAGCGCAGACTGTCCGTCAATACTTTCTGGCTGATCCCGTCCAGATCTTTTTTCACCTCGTTGAATCGCCAGGGACGCGCCAGCAGGTTTCGGATAATGAGCAGCTTCCATTTGCTTCCGATCAGGGAAACGGTAGTCGCTACCGGGCAGGCGGGCATTTCCTTTTTCGTCAGCATGGCGGCACCTCCAAGGAATGAGTATAGATTGATTATAATGCAAAAGCCTTTGTTTTTCAAAGGGTTACTTTTTCGTGACTGGGTAATCTTTTTGTGCGTACTTTTTTTGAGACGCGGGCGGGCTACAATCAAAGTGCAAGCGGGAAAGCTGCTTGACAAAAATCAATGGAGGAAAACAAAAATGGCACTTTCGAATTTGTTTGGATGGAACACTGCGGCAGAGACGGAACCCGCCACAGCCTGCGGCGCGGGGGACAAGCCCGCTGAAAAGCCCGCTGCTTGCGGTTCGGCTTGCGGCGCTGGCGACAAGCAGTAAGAAACGGGATACACCCCAAGAAAAACTTGGGGCGTATTTCCGAGAGGACAGCGGACGGTGTGCTTTCGGAAGTGCGTCCCATGGGAGCAGGGAGGACAAGATGAAACAATATTTTTCTTTTCAATGGCACATTACGGATGATTGCGACCAGCGGTGCAAGCACTGCTACATCTTCTCTGAAAATTGCCATAAGAAGCTGGACAGCATGAGCTGGGAGCAAATGCAGGAGACCTTTTACAACTGCCTGGACTTCTGCAAGGTCTACGGTCGTATCCCATATTTCTATCTTACCGGCGGCGACCCGATCCTGCATCCGGACTTCTGGAAGCTGCTGGGGCTAATGAAGGAGCACGGCGTTGCTTTTACCATTCTGGGCAATCCCTTCCACCTGACGGACGAAGTGTGCCGCAGGCTGAAAGAATACGGATGCGAAAAATACCAGCTTTCCATAGACGGCCTTCGTGAGACTCACGACTGGTTCCGCAAGCCCGGCAGTTTTGACACAACGCTGGAAAAGATCGGCTGCATCAATCGGGCGGGGATTCGTTCGGTGGTCATGACCACTGTTTCCGGGAAGAACATCGACGAAGTTCCCGGCATTATCGACGCGGTGGTGGCGGCGGGGGCGAATGTATTTGCTTTTGCCCGCTATTGCCCCACCAGCGAGGAGAAGGACGTGGGCATTGAGCCGCTGCGCTACCGGCGGCTGCTGGCCGACTGCGATCGAAAATTTCGGGAGTATGAGGCTGCAGGATGTCAGACCTATTTCAATAAAAAGGATCACCTGTGGACGCTGTACGAGTACGAAATCGGGACATTCCGGCTCCCCGAAACCGTGGAGGAAGGCATGATCTACGGCGGCTGCAACTGCGGCAACTGTCACCTGACCATCCTGCCTACCGGCGACGTGTACGCCTGCCGCCGGGTGCGGAACAGCAAGGTCGCCAACGTATTTTCCGACCGGCTGGCGGATGTGTGGGTGTGCCAGATGGAGCGTTACCGGGATTATACGCGGTTTGAGAAGTGCAGCAAATGCGAACTGCTGGCCTTCTGCCGCGGCTGCCCCGCTGTGGCCAGCGGAAGAAACGGAGACTTCTATGCGACTGACCCGCAATGCTGGAAACAAATCGAAGGCTATGCCCAAAAGGCCATCGGATAAGGAGAAGGAACCATGAACGAAGTGATGAACACCATTCTGCACCGCCGGTCGATTCGGCGGTTTGACTCCCGGCAGATCGAAGAAAGCGCCTTACAGGAAATTTTGCAGGCCGGGCTGTATGCGCCCAGCGCCGGCGGAAGGCAGGACGTGATCTTCGCCGTCTGTCAGGACAGGGAGATCAACGAGCGCCTTGGCAGGATCAAGCGGGCCAATTCCCATCCCCGCATGGCGACAGCGGCCAGCTATGTTTCCCGGGAACAGCCCAGCATCGCGGACGACCCGAAGCTGACGAACGCTTTCTACGACGCGCCGACCGTCATTACGTTCTTTGCGCCGAAGCAGTTTTTATTTTCGGTGGACGACTGCGCGGTCGCAGCGGAAAACAGGATGCTGGCGGCGGACGCTTTGGGGATCGGCTCCTGCTATATCGGGCAGGGCTGGCCTGCGTTTGCCGACCCCTACGGGCAGGAAGTGTTGAAAAAATGGCGTATTCCTACGGATCACTACGCCGTGATGCAGCTCGTTCTGGGCTATCTCCGCGAGGGCGACCGGCACCCCACACCCAAGCCAAGAAAGGAAGACCGGGTCCTTTATATCCGGGAAAACGAAAAACAGCCGAAGCTCGGCTGAATGAAAATGCCCCGGCGTGAGTTCCGTCACGCCGGGGATTGTCATATCAATGGAACTTATCCGTCCGCCTTCGCCGACTCCCGTTCTTCCATCTGCCGCCGGTACACGGCGCACAGGGTCTCCACGATGAAGAAAAGTGCGGCGGAATCGGGCAGCGGACTTCCGGCAATGCCGCCGTAAAACAGATTTTCCTGACAGTCGTTTTGAATGGCCGATTGGCCGCAGCAGGAGATGGAGATCAGGTAAGCGCCACGGCCGCGCAGTTGGCGGGCCGTGTCGGCCATCATGCCGGTTTGAGCGCTGGTCACCAGAAAAATGACCATGTCCTCGTCCCCGATTTCCCGTTGGCAGAGAGCCTGCGGATAGGGAGCCGTAAGCCCGATGCCTTTGCCGGTGGCCTGCATGGTCATGAGACCCAGCTGAATGGCCTGAGATTGAAGGCCGGCAGGGGCAAAGAAATAAATTTGCCGAGCGGCCAGCATATGGGCGGCGATATTTTGGAGCGTCTCCGCGTTCAGCATATTCCGGGCGTTGAACAGGCTTTGCTGATGCTGCTGGTAAATTTCATCCGCCACGCCGATCAAAGAAGTATTTTCGGCCTTTTCCGCCGGAACGTTTTCCATTTCCAGCGCCGCCGCCAGCGAAAGACGGAAGTCCGGGTAGCCCTTCTGGCCGACCCGTTTGCAGAAACGGACAATGCTGCTTTCTCCTACCGCGCATTCATAAGCAAGCTGACGAATGGGCAGACGGACGACTTTCGCTCCGTGATTCAGCACATAATCGGCGATCGTCCTTTCCACCGGCGTAAAGGAGGGATACTGCGTCCGAATACTCGCCAGAACCTCGCGGCCCATAGAGTCACCCTTTCTTCTTTCGTATCGTGTTTTTATTATAAAGAGTCAGATTATGAACGTCAAGACACAAAAGATAGACTAAAAGTCACTTTTCGGACGCGGACAGGCAAGCGGAAGTCTTCTTTCTTGACGATTTTCGGCCCGGATGCTATAATTTTTATTCTGATTAAGAGGAAAGAAGCGATGAATGATCGTTTCATAAGGAGGGGACGCGCATGGGGATCCTGAACCGGCTGCAGCTGTGGTGGAACTGGCTGACCACCGATCCGTTGGGCTTTGCGCTGTATCTGCTGTATTTTGCCGTTTCCGTGCTGCTGACGCTGATCCTGCACGAGATCGCCCACGGCTATGTGGCCTATCGCTGCGGCGATCCCACCGCCAAGATGCTGGGCCGGCTGTCGCTGGATCCCCGGAAGCATCTGGATCCCATCGGCACCCTGTGTCTGGTATTTTTGGGCTTCGGCTGGGCCAAGCCCGTGCCGGTCAATCCCCGCAATTTTAAGGGAAACTATCGCCGGGATGATTTTCTGGTCAGCGTGGCGGGTATCACCGTTAATCTGACGCTGTTTATCCTGTCTATGGCGCTGGCCGTGGCGCTGAACGGCCTTCTGTGGAAGCCGGAGGTCATCGCGGCCAACGGCGGGGCCAGGGAGTTCCTTTCCACCAGCGGCATTGGCTACAGTGTGCTGGTGGCGGGCTACGGCAAAGATTATTCTCAGCTGATGCTGCACCCGTGGCTGATGTATGTGCAGCGCTTCCTGCTCATGTTCTATTCCATGAATCTCGGTGTTGGTCTTTTCAATCTTTTGCCCATCCCGCCGCTGGACGGCTATCATATTTTTAACGACATCCTGTTCAAGGGCCGTTTCCGCCTGAACCAGCAGGTGTTTCAAATCGCTCAGGTCGTGCTGCTGCTGGCCTGCTTTTCCGGCCTCCTGAACAACGTCATTAACGTGGTGTTTGATGCGGTGGAGGGCGGTGTGCTCAACCTGTTCCTTCGGATCGCGGGGCAGGCGTGATATGGCCGTTCACATTCGGTTAAAGCAGTTCGACGGGCCGCTGGATCTTCTGCTGCACCTGATCGGCAAGGCCAAGATCGACCTGAAGGACATTTTCGTCAGCGAGATCACGGAACAGTACATCGAAGCGGTGCAGTCCGCGCCGGACTTCGACATGGACGAGGCCAGCGAGTTTGTGGCCATGGCCGCGCTGCTTCTGGAGATCAAGAGCCGCAGTCTGCTGCCCAAGCCCCCCAAGGAGGACGAGGAGGACCCGGAGCAGCTGCTTTTGCAGCGCCTGATCGCCTACAAGCAGTTCAAGGAAACGGCCCAGCGCATGGCGGAGTTTGAGAAGAACGCCCGGGAGGTCTTCGGCAAACTGCCGGAGGAGTATCCGCTCCCACCGCCGGAGATCGAGATCGACGGTCTGACCATCGAAGCCCTGTGGGAGGCCCTGAAACGGGTACAGGAGCGCGCTCCCAAGGAGGCGGAGGAGGCGGTCTTCCAGCTTCGCAACATCCACCGGGACAATTTTACGGTGGAGGGCTGCATGGAGGCC
Source organism: uncultured Eubacteriales bacterium (assembly GCA_900548145.1). Lineage (GTDB taxonomy): Bacteria > Bacillota > Clostridia > Christensenellales > Aristaeellaceae > Limiplasma. The sequence continues at coordinate 4,772 of URJB01000030.1, read as the reverse complement.
ATCGAAAGCCGTCTCAGCGTGGGAACGGTGCGCTTTACTCAGCTGTTTTCCGGCGCGCCCGACCGGGAGGAAGTGGTCACGCTGTTCATGGCGCTGCTGGAATTATTGAAGCTGGGTAAAGCCCATGTGATGCAGACGGGCACCTTTGGGGACATGACTCTGCTGCCCGGAAGGAGAGAAAGCGATCTTGGAGAGGAATGAAGCGGCCCACATCATCGAGGCTATTCTCTTTGTGGCCGGGGAGCCGGTGGGCATCGGGGACGTGGCCGCCGCGCTGGGGCTGACCGAGCTGGAAACCGTCCAGACGGTGGAGGAGATGCAGCGCCAGTACGATCTGGAGCGCCGGGGCGTGACCCTGCGCCGTTACGGCGATCATCTGCGCATGGAGACCCGGCAGGAATACGCGCCTTACGTAGAACGGCTCCTGCAGCCGGTTCAGCGGCAAAGTCTGACCCAGACGGCCATGGAGACGCTGGCGGTGATCGCCTACCGTCAGCCCGCCACCAAGGGCGAGGTGGAGCAGATTCGCGGCGTAAAGTGCGACTATTCCATTCAATCGCTGCTGAACAAGGGGCTTATCAAGGAAGTGGGCCGCAAGGAAGCCTTAGGCCGTCCCATTCTTTACGCCACCACGGACCGCTTTCTGGAGCACTTCGGTCTCAGCGACATCCGCGAGCTTCCGCCCCTCCCCCAAGGGGCAGTGTCCCTTGACCCCGGACTGCCCGCCGAAGGCGGGCAGGGGGCATAGCGGGACATGCGGCTTGGCCGGGGTTTTACCGCCGCTCGGCGACAGGCCTCGCGGCTCGCGGGTCTGGCAGGCTTCGTTGCAGTTTGTTTTAGCGCGAAAAAAATGCCGCTAGATGCCAAAATTTCCCATCATAACTACCATGCAAGGAAAAACAAAAATCCAACACCCATACGGACACAGAAAGGAAGGAAAACATATGACGAAACAACAGATCGCATCCATGATCGATCACACTTTGCTGAAGGCCACCGCCACGCCCGATCAGATTCGGGAGCTGTGCGCCGTGGCCCGGGAGCTGGGCACGGCCAGCGTATGCGTGAACCCCTGCCATGTGGCGCTGGCCGCCGAAGAATTGAAGGGCAGCCCCGTGAAGGTCTGCACCGTGGTCGGCTTCCCTCTGGGGGCCAACACCACCGCCGTCAAGGCCTTTGAAACCAAGGACGCCATCGCCAACGGCGCGGACGAGGTGGACATGGTCATCAATCTGGGCGCGCTGAAGAGCGGCGATCTCGACCTGCTGGAAAAGGATATTCACGGCGTGGTGGAGGCGGCCAACGGCACGCTGGTGAAGGTCATCATCGAGTGCTGCTACCTGACCGACGAGGAAAAGAAGCAGGCCTGTGAAGCCTGCGTCAAGGCTGGCGCGGACTATGTAAAGACCAGCACCGGCTTCGGCACCGGCGGGGCCACCGTGGCGGACGTGGCGCTGATGAAGGCGGCCATTCCTGAAACCATGAAGGTGAAGGCCGCAGGCGGCATGCACTCCTGGCAGGAGGCGCTGGCCATGGTGGACGCGGGAGCCAGCCGTCTGGGCACCAGCTCCACGCTGAAAATTCTGGAGGGCGCGGAGGAATAAGGGCAAGACTATGAGCGACTATGCTTCTCTTCTTCGGGAGACCGAGGAGGCCATCGGGGCCGGGCAGGAAGCCCACCGGCAGGCCCAGCAGGTGCTGGACAGCCTGCGCAGCGCCAGAGGCTGGGGAATCTACGACCTGCTGGGCGGCGGGATGCTGTCCGGGCTGATGAAGCACTCCCGCATGGACAGGGCCCAGCAGCAGTTGGAGAGCCTGCGTCAGGCGCTGGAACGGTTCAACCGGGAGTTGAAGGACGTGCGCGTCCAGTGCAGCGCCTCGGCGGAGCTGTCCGGCTTCTGGCGTGTGGCCGATCTGGTGTGGGACGGGTTCATCAGCGATTGGACGGTACTGAGCAAGATCAGCGATGCCAAGGAGCGGGTGGAACGCACCGACGAGCAGCTGATGCAGGTGATGGACCGGCTTCAGCAGACGCGCCGACGCATACTGGAACAAATGAATCAGGTATAAAAAAGCGCCTGCCGCTCATAACTGCGGCAGGCGCTTTTGGGTTTTAATCCCGAGCGGCCAGCGGCGAGGTTTCGTCCGCTTTGGCCCGCTCCCGCAGCAGCTTGAACAGCGTACCGCTCAGCAGGAACAGGCCCACCAGATTGGGCAGGGACATCAGGCCGTTGAAGGTGTCGCTCAGATCCCAGATCAGCCCCAGATCCATCGTGGCGCCCAGAATGGCCGCCAGGGAAAACACCACCATAAAGGGCTTGACCGCTTTATGGGAGGAGCAAAGGTATTCCACGAAGCGCGCGCCGTATAGCCCCCAGCCCAGCACCGTGGAAAACGCGAAGCTGCACAGGGCGATGGCGGTGAAGATGGTCACCCAGCTGCCATAGGTGGCCACAAAGCCGCTGATGGTCAGCTCCGCGCCCGCCGCCTCGCCGTACTGGATTGGCACGCCGCTTGCCAGAATGACCAGCGCCGTCAGGGTGCAGATGACGATGGTGTCGGCGAACACCTCGAAGATGCCAAAATAACCCTGATGGATCGGGTGGTCGGTCTCGGCGCATGCGTGGGCGATGGAGCCCGTGCCCAGCCCGGCCTCGTTGGAGAAGATGCCCCGGGAAACGCCCTTCTTCATGCTCAGGAAGAAGTTGCCCACCACGCCGCCGGTAAAGGCCGACGGATTGAAAGCACCTGCGAAGATCTGTTCGAACACCAGCGGAATCCGGTCCAGATGGCTGAACACCACGCCCAGCGCCAGCACGATATAGAACACCGCCATGAAGGGCACCAGCTTTTCCGCCACGTTGCCGATGCGCTTCACGCCACCCAGCAGGACGATCAGCAGAAGCAGGGCCATCAGCCCGCCGAAGATCCACCGGAAGGTGGGCAGCGCCGTCTCGCCGATCAGGTTGAAGCTGGTCAGCACGGAACCCACGGCCACGGTGATGGTGTTGATCTGGGTGGTGTTGCCGATGCCGAAGCAGGCCAGCGCGCCCAGCAGGGCATAGGCATAGGCCAGCCAGCGCCATTTCCGGCCCAGACCGTTCTGAATATAGTACATGGGCCCGCCTACGTAGTCGCCGTGCTGGTTCCGTTCCCGGAAATGTACGGCCAGTGTGACCTCGGCAAACTTGGTGCACATGCCCAGCAGCGCGGATACCCACATCCAGAACACCGCGCCGGGGCCGCCGATGGCGATCGCCCCCGCCACACCGGCGATATTGCCGGTGCCCACCGTGGCCGCCAGCGCCGTACACACCGCCTGAAAAGGGGTCAGCGCGCCCTTGCCCGCCTTATCGTGCCTGAAAATACGGCCAAGTGTCGCCTTCATGGCCGGGCCGAACTTGCGCAGCTGCACAAAACGGGTGCCGACGCTCAGGTACAAGCCCACGCCCATCAGCAGGATCATGGCGGGAACGCCCCAGATAAAGTTATTGACCGCATTGTTGACGCTTTTAATCAGTGCCAGCATGAAATCCCTCTCCCCTGTGAAATATCGGAATCAAATTCAACGTTTTTAATTTGCCACGCTGCCATGCTGAATCCTGCTCAAGCCCTTGAAATACAATGAAAAAACAAAGCTATTCGCCACTTTCGCCCTAAAGACGTAAAACTTTTGTCATACACTTGTTAAATACGGGAACTTCCGATATAATAAACGATGGTGCTTTCCGAAGAACGGACAAGCTACCCGAAATCAGCCAAAACAAAGGAGCGTTGTTATGCTCAATCCGCGCCAGGTTATTTCCGCACTGAAACAGAATATCGGCAAGGTCATCGTCGGTAAGGACGAGGTGATCGAGCTGCTATTGATCGCGCTGATGTGCAAGGGTCACGTGCTTCTGGAGGACGTGCCCGGCACCGGCAAGACCACCATGGTCAGCGCGCTGGCCAAGTCGCTGGATTGCAGCTTCAACCGCATCCAGTTTACGCCGGACGTGGTGCCCTCTGATGTGACGGGCTTCACCATGGTGAATTTCAAGTCCGGAGAGATGGAGTATCATCCCGGGGCCATCATGTGCCAGATCGCGCTGGCCGACGAAATCAACCGTACTTCCCCCAAGACCCAGAGCGCCCTTCTGGAGGTCATGGAGGAATATCAGGTCACGGTGGACGGCGTGACCCATCCTCTGCCCAAGCCCTTTATGGTGCTGGCTACCCAGAACCCCACGGAGTTCGTGGGCACCTATCCCCTGCCCGAGGCCCAGATGGACCGCTTCTTCATCCGCGTTTCCATGGGGTATCCCACCCTTGAGGAAGAAATGGCGGTGCTGGAGCGCTTCTCCGGCACGGAAAAGCCCCAGTCCAAGCTGGTGCCCGTTTGCTCCGCACAGGACATCATCGACATGCAGGGGCTGGTGGGCACGGTCTACTGCTCCAAGGAAGTGCGGCACTACATTGCCTCTATTGCCGCCATGACCCGCAATCATCCCAGCCTGCAGCTGGGCGTCAGCACCCGCGGCGCGATCGCATTGATCCGCGGCGCGCAGGCCTGCGCCCTGCTCAATGACCGTGACTACGTGCTGCCCGAGGACGTGCAGCGCATGGTGCTGCCCGTTCTGACTCACCGTATTATGCCCAACCCGGACGCGAAGATGAAGGGCATTTCTGCCGAGCGCATCCTGATCGCCGTGGTCGAAAACGTCCCCGTCCCTCTCCGCCTCTCTTAAGGGGCAGTGCCCCTTAACCCCGGACTGCGCGCCGCAGGCGCGCAG
>URJB01000029.1 GCA_900548145.1 uncultured Eubacteriales bacterium | reverse complement strand
TCTATCTCTCTTTCCTTTTTTGCGTTTGTCCAAGATGTATTGTAGTCCTACAGGGTGCATCCTGTAACATTCAGCCTGCGCCTTTTCCAATTCTGGAAACTATGCTATAATAAGTTGTTAAGCAGACTTTTCAGCTGCCGCAAAGGAGGTTCTTCGGATGGAACGTTCCGCTTCTCAGCCGCTGGTGCTGGCCTCGGCTTCCCCCAGACGACTGGAACTGGTGTCCCTGCTGGGCATTCCCTTTGAAGTGATCCCTTCCCGGGCGGAAGAAAACGACGTGACCGGCTCCGGCAAGGAGCGGGTGCGGGTGCTGGCGCGGCGCAAGGGCGAGGAAGTGGCCGCCCGTCTGCCGGGGCGGACCGTTCTGGCGGCGGACACGCTGGTCTGTGTGGAAAATGAAGTGCTGGGAAAGCCTGTAGACGAAGCCGACGCAGCGCGGATGATCCGTTTGCTCAGCGGCAGAAGTCACTGGGTGTATACCGGCGTTTGTCTGCTTTTACCGGACGGGACTGTCCGGGAGGAGGTCTGCGGCACAGAGGTCTGCTTCGCCGAGCTGGACGAAGACGAGATCCTGCGTTACGCCGCCTCCGGCGAGCCGCTGGATAAGGCCGGGGCCTATGCGGTGCAGGGACGGGCGGGCGCGTTCGTCCGCTCCATTCACGGCAGCCCCACCAACGTGATCGGCCTGCCGCTGGAGACCGTGGCGCGGATGCTGCGGAAAGCGGGCTGGAAATTGCTGGGCTAAAAAACGACTTTCATACTGACAATAGATTGGATGTGATTCCGTGGGCTTTGTAGCGCACGATCTGGGCGTTGATCTGGGTACCAGCAATACGCTGGTCTACGTCCGTCATAAAGGCATCGTCATCAACGAACCCACCATCGTGGTGGTGGACTCCACCAACGAGCGCAAGGTGCGCGCCGTGGGCGACGACGCGAAAATCATGCTGGGCCGCACCACCGACGGCGTGATGGCCGTCCGTCCCATGCGGGAAGGCGTCATCACCGACTTTGACATGACGGGCATTCTCATACAGTTCTTTATGCGCAAGGCCATCGGCTCCAGCTATCTGCTCCGGCCCCGGCTGTTTTTAAGCTATCCCTGCTCCATTTCCGCCATCGAGCGGCGGGCCGTGGGCGAGGCCGCCAAGTACGCCGGGGCCCGCAAGGTCTTTCTGGTGGAAAAGCCCTTCGCTGCGGCGCTGGGCTGCGGTCTTCCCGTATTTGAGCCCAACGGCTGCATGGTGGTGGACATCGGCGGCGGCACCACCGACGTGGCCGTGGTCTCGCTGGGCGGCGTGGTCATCAGCCATTCCATCCGCGTTGGCGGCGTCAAAATGGACGAAGCCATCATCAACTACATCAAGCGGGAATTTAACATTATGATCGGCGACCGCACTGCCGAGGAGGTCAAGCTGGATCTGGGCTCCGCCCTGCCCCTGCACGGCGAGCGCCGGGCCCGTATCCGGGGCCGGGACATGGTCACCAACCTGCCCCAGACCACAGAGATCACCTCCACCCAAATCTATGAAGCCATTCAGGAGCCCTGTCAGGCCATCCTGCGGGCCATCAAATGGGTATTGGAGCGCACCCCGCCGGAATTGGCGGCGGACGTGATGCACCACGGCATCTACCTGACCGGCGGCGGCTCCCTGCTCTACGGCATGGATCAGATGATCGCCAGCGAGCTGGGTATCCCGGTGCTCCTGTCCAAGGAGCCGACGGACTGTGCGGCGCTGGGCCTTGGCAACATCATTGAAAACTACGACCTTCTGCAGCATCTGGGCCGCACCAGCTTCCTGCATGAATTCTGACGGGGTGTTTGACCCTTCTGACTTTGCTCAATACCCGGAGGTGAACCCATGAAGCTGAAGGTACCCAAAAAAGAGCGGCGCAAGAGCGGCGACAGCCGAGGCAAACACATTCTGCGCAATGTGATGATCGTGCTGTGCGTGCTGGCGCTCATGGGGCTGGCGGGCACTCACCTGCTCAAGCTCATCACCGGCAACGAAATGCTGGCCATCCCGGAAAACGGCGTTGCCGCCGTCGTCACGCCCCTGCAAAGCGGCTTTGCTTCCGTGGTCAACTGGATCAGCGATTATTTTTACACCTTGAAACTGCGCTCCCGGCTGGAATTGGAGTATAATAATCTCCGGCAGGAGAATGAGCAGCTCACCTATCAGGCGATGCTCGCGGAGGAATTACAGCACAAGCTCAGCGTCTACGAGAACCTGTTTGACGAGGTTTCCGACAACGAACAGCTCAATCCGCTGGTGGCCACGGTCATCGGCCGGGAAAGCGGCAACTACTTTTCCGTTTTCACCATCAACAAGGGCACCCGGGACGGCATTCAGGATTACATGGCCGTCACCATGAACGGTGCTCTGGTGGGCTATACCTACAACACCAAAACTACCAGCGCTTCCGTGCGTACCATCATCGACAGCGAGGCCAGCATCGCCGGTCTGATCTCCACTTCCCGAGATCAGGGCACGGTGCGGGGCACGCTGGGCATCGACGGTCAGCCCATGTGCCGCATGTATTACCTGCCGGAAGAAAACCTGCCCCGCCCCGGCGATCAGGTGGTCACCTCCGGCGTCGGCATGTCCTTCCCCAAGGGCATCCCCATCGGCACCGTGCGGGAAAGCACCCGCGGCATGGAGAGCAACAAGCAGTACATCGTGGTGGAGCCTTCCGCCGATTTCCAGCACATCGAGTACGTCATCGTCCTGCGCTACCAGCCGGAGGCCGAAGCCGTGGAGGATCGTTCCTCCAGCACCGACTCCCTGACGCTGGTGCCGCTGGAGACCATCCTGCCTGTGCCCACGGTGCTTATCGGCAGCGACACCTACCAGCTGGCCCCCTCGCCCACGCCCAGCCCGGAGCCTACGCTGGCCCCCGACGAAACGCCCGCCCCCACCGGGACGGCCTCTACGCCCGGGCCCTCCTCCAGCGGCGGCGACAGCTATGAATACAAGGTGCCCTCCGGCCTGCAAAACGGCGCGACGGATAACAGCTACGGCTTCACGCTGGCGCCCACCGCCACGCCCACGCCGACCGCTCCCCCGCTGGATCTGTCGGTAGAGGAGGACTGACCGTGTTTACCAAAGCCCTGAAAGTCGCCGTTCTGACGCTGCTGGCCTACCTTTTGCAGGCTACGGCGGCGGAATACCTTTCCATCGCGGACGTAGCCCCCAATCTGGCGCTGGCGATCATCGCCATCGCCACCGTGGCGCTGGGCCGCAAGTACACCTTCGTCATGGCTCTGGCCGTGGGCTACCTGATCGAGATCATGACCCCCATGCTGGATTACATCAGCCTGATCCTGTACCCCGTAGCGGCCATGCTCAGCGCGCTGGTCTTCTCCGACAAGAGCGAGCGCAAGCTGGAAGAAGAACGCACGCTGGGCCGGCGAACCAACCAGTGGAACCCTCACCTGCGCACCCCCCTGTGCGCGGCCCTCAGCGTGGCGGTTTTCGAGGCCGTCCACCTGCTTTACACCTACCTGAGCGGCGTTTCGCTGGACGCGGGCCACTGGCGGCGCGCCCTGACGGACGTGCTGTACTCCACGTTTCTGGCCGGGGTGCTACAATTCCCCGTGCGCTGGTGGCTGGGGGTCTATAAGCTGAAAAAGGCCCGATAAGCCGCACTTTCCCTTTTTATCGCCCCCGAAAGGAGGTCTTTCCCCATGCGAAACCGATTTGGCCGCCGTGAAAAGCGGGAAGGCTACAACCTGAACGGCCGGTACATTTTCGTACTGATCGTCATTCTGGGCATGTTCGTCTACCTGTTCAGCGGTCTGGCAGAGCTGCAGCTCCGCTCCAGCACCGACTATGAAGAAAAGGCGGAAAGCCGCCGCACCACCGAAGTGGTGCTCCGGGGCAGCCGGGGCATGATCACCGACGCGGACGCGGTGATTCTGGCCAAGGACGAACCCATTTACAACGTCACCTTCTACCGGGACGCCAGCCAGAACAGCCAGTCTCAATACCGCAACTTCACCCTGTCCATCCGGCAGGCCATTGAGATCATCGAAAACAACGGTAACGAGCTGTCCGTCAGCTTCGTCATCCGCCGCAACGAAAACACCAACGATTGGGAATTTTACTTCGGCTCCGGGGTCAGTGAGAGCGTCCTGCAGACCCGGGAAAACCAGTGGCGGGACAACAACTACTTTACCGTCACCAGCGTACCCACCGCCGCCGAGGCCATGACGCGGCTGAAAAAGCGCTATAAGATCGTCAACAGCGCGGAAGAACGGGAGCAGAACCGCCGGGAGGCCGAAGCCGCCGGACGTTCTTATGTGGAAGACGTGATTCTGGATGAGGAGACCATGCTGAAGGTCATGGCCGTGTACTCCGAAATGCAGATGAACCTGTTCAACTCCCAGCCCATCGTCATCGCCAGGGACGTGCCTTACGAAACCGTGATCGAGATCGAAACCAAGTCCATGACCCTGAGCGGTATGGAGATCGCCGTGGGCACCAAGCGGGTCTATCCCCGCTCCACGCTGGCGGCGCAGGTCATCGGCTACATGGGCGCTATCCCTTCCGCCGACAAATGGTCGGAACTGCAGAAAAAAGGCTACAAATACAGCGACACCATCGGCGTGGACGGCATTGAAGCTTCCATGGAGGACTGGCTGACCCAGAACAGCGACCTGCGGCAGGGCTACCGGGTGGTGGAGCGCGACCGGGTGGGCAAGATCACTCGAGAATTGAGCTACACCGAGCCGCAGGACGGCAACAACGTGAAGCTGACCATCGTGGCCAGCTACCAGCAGCAGGCCGAGCGCGCGCTGGCTGAAAACGTGGCCTCGGTGCGCACCTCTCAGGAAAAGAAGCTGATGGATAACACCTGGCTGGAAAAAAACAAGTCCATCATTGAAAACCGCAACTGGGAGCAATATCCCCTGTCGCTGGCCCAGCGGGCCGCCATGACGGTCATCGACATGGAAGGCCGGGTGCTGGCCATGGCCAACTACCCCACCTACGACCTGAACGCCCTGACGGCGGCGGGGAAGGAAAGTCAGGAGATCCTGACCGACACCCGCAACGTGCTGATGAACTACAACATCCACGCCCGCGGCACCCCCGGCTCCATTTTCAAGATGGTCTCCGGCCTTGGCGCGCTGATCGACGGCAAGCTCTACACCAACGAGACCATCTCCGACGGCGGCTACTTCACCAAGTACAACTCCGACCTTTCCACCGCGCCCAAGTGCTGGATCTCCGAATCCCAGCGCTACAAGCACCAGTACCAGACCATCGTGGAGGGGCTTTCCCACAGCTGCAACTATTTCTTCTACACGCTGGGCGACCGGCTGGGCGAGACCCGGCTGTACCAGTACGCCGCCAACTTCGGCTTCACCAGCAAAACGGGCATCGACCTGCCCGGCGAGGTGCGCAGCGTCGTAGGCTGCCAGACCAGCCTGTACGACCCCGACAAGGCCATGGACGAAGCTTCGCAGGATACGTCCATGCCCATCATCGTATTCAACTCCATCAAGAAGCACCTGCGCAATCAGGGGGCCAGCCGGAACATCACCTATGACGACGAGCGCTTGAACCGCTGCGTCAAGCGGCTGATGGACATGGCCGTCAACACCAATCAGGACGACTGGGTGCAGTCCATGCGCCCCATTCTGATGGAAGAACTGAACATGACCCGGGAAATGGTTCACCTGCAGGTGGTCATCGGCGATACCTACAACTACCTGAACGACATCAAGTGGGGCGGCAGCCAGACCATTCAGGTGGCCATCGGACAGTCTATCACCACTGTGTCCCCGGCGGCCGTCGCCCGTTACGTGGCGGCGCTGGGCAACGGCGGCAAGGTGTACAATCTGACCATCGTGGACTCCATCACCTCCCCTGAGGGCGACATCGTCAGCCAGCGCACGCCGTCGCTGATGCACGACTTCGGCGAGGATTCCCCCAATACGGAAGAATACCTGTCCTACATCCTCAAGGGGATGGAGGGCGTGGTTGACGAAAGCGGTACCGCCGCCCGGTACTTCCGCAAATGGCAGTACCGGCAGGACATCTGCGCCAAAACAGGAACCGCCGAGGTCACTACGCTGGATCTGGAAAACAACGCCTGGTTCGTGATGCTGGCCCCCAAGGAAAACCCGGAGATCGCCGTGGCGGTGTTCATCCCCAGCGGCCTGTCCGGCGGTATGGCGGGGGTCGCGGCCCGGGAATTTGTGGGCTGGTATATGGATCAGAAGACCCTGCGTTCGGTGGACGTGGTGTTCCCGTCCGGCAATACGCTGGCCCCCTGAGCCGGGCTCAGGCGACCCAAACCCCCAAAGAAGAAAGGAAACCGACATGAGTCAATCGTGGCTGATCGCGTCCGGCAAGGGCGGCGTGGGAAAATCCATGGTGACGGCGGCGCTGGGCGTAGCGCTGGCCCGCAAGAGTATGCACTGCTGCTGCGTGGACGCGGATCTGGGCCTGCGGGATCTGGATATGGTGCTGGGGCTGCAAAGCCGGGTCGTGTACGACATGATGGACGTGGTGCGCCACGACTGCAAAATGCGCTCCGCGCTGGTCAGCCATACCCGTTATGAAAATCTGGCCCTGCTGCCCGCATCCCAAAGCGCCCGGGCCAAGGATCTGGACGGGGAGGAATTCAGCCGGATCATCCGTAAGCTGAAAAAGCGCTACGGCTATATCCTCACCGACGCGCCCGCCGGCGTGGATCGGGGGCTGTGCAATCTGATCCCCGCCAGCGACCATTGCATTCTGGTGGTCACGCCGGATGACGTGGCCATCCGGGACGCGGAACGGGTGCTGACCGCGCTGGAAGCGGAGGGCAAGCCCCGCCCCATGCTGATTGTAAACCGGGTGGTGGAAAAGCTGGTAGTCCGCAACGAAATGTACAGTCCCCAGACGGTTGCCAGCACGCTGGATATTCCCCTGCTGGGCTACATTCCCGAGGACCCCAAGGTCACTGAATGTCTGTGCCGCCACGACAGCTTTATGGAAACGGATTGCCCGGCCAGCCGGGCCGTTGAGCGCATCTGCCTGCGCTTCCTGGGCGAATATGTGCCCATGCCGTCGCCTCGGGCGCATCGCGGCTGGTTCCACCGCTCCTCCCGTTACTGACCGGCTTTCTCCACTCCAATGTGGAAAAAGCCCGTTGGAAAGGACGTGATTTTTCCCTCATGATGATCAACGAGTCCCGGCGCTCCCGGGCCCATTTCGACCTGCCGCTGGTGCTGCTGGTCTTCGGACTGGCGGCCTTCGGCGTGCTGGCCGTTTCCGTCGCTACGTTTTCCACCTCTTCTGCGGAAGAAGACACCCTGCTGAACTATATCGTGGCCTCCTATTACGGTCTGCGTCAGTCCATCTTCTTCCTGATATCGCCGGTCATCATCGGCGTCATCACCTACTTCCCCTATGAATTTATCCGGCGGCGGTCATCGCTGTTCTACTTCGTGGCCTGCGGCCTATTGCTCATCACGCTGGTGTCCAATCAGGCGCAGGGCGTGAAAGCGTGGACTGACCTGATCTGGGGCTACACCATTCAGCCCTCGGAATTTGTCAAGCTGGCCTGTATCATCGTCGTCGCCAAATATTTGGAAAGCACCACCGATCCCATGGGCGACCTGAAGGGCACGATGCGGCTGATCCTGCTGATGGCGATCCCATGGGGCCTGACGCTTTTGCAGGGCGAAATGGGCTCCGTGCTGGTCATGATCTTCGTCTTCGGCGTGATGATGTTCTTCGGCGGCATCCGTATCCGCACACTGGTGGGCATTCTGGCGGCGGGCGTGATCGCGCTGGCGCTGCTGTACGGCGTTACCATGGCCTCCGGCTCGGACAGCTACCGCCTGACCCGAATCCTGAGCTTCATCAACCCCGAGCTGGTGGACGAAAGCGCCACCTATCAGGTCACCCAGTCCAAGATCGCCATAGGCTCCGGTGGCCTGAAGGGCGTGGGTATGTTCGTTCAGGGCAGCTTCAGCCAGCTGGACTACGTGCCGGAAGACTGGACGGACTTCATCTTCTCCACCATCGGCGAGGCGTGGGGCTTCGTGGGCTGCGCGGCGGTGGTCATCGTCTACCTGCTCATCATCCTGCGGATGATGTATCTGGCCCGCTACACTGCCGACCGCTTCGGCCAGATGGTGATTCTGGGCGTGATGGCCATGCTGCTGTTCCACGTATTCGAAAATGTAGGCATGACCACAGGCCTGATGCCCGTTACCGGCATTCCGCTGCCCTTCCTCAGCTACGGAGGCAGCAACCTAGTGACCAACATGGGCGGTATCGGGCTGGTGCTGAACGTGGTCAAGAACCGAAGCATCACCTCCATGCCGGGGCTGGCTCCCCAGACCCGCATCCGGGGCAAATACACCAAATAACCAGAAAGGGCGGGGACGGCGATGGATCTGCACTATCTGCTGGGGCTGCAAGGCCTGCGGGAAAGCCTTTCCGGCGCGCTGGACGGCTTCTTTCTGCTGGCGAGCCAGCTGGGCAAGGCGGAGCTGCCTATGGCGGTTACGCTGATCGTCTACTGGTGCTTCAGCCGGGAGCTGGGCCAACGGCTGCTCTTTACCCTCAACGGCAGCGACCTTCTCAACAACGTGCTCAAGCTCGGCTTCTGCGTTTACCGCCCGTGGGTGCGGGAACCGGCGCTCCATCCTGTGGAGAAAGCCCTTTCCACCGCCACGGGGTATTCCTTCCCCAGTGGCCATTCCAGCAAGGCGGGTGCGTTCTTCGGCGGTCTGGCCCTTGCGGGGAAAAAGCGCCGCTGGGTGCCGTGGGTCTGCGGCGCGGCTATTTTGCTGGTGATGTTCTCCCGAAATTATCTGGGCGTCCACACCCCGCAGGACGTACTCGTCGGCGCGGCCACGGGCGTGTTGTGCGCCTTTCTGCTGGCCCGTCTGCTGCGCTGGGCGGATGAAGGTCAAAACCGCGATCTGCTGATAACGGCCATTGGTGCGGCCCTTTGCGGCCTGTCCCTCTGGTATGTGCTGGCAAAGAGCTATCCCGCCGACCGGGCCGCCGACGGTTCCCTGCTGGTGGACCCTGTGAAGATGCAGAAGGATTTTTTCCTGTCGGCTGGTGCTGTACTGGGAATGCTGTGCGGCTGGCTGTTGGAGCGCCGCAAGGTGCGCTTCACCACGGATTGCGGCTGGGGCGAAAAGCTGCTGCGACTGCTCTCCGGCCTGCTGGTGGGCTTTGCGGGTCTTTACACGCTTGTGAGGCACTGGCTGCAAGACCTGCTGGGCACCAACACCGGCGCGATGCTGGGCGTAGCGCTGGCGATGTTCTATCTGGTGGGGCTGCATCCCCTGCTGTTTACATGGGCCGAAAAAAGCTTCGGCATGGAAAACCAGCCGAAGCAAAAGCGTAAAAAGCACTAAAAAGAGCCGTCCTGAGTATCCGGGCGGCTCCTGTTTTTATTCCTTATCCTCGTATCCCAGCGTGCGCAAATCATCCATCCGGTTGCGCCAGTTTTCCCGCACCTTGACCCAGAGCTGCAGGTGGACGTGCATTCCCAGCAGGGTCTCGATGTCCTGACGGGCTTCCTGACCGATCTGCTTGAGCATGGCTCCCTGCTTGCCGATGATAATGCCCTTGTGGGCGGCCCGCTCGCAGTAAATGGTGGCGTGGATTTCCATCAGATTGTCGCTGAGCTTGTTCATGGCCATCATTTCCACGCCGATGCCGTGGGGCACCTCCTCCCGCAGGTGTAACAGCGCCTTTTCCCGGATCAGCTCCGCGCAGATCAGCCGTTCGGGCTGATCGGTCACCGCGTCCGCCGGGAAGTACTGCGGCCCTTCCGGCAGGTAGCTGATCAGCAGCTGCTTCAGTTCCTCCACGCCGTCTCCCTTGGCGGCGCTGATGGGCACGATGTCATCATACCCCGCCGCCTGATAGCGCTGCATCAGCGCCAGCAGGGATTCCTTGGGCAGCAGGTCGATCTTGTTGAGCACCAGCGCCTTTTTCACCTCGCAGCGGCTCATGTCCTCCACGATCTGGTCGTCGTGTTTGCCCACGGCGGTAGCGTCCACCATGACGATCAGCGCGTCAATGCCCTGCAGCGCGTCCTTGGCGGCCTTCATCATGTATTCGCCCAGACGGGTGCGGGGCGTGTGCAGGCCGGGAGTGTCCAGAAAGACGATCTGCGCGTCCTTCTCCGTATAGATGCCCATGATGCGGTTGCGGGTGGTCTGGGGCCGGTTGGAGACGATGGCCACTTTTTCGCCCACCATGGCGTTCATCAGAGTGCTTTTGCCCACGTTGGGGCGGCCCATAATGGCGATAAAACCAGAATGCTGCATAGTAACTCCTTTTATCCTTAGTCGGGAAGGTCTTTGGGGCCGAAGCCGTGAGGCAGCAGCGCCCGCAGGGTGGTGTCGTCGGTGCTTCCATCGCCCGCGATGGTCAGAACCCGCAGCTCCGGCGCAAATTCGTTCAAAGCCTGACGGCAGGCGCCGCAGGGATAGGGCATACTGCCGTTAGACGCAATGGCGATGGCGGTGAACTCCCGCGCGCCCTCGCTGACGGCCTTGAACAGCGCCGTGCGTTCGGCGCAGTTGGTCAGCCCGAAGGAGGAATTCTCGATGTTGCAGCCGGTAAAGACCCGGCCGTCGGCGCAGAGCAGCGCCGCGCCCACCGCGTAATGGCTGTAGGGGGAGTAGCTGTATTCCAGCGCCCGGCGCGCCAGTTCCAGCAGTTCGCCGTCTGTGATGGAAGTTTCCGTATCCCGGCCGATCCCGGCCATGTTCAGGGCCTTTTCTTCCATTTTCCGCATCTCCTTCTTCTCGTCTTCCTCCATGTGGTCATAGCCCATCAGGTGGAACAGAGCGTGGGCCAGCAGATAGCACAGTTCCCGACGTTCGCTGTGGCCGTACTCTTTGGCCTGCTCCGCCGCCCGGGGCCGGGAAATGATGATATCCCCCAGCATACAGGCGTGCAGCTCCGGATCCCATTCCGCTTTCAGGCGCTTTTCACTGTCCCGGGCGGTTTTGCCGGGAGCGTAGCGCACCGTGGGAAAGCTGAGCACGTCTGTGGGCCGGTCTACGCCCCGCTGCTCCCGGTTGATCTCGTGAATGCGCTCATCCCCGGTCAGCAGCACGTGTACCGCGCAGGGCAGCTTCACGCCCTCCGCCGCCAGACAACAGTCCGCCACCAGCGCAAAGGGCGCGTCCGTAGCAGTCCCGCTTTCCCACTCCCATTCAATCCTCATACTGATCCTGTTCCTCCGAAGACGGCCGTTCCCTGCCGTCTTTTTCTTCTTCCGCCGGGGCGGACTTTTCCGCCTCTTCCAGTTCTTCCTTTTCCGCCTGTTCCTCTGCGGCTTCGATCTCCTGCTCGGAAGGTTCCACGCTCTCCTCGCTGAGAACTTCCTCCGCTTCCCGTTCGGCCTCGGCCACGTCCGTCACCCGTTTCAGTTCCCGGGCCTCCACCTGACTTTCCTCCCGGCCTTCCTCGCCCTTGGGCTGGTGAGCCGCCAGACGGGCCGCTGCCGCCGGGCTGATGGAGGGGTACTCGATGCGCTCATGGAACACGCCCTTGAGCACCGTCGTAAAGGCGCGGCAAATTTTGCTGATGTCTTGCAGCGTCAGGGGCGCGTCGTTCAGCTGACCGTCGTCGATCTTGCCCCGCACCAGCTTGGCGATAAACTCCTCGATGGCCTTGGGCGTGGGATCGGGCATGGAACGGACGGCGGCCTCCACCGTGTCCGCCAGCATGATGATGGCGCTTTCCTTGGACTGGGGACGGCGGCCGTCGTAGCGGAAATCGGCAATGTCCACAGCCTGCCCGTCCGCCTGCTTCAGCGCCTTATGGTAGAAGTACATCACCGGCGTGTCGCCGTGATGCTCAATGATGATATCCTGAATTTCCTGCGGCAGATGATACTGCTGGGCCAGCATCACGCCGTCCCGGGTATGGGCAGTGACAATGGCGGCGGAAATATAGGGATTGGTATGCTCATGAGGATTTTCGCCCAGCTGGTTTTCTTTAAAATACATGGGGCGCTTCAGCTTGCCGATGTCGTGGTAATAGGCTCCCGCGCGGCACAGCAGGGGATTGGCCCCCACCGTTTCCGCCGCCGCCTCGGCCAGATTGGCCACGATGATGGAGTGGTGATAGGTGCCGGAGGCTTCGATCATCAGCCGGCGCAGAATGGGCTGATTGGGGTTGGACAGCTCCAGCAGCTTGGCGGGGGTCGCCAGACGGAACACCGCCTCCATCAGGGCGTCCAGCGCGATGCACAGCACCGACGCCACCACGGCGGACAGGGCGCTCCACAGGGCGTTGTTCATCACCACCCCCATGGAGTTGTTAGTCATAAAGCCGATGGTGAGGATGATGACCATATTGGAAAGGCCGGTCAGGAAGCCGCACAGCAGCACCTGCTGGCGGTGGGGCTTCCGATGAAGAATGATGACCACCAGAAAGCCGGAGATAAACGAAATGAACAAAAGGTTCACGATCTCCGAAGTGTAG
Organism: uncultured Eubacteriales bacterium; assembly: GCA_900548145.1. GTDB lineage: Bacteria > Bacillota > Clostridia > Christensenellales > Aristaeellaceae > Limiplasma. The sequence goes on along the minus strand of URJB01000029.1, from coordinate 12,951 downwards.
CTGGTATCGCCGCTCGCCAGCAGTGCGCTGACCAGCACCGTCAGGGTGAGACAACCGGCCACGCCCGCCCGGGCGCCGATCAGGCCGGTGAGCATCATCACGCCCAGCAGTGCCGGGGTCAGATAGGGATTGATCTCCTTAGCCAGCACACACGCGCCCATGGTCAGGCACAGCACCAGCATCACCAGCACCAGCTTCTTGGGCGAGGCCAGCAGCTCGGGATCCAGTAGGATCAGGGCGATGAGCAGCACCATCATGCTCAGCAGCACCAGCAGGAACGCGCCGATATAAATGTTCAGGTCGAAGGTGTCGTTATCCAGCATTCCCAGCGAGCGCAGCATTTCCAGCTGATTGGCCGTCACCCGCTCCCGGGCCAGCACGATGTTCTGCCCCTGCTTGTACACCACGGGCTCCACCGCATCCCGTGCCTCCTGCCGCAGCTTGTCCGTGGCCTCCTGATCGATGACCATGTTGGGCTGCACCACTTTACGCAGGATGGGCGTGACCACGTTCTGCAGCAGGTCGATGTCGGTCTTCAGGCCGATGATCTGCTGCAGATACTGGATGGACTCGTTGACGTTGGTCTCGCGGACGGTGGTGTTCATGGTGTTTTCCACCGCGGCAGTCAGGTTGGAGCACATCTCCGTCATCTGCTCCTCCGTGGCCCGGAGAAGCGTGTCCAGCTGATAATCCGCCAGCGTCAGCTGGGTCAGCAGGGAGCGGGCGTATTTCATCTCCGCCTCGGTGAACTGATAGTTCTTCTGCTTCTGCTGATCGTCAGGGGCAACGGTCTGCAGCACCCGCTGGCCGTACTTCTGCACGGCCGTGGCCTGCGTCAGGACGGACTGCAGGTCCTGCATCACCTCGGCGGAGATGCCCTCTTTATAAACGTAGGTAGGCTCCACGCTGGCGGCGGCGGCCTCCTGCTGCCGGGTGGTGGAGATCTCGTCCACCACGTCCTTGGACGCGGTGATGGTATTGGGGGCGATGTCCCCCACCTTCAAATTATAGCGCTGGGGCGTGACCGCCAGCATCAGCAGCAGGCACAAAACCGCCGTGCCCGCCAGAAAAATATACACGCATTGAGCCGTGGAGGAATGCAGGGCGCGGGAAAGATCCTCCCAGCTCCATTTTTTCTTTTTGGGATTGCGCTTGGCGCGAATCATGCTTTAGCACCCCTGTTTCTCTCATAGGCCTCATAGGCCTTCACCACGGTCTGCACCAGATCGTGCCGCACCACGTCGGACTGGGAAAGCCGGACGATGGCGATCTCCGGAATCTCCTTGAGCACCTCCAACGCCTGCAGAAGCCCGCTCTGCTTGCCGTAGGGCAGGTCGGTCTGGGTCGCGTCGCCGGTGACGACCACCCGACTGCCTGCGCCGAAGCGGGTCAGGAACATTTTCATCTGTTCGGGCGTGGTATTCTGGGCTTCGTCCAGAATGATAAAGCTGTCGGACAGGGTTCGGCCCCGCATATAGGCCAGCGGCGCTACTTCCAGCGCGCCCCGCTCCTGAAGCCGCTGGTAGCTTTCCGCACCCATCATTTCATACAGCGCGTCGAACAAGGGCCGCAGGTAAGGGTCGACCTTCTGGCTGAGGTCGCCGGGCAGGAAGCCCAGCTTTTCGCCTGCTTCCACGGCGGGGCGGGTGAGCACGATGCGCTCCACCTCTTTATTGCGCAGGGCGGCCACGGCCAGCGCCATGGCCAGATAGGTCTTGCCGGTGCCCGCCGGGCCTACGGCGAAGGTCAGCTCGTGCTCCCGAATGGCCTTGACATAGTCGTACTGGCCCAGCGTTTTGCATCGCACCGGGCGGCCCCGGTGGGTGATGGCCACCACCTGCGCGGCCAGCTCGTCCAGCCGATCCAGACCGTCCTCCTTCACCAGCGCGCAGGCATAGCGCAGGGTGGTGCGGTCGATGGGCGTATGGCGTTCTTCCAGCTCCATCAGCTTTTCCAACACCTGCCGGGCCCAGCCCACGTTTTCCGCTTCGCCCTCGATCTTGATCTCCGAGCCGCGCAGGCTGAGCTTTACGCCCAACTCGCCCTCCAGAAGCGACACATTGCGCTCGTTGGCGCCAAACAGCGCCAGATAAGCGTCCATTCCATTCAGCGTCAGATATTCCTGAACCGTTTCCGTCAAAGATCCAGCCTCCGATCAGGTGGCGGGCTTTCCAATTTCCGTCCGCCATTCGCCGGTCATGGACACGGCGAAAAATTCCCCCTCTATCATACAATAATCTACCCATTTGTCAATGATCTCATCGCCCCGAAGGGCTTCTTTCAAGCGTGTTTCCGCCGCCGCGAGGGCTTCCCGTCGGCACTCCTCGCCGTCCGCCCGGACACGTTCCAGCGCCGCCTCCCGGTAAAGGAGCGTTTTGCGCCAGACGGGGAAAAAAACGCCTGCCACCGGCTGCACGCTCTCGTAGAGGTTCATGGCGAGGTACTCCGGCTTTTCCGTCTCCGCCGGGAACTGGAACCACGGCGTACACAGCTGCGTCACCACCGTTTCCCGCCCCGTTTCCCAGCTTTTCACCTGATTCAGCGGCACCCGCACCCGGACGGTGCGCCAGCAGCGGGCCGTAACGCTGCCCCGGGCCTGCACTGCGTTGACCGTCTCGTCCCGGCCCCGCTCCTGCCCACGGATCAGCACTTGCCCTTTGCGGACAACGGCTCCCGGACGGACGGCGGCAGTCCCGGCAAAAACCTCGATCGTCTCCACCACGCCGTCCCGGCTGGCCACCAGATCACCGGGCTGGCCGGAATCCAGTTCCGGCATGGGATGACCCTGCGTGCATTCCACCCGCAGGGTCATCCCGGCGGCATAGACGTGAAACCACGCCGTTTCCGGGTAACGCCAGCTGAGCTTTTCTTCCCACGCAGTCGCGTCAAGACCCGCCCGCAGCATCCCGGGGCGAATCCCTTCCTCCGCCAGATAGGCGGCGATATCGGCCTGATAGGCCCCCGCGCCGACGATCTCCACCCGCCAGATGCGCTGACTCCCGAGGAGAAGCATCAGCAGCGCCAGCGCCATACCGACCCACAGTCCGGGCCGCGCTTTCCAGCTGCTCCACACTGCCGAAGCCCGCTCGGGGCGTACTTCCCGGATGCGCCAGCCCTTGTCCGCAGCGATCTGCGTCACTGCGGCAAAATCCGCCGTCCGGCACTGGCAGCGCAGGGTGCGCCGTCCTGTGCGGCGCACATCCTCCAACGGGATTTCTTCCTGCTGCATCACCGCCAGAAACCGTTCCAAATTCAGACCGCACACCGTAAAGGAGCATGTCAGCAGGGGAGATGAGAGCTTTTTCATTCCTTCACCCCTTTGGCCGGTAGGAGAGCTTCTCGATCTTGCCCAACACCACCAGCCCGTCCCGATCGTAGCGGGACAGGGACAGGTTTTCCCCGGTGATCGACATCAGCCCGCACTGGGTGCGCAGGACGATCTCCTCCTGCGTACAGGCATAGATGCCCTGATGCTGCTCCACAATGAGCTTTTCGTCCCCCAGCAGTACGGAGCGGGGCCAGCCCAGCACCAGCTCTTTGGGAATTTCGTTCCACTTTTCCAGCATCCCCCGGCCTCCTGCCCATGGTTTTGGGCAAGGATATGCGCGAAAACAGGCGAACATACGCAAAGACCCGGCCCGCCTTTTTTCAGGCAGACCGGGTGCATTTTATCGGCTATTCCTCGCTCATGCGGTAGCCGATGCCTACTTCAGTAAAGATATATCGGGGTTCGTCCGGGTTCGGCTCGATTTTCCGGCGGATATTGGCCATGTGGACTCGGAGAATCTTGTTATCCCGATTGGCATAGGGGCCCCACAGCTCCTTGAGCATCGCCCGGTAGGTGATGACTTGGCCGGCGTGTTTGCCTAGCAGCGCCACGATGCGGAACTCGTTCGGGGTCAGCCCCACATCCTTCCCGGCCAGATAGACCCGGCATTTGCGGTAATCGATCAGCAAGTCGCCCACCTCATAGGAGCCCTTCAAGGCGATGGAATCGTCCTCCAGTGCCGTGCGGGTGTGGCGCAGGGCGGTGCGGATGCGAGCCAGCAGTTCGATGGTTCCGAAGGGCTTCTGCAGATAATCGTCCGCGCCCAGATCCAGCGCGTGTGCCTTATCCTCCTCCATGCTGCGGGCAGAGATCACGATGATGGGCGTTTTGGCCCAGGAGCGTACCCGGCGGATGATCTCCGTGCCGTCCAGATCCGGCAGGCCCAGATCCAGCAGAATGCAGTCCGGGCAGTGGGAGGAGATCATTTCCAGCGCCTTGACGCCCGTGTCCGTCCATAGCGCCTCATAATGGTTGGTGGCCAGCGTCGTGCGGAGAAACTTGCTGATGCCGGGGTCGTCCTCCACGATCAGGACTTTGCAGGGCGCGCTATTCGCCATGTTCTTCCTCCTCTTCTCTCGGCAGCCAGAACCGAATCACCGCGCCGCCTCCCTGCCGGTTTTCGGCAGCAATATCTCCCCCGTGGGCCCGAATGATGGAGCGGCACACGTTCAGGCCGATCCCCATATTGCGTCGATTGTCCGAATGGGTCACGCTGGCGGGCTGCAGGCCGTCGAAAATGTGTTCAAGCGCTTCCGGCGAAAAGCCCGCGCCGTTATCCTCCACCGTGACTGCCGCCCGTCCGGGTTCCTGACTGATCGTGACCCGGATAACGGTGGCGTTCTTTCCGTGGATAGCGGCGTTTTCAAACAAGTTGGTCAGCACCTGCTCGATCAGCGTCGCGTCCATGGGAGCCAGCAGAATGTTTTCCGGCCGCTCCACCGTCACGGCGACCTCCGGGTGATGCCGGCGGAACTTCACGATGGCGCTGGATACAATTTCCTCCAGCACCTCCTCCTCTTTTTTCAGCGCCACGCCGGAGCCGCTGAATTTGGTCACGGAAAGGATGTTCTCCGTTACGCGGCTCAGCCAGTGGGCTTCCTTCTGAATATCCTGCGCCAGCTCGTCCCGTTCCTCCATGGAAAGGTTCTTCTGCTCCAGCAAAACGGAGCTGGCCCCCAAAATGGACGCCAGCGGCGTGCGCAGATCGTGGGAAAGGGAGCGAAGCAGGTTGACGCGCATTTTTTCGGTTTCCACATCGAAACGAAGCTGTTCCTGCTTTTTGATCTGGGTGGTCAGGGTGGAAACGATCAGGGACACCAGCAGCATGGCGGTAAAGGTCAGCGGATAACCGGCGATAGACCATTCAAACTGAAAAAAAGGCTTGGTAAATGCATAATTGGCGCAAAGAACCCCGGCGATGGCCGAAAAAATTCCATACCAGTAGCCGTCCGTATGGCTGGCGATCACCACCACGGCCAAAATAAACACCGCCATGGCAAAGGGATTGTTGTCGTCGTCCACCTGAGAGAGCAGCAGGCAAATTCCGGCGGCAGCGGCCAGCACAGTCAGCGAAAACAGCAGGCTCCATATCACGCCCTTTTTCCGCAAACTTTCCCTTGTTTTCTGCATTCTTCCGACCTCCCGCCGCTTTCTGAGGATGATTATACCATACTCCTCCGCTCTGCGGATATGGCGAAAGCCGCCGCCGCAAAACTTAACGGTTTCTTGACGGCGGCCTTTGCAGTAAATTAGCGGAGAATTGGCATATAGTAGGCAAGGTTCCAAATGGGGCAATGTCGAGTCCCCGCCGGGATCAATCGAAGGACGGAAGGAACGATAGCCGTATGGAAAGCAAAGAATATCTGGAAGCGAAAAAAGAATTTTGGAACTGCATCGCCATGACGATCTTCGGGCTGGGCGTTCCGCTTTATAACGCCTTCCGGGAGTGGCTGCCCATTATGCGGGCTGAAAAGCGAAAGGAACAGGCAGCGGTCGCGGCGCAAGCGGAATAATGCGCCCCGTGGACAGAACGCTGGCTTTTCCCCCTCGTATCGGCGGGTCTGCGAAGTTTTCCCCGTTCCACGTCTGGCTGGACAGCCGTGAAGCAGGGAGGCATTGTTCAGACCGCCGGTGTTTTGGAATAATTGGAATAAAATAAGAAAAACGGAGACGCAGGCTTTCTGCGTCTCCGTTTTATGTTTCGTTAAAGCACGTATTTCCGAATAGCGGCGGCGACGCCGTCCTCGTCGTTGGTCAGGGTCACGTACTTGGCGGCAGCCTTTACTTTGGGCGTGGCATTGCCCATGGCGGTGCCGTAGCCCGCGTATTCGATCATGCTCAGGTCGTTGTCAAAATCGCCCACCGTCATCACCTGATCCGGGCCGATGCCCATCTTCTCTGCCAGTTCCTTTACGGCGCGGCCCTTGCTGACGCCCTGAGGCATCAGCTCGTAGTTGTCCGCCCAGGACGAGGTGATCTCCAGCCCCGGCAGCGTCTCCAGTCTGCGGCCCAGTGCCTGAAGCTGCTCCCGGTCTCTCTCGATGCAAACGAATTTGTTCACCCGGCCCTCCGTGAACCGGCGAACGGCTTCCTCGCCCTTCAGAATGCGGGGCGCGCGGGGGTCGTTCCATGGGGCGCACCAGTAGATATCCTCTGCGGCCGCTTCGCCCGCAAAGGCAGCGATCTCATTTTGCATAAAGCAGGCGAAGGTCATGTTCCGCTCCCGAAACCACTGGAAGCACTGCATGGCGGTGTCCCGCTCGATAGCGTAGTCGGCATAGGGCGTGCCGAAGGGCCTGTCCAGACAGTAGCCGCCGTTCATGGACAGGATGGCCATGCGGTCAAAACCGTGCGTAACGGCGAACATGCTCGTATCTCCGGCAGGACGGCCGCTGCAAATGGCCAGCTTCACGCCCTTTTCCTCAGCGGCGCACAGGGCGGCAATGTTGCCCGCGCTCAATTCCTGACGGCTGTTCAAAAGGGTGCCGTCCATATCCATGGCGATCAGTCGAATCGAATTCATGCTTTGGTACTCCTTCAAAATTCAGGCGAAATGGAAAGCCGCAGGTCATTCAGATAGGCCCATTCCCCGTCCAGCTCGAAGCGAAGCTCCGCGGCGCAGAGCATCAGCCGCCGGGCTCTCCTGCGCTTGTTGAACTCCCGGTCGCCGTACTTGTCGTCCCCCAGAAGGGGATGACCGATGGCCGCCATCTGGGCGCGGATCTGATGGGTGCGGCCCGTGTGCAGAAGGATCTCCACCCGGGCGCAGGGGCCCGGGTCCAGCACGGTATACTCCGTCACGATAGGCAGGCTGCCGGGCTGTTCCTTCCGGGTAATGCGCACCAGCGCCTTTTCGCTGTCCTTGGTGAGGAAAGCCCGCAGCACCGCATGATCTGGCTGGGGCGTTCCCTTGGTCAGGCAGAGGTAGCGCTTGCGGATGCGCCGCTGCCGGAAGGCTTCTTCCATGGCGGCCTGTGCTTCCTCATCCCGGCACAGCAGCAGAAGGCCGTCCGTCTGGTTGTCCAGCCGGTGGCACAAAAGGGGCTCCCGTGCGTTCGGTTCCTGCCGGCGAAGCTGCCGCGCCACCAGCTCGGTGATGGTCTGTCCGCCCTTTGCGTCCTTCTGACAGCTGATCCCCGCGGGCTTGCGAACCACCAGCACCCGGCTGTCCCCATACAGAATGGGAATTTCCGGCTCCTGAATTTCCTCGCCGGGGGTATAGAGCCGCACCTCCGCGCCGGGAATCAGCATGGCCTGACGGTCGACCCGCTTGCCGTTCAGCTTCACGTCCCGCCGATCCAGCGCCTCCCGAACGGCATACTCCGGCAGCTGGGGCAGCATCCGCCGCAGCCAGGGAAAAAGCCGTCCCGGAGCGATGTTCTCCGGGATGGTCAAGGTATACAGTTTCATCTTAATGCTCCAGCGCCGCTTTCAGGCCCAGCCAGCGCGGCGTTCCTTCGTACAGACGGCGCAGCGCGTCCCGCATTTCGCGGGTGGGCAGCACCGTGACGGATTCTGCCAGCACATTCTCCATTTCGGAAAGAGAGGCGTTCTGCTTGGCCAGCATCCGCAGGTCCTCGGCAATATCGTTCACATCCAGCTCGGGCCGCAGCGCGCCCTGCAGGGCGGCGCACATGGCTTCGTGCAGGGGCACTTCCTCCGGCAGAATGCCGTTCATGCCCCCGGCTACCATCTGCTGGCTCATTTCAAAGCTGTCCATGGCGCCCACCTGCTGACGCTTCACCAGCTGATAGGGGTTCGCCAGACCGGGATGCAGCAGGATCATACCGCCCGCCCCGTCGGTGATGTAATCAAAGGAGGTCTGCAGATACCGCCGGGCGATCTCCCGGGCCATGGGGTCGCCGCGCTGCATCACGCCGCCCAGAAAGAATTCCATGGCCTGTGCCGCGTGCAGCAGACCGGTCAGATACAAAAGTCCATGTACCGTCGCGTCATAGCGCCACAGCCGTTCCCGGTCCATAGCCGCGCCATCGGCGCTCATGGCGGTCAACAGCGGCTCCTGCAGCGCGGCGGGCAAGGTCAGATACCAGTCGTCCCCTTCCGCCCGAAAGCTGCACCACAAGCGGCTCAAAAGCGCCTCCGCCGCGCCCAAATCGTCCCAGTCGGTCAGCAGCAGCTCTCCGTCGTTGATGAGTAGCTTTTCCAAAAGCTGATGCTCTCCCGCGCCCACGAACCGGGCTTCCAGCGGAAGCCGGGCCAGCACCATGCCCCGCAGCTCGTCCAGCGAGCAGAGCCGCTGCTGGCCGGGCCGAAAATCAAAGGAATGCTCATAAAGAGACTGCGCGTCCAGCTCCGTCGCTTCAGCGGAAAAAAGTGCCGCCGAAGGATGGGCAAAAAGCCTGCGTTCGCAGGCCTCGTACTGTTTTTCCCGCATCATGCTCATGGTCATTTCACTCAGATCGGTATGAACCGTGGATTCCCGCAGCATGGCTTTCCCCCCTTTTCGTTGCATCTATCCATTATAACGGGCCCCCGTGCGGTGTCAAGGTTCTTTCCCCAGCCAATTCATAGGAATGGCGGGGAAAATCCCCTTATTCCGGGAAGGTCACCGTCACTGTGCCGTCCGCTTCGCTTTCGGCGGCGGTCATCCCCAGCAGACCTTCGAGGGTCTCGGCGGGCAGATAGAGCCATTCGCCGTAGGCGCGGATGTCCCGCGGCCGGAGCAGCTGGCGCACCCCGTTCAGGGTGATTTCCAGATTGATAGGCGTTCCCGCCTGATTAAGGCCGTAGGACAGCCGGTACAGGCTGCCGCCCATGGCGAAGGCATAGCCGGGGTTATCCACGCTGTCCGAGGGGAGGATGGTGGCTCCGTGGGCCAACAGCACTTCCCTCAGGGGCAGATACAGCGCGCCGCTTTCGCTGCGGCAGGGCGGAATGACCGCTTCGTCTTCCCCGGTCACCGTCTGCCCGTCCACGACGATTGTCCCATTCTCTATAGGTTCCAGCACGGACAGCGGCGCTTCGGTCGCCGCCATGGGCACGGGGGTGTCTGTTGGGATCGGCGACGGCGAAGGGGTAGGCGCAGGGGTATCGGTAGGAGTGGGGGAAGGCTCCGGCGTGTCTGTAGGCGCGGGAGTAGCATAGGCAGCCCAATAATCCGCCCGGCGCACTTTGCCGCTGTCATAAAGCACAGACAGGGTATTCCGGCCCGCGATACCGTCCGCCGTCAGGCCGTGGCTGTATTGAAAGCGTTCCACTGCCCGCCGGGTCTGCTGGCCGAAACGGCCGTCCAGATCACCCTCATAATAGCCGTACTCGGCCAGCGCCTGCTGCAGGCGCAGCACCTCGTCGCCCTTATCGCCCGTCTGGATGGTGTGGTAATCCGGGTTGATGGACACCTCCACCGTAGGCACGGCGGTGGGGCGGGGCGTAGGCTCCGCCGTGGCCGTCACCGCCGGGGTGGGCGTGACAACCGTAGCCATATAAGCTTCCGCGTCCGGCATACTCTGCACGGAGGACGCGTACACCATCGTCATATAGACAAGCAGCGTTTTCAGCAGATCCATCGTTTGACCTCCCGGTTTGATTTAGTCCCGAAGGGCGCGCCGCCCGTGTCTGCGCCGGGCAAAGCGCTTCAGCGGTACCCGGCAGAAAACCACGCCGTCCGCCCGAAGAGAGCGCAGCGCGGCGCCGAGCTCCCGGGGCGTATAGCGTCCGTCCTGCGCCACGGCGACCGTCATATCGGCCACCGCGCCCAGCATCGCCGCGTCGCTGGCTGTCCGGCAGGGCGGCGCGTTCAAAATCACATAATCGAAGGATTGGGCCGCGTCCGTCAGGAAGGCGGCAAAGCCGGGACGGGCGGCAATCCGGCTGAGGAATCCCGGCTCATGGCACACGTCCATGAACAAAAGTCGGGGAATGGGCGTAGACAAAAGCGCCGTGCGCAGCGCGTCCTCCCGCTGAAGACAGTCCATCACGTCCATCGTGCCCTGCACGCCCAGCCATTTCCGCAGGGCGGGGGCATAGGTATCCATTTCCATCAGCAGCACTTCGAAGCCCTGCGCCGCCAGTTCGGAGGCTGTCAGCAGGGAAAGGGTGGCGCTGTCCTCGTCCTCCAGACCGGCCATCAGGATGGAACAGCCGGTATGCTGCGGGCGGTTACGCAGCTGCAGAACCAGCTCCCGCACGTTTTCCCGGGTCAGCTCGTCCATGCCGTCGTACAGCGTGAAGGCCTTGCCCCGCCTATGCTCCCGCACCCAGCGGCGCAGGCAGTCGTCGTATTCCGCTACGCCTGCCAGACAGGGCAGCTGGGCGGGCGGTTCCAGTGGATCCCACTGAACCCGTTCCCGGGGAGCAGGGATCAGCAGCGTCAGCAACGAAAACAACGCAAAAGAACCCAGAAACGCTGCCGCGATCTTGACGGGGCGGTTAGGCGCAAAAGGCACTTCCGATACCTCGGCCCGCGACACCAGATGGACCTCCGCCGCGCCCATCCGGCCGGACAGTTCTTCCAGCAAAGCGTCCGCCACGGCGTTGGCAAGGCCCGCCGTCACAGCAGGGTCTTCTCCTACGGCTTCCACCTTCAGCATATGGCCGCCGTCTGCCTGACGGATGTACAGCCGCGTTTTGCCATCGCTTCGCGTGCTTTGCAGCACCTTTTGCTGAAATTCAGGGGTATTGACCAGCAGGTCGCAGTCCCGGCACAGCATCCGGGCCAACTCCGCAGCGTCCGCATCGGCGCGCTGTCCGGCGGGCAGCGCGTACACCGTACATGCCGCACGATAGCGCTCCGGCTCCCAACGGACAGTATAGACGGCCATGGCCAGCGTTACCGCCGCGCAGAAGAAGGCGATCACCGGCAAAGCCCACAGCCATTTTCGACGAAGCCGTTTCACGCACAGTCCCCCTTTTCCCCTTCCAAAAATACAAGACAAGACGGCTATAGAATAGCACAGAAAAGCGGGGTTTTGCAAGTTCTGCAGGACTTCGGCACGGATTCCGGGTTTCTTTCCCTGTTTTTACATTTTTAACAGAATGTAACAAAATCATTGAGGAAAGAAAACAGTTTGTTCAGAAAAAAAATGGGAGAAAGATGCAAGGATTGGACGGTTCGTTTCGTTTCAATATAGGTACGAAGGATGCATGAAGCCCGGAGCGCGCCGAACTCCGGGGCAAGGATGGCGAGGAACAGGAATGACGAACTTTGAGGAGCTGTACGAGAAATACGCAAACGACGTTTTGCGCGTCAGCTATTTTTACCTGGGGGACCGCCAGCGAGCCGAGGACGTCTGTCAGGACGTCTTTGTCAGGCTGATGACCAACGCGCCCGACCTGCAGGAGGGCCACGAAAAAGCGTGGCTGCTGAAGGTAGCGCTGAACCGCTGCCGGGACTTATGGCGCGGCGCGTGGCTCAAACGGGTCACGCTGGGAAGCCCGGCCTTCGAGCTGGTGCCCGCCCCGGACGACCACCAGCGCCGGGAGGACGAAGAAGCCATGATGTCGGCCGTCCACGCCCTGCCCCCCACCTTCCGGGAAACCATACTGCTTTACTATTATCAGGGCTACGGCATCGGCGAGATCGCCAAGATGCTGGATCTGCCCGAAGGGACCATCTCCAGCCGACTATCCCGCGGACGGAAAAAGCTGGAGGAACTCCTGAAAGAGAGAGGGATCGAGCCATGAAGAAACTGGAACAACTGCCTGAAATTGCGGCGCGTCAGTTAGGCGGGTTGGAAGCCACCCCGGCCCTGCTGGCTAAAATCAAGCTGAAAGCGGCGGAAGAACGCACTCCCCGCAAGCCTGCGTGGAAGTCTGTCGCCGCGCTGGCCACGGCCTTTGTGCTGCTGGCGGTGGGCGCGGTATCGTGGCAATTTCTTCCCAAAGAAACATCCTCCGGCGACGGCGAGCTGATGCACACCCGTTCCGCCGGCGTGGAGATTCGAGAGACGGAAGTGCCCGTAACCGCCGACCTGCCCTCGGGCAGCATCACGCTGGGCGACGGCCGGAAGGGGAGCTCTGATTCGCTCTTTGCCAGCGCGGACAACGGCGTTTTCCCCATGCTGATCGTCAATGGCGCTACCTATCGGATGCTCACCTACCCGGACGGCATTTCCGACGGGCTGCTGGGCAGCTCGCTGGGCACGGTGAACGAGTACAACGTGGAACCCGCGCTGGGTTCCGGCAGCATCGTCAGCAACTCGGCCAGTCAGGGCGAAACGGTCTACGAGATCGACGGTTTCAGCGGCGCTCTGGCCGCGGCCAAGGTCAACGGCAGCACCCGCGTTTTCCAGCGGGTCAGCTATGCGGGCACGGCCACCATCGGCAGCGAAGGTCTGAACGACACGCTCTGTTCGGCCTCTCAGGTCAGCTGGATGACGCTGGAAGGGGTCGGCACCGTGGAAGACGCGGACGCGCAGGCCCTGATGCAGACCCTTCTGGACAATGCGTCCTACCAGAGCACGGGCATGAGCGGTTCCGGCTCCCTGCACATCGGCCTGACCAACGGTCTGACCCTCCAGCTTCTGGTGGGCGACGACACGGTCAGCGCCTGCGGCACCTGGAGCTGCCCCGAGTTCTTCGAATCCTTCCACGAAGCCATCGGCCACTAAGGCAGGGGCAGTGATCCGCAACCTCAATCGTCGTCTTTGGCACTGCCGTGCCAA
>URJB01000028.1 GCA_900548145.1 uncultured Eubacteriales bacterium | reverse complement strand
AGGCGCAGGCGGTCTGTGCGCGATTGTTACAGGGAACCCGACCAACCCGCGAGCCGCGAGGCCCGTCGCCGAGCGGCGGTAAAACCCCGGCCAGCCTGCTTTCCCTCGAGCACCCTGCGCGGCTGTGCCGCGCAGTCCGGGGTCAAGGGGTACTACCCCTTGCTTAGTCGGCGTTGGCCTGCCAGATGGTGTTGTAGTCGTCGAAAGCCTTCAGATAAGAGCCGTCGGCCACTACCTTATCGATCACCTTGTTGACCACTTCCATGAAGTCGTCGTTGCCCTTGGCGATGACGGCAGCCTTGCCGAAAGCGGCCTCTTCAGCGGAGAAGGCAAACTCAGCGGCTTCCAGATTGTCGTTCTGGGAGATCATGCCTTCGCCCACAGCCTTGTCGCAGACGAAGCCCACGATGTTGCCGTTGATGACTTCCATGGCCAGATTGGGATAGGTGTCCAGTTCGAACAGTTCGCTGTCCGGCAGAGCGGAGGTGATCAGCTCGGACTGAATGGTGCCCATCTGCGCGCCGACCTTCTTGCCGGCCAGAGATTCCTTGGTGGCGTAGGTAGCACCGTCGCCCTTCTTGACCACCAGCAGCTGCTCGCTGAGCTCGTACTGATGGGTGAAGTCGATCACCTCAGCGCGCTCGGGGGTCACGGTGAAGGCCGCAATGCCGATGTCCACATCGCCGATCATGACGGAGTTGATGATGCCGTCAAAGGCCATGTCCTGAATCTTCAGCTCCACGCCCAGCTCGTCGGCGATCTGCTGAGCCAGCCAGATGTCGCAGCCAATGGGGTTGGCGTTGTCATCCAAAAATTCGTAGGGGCCGTAAGTGGCTTCGGTGCCTACCACCAGCACACCGGCGTTCTTGATCTTTTCCAGTACGCCCTCCGCAGAGGCGGACACGGCGCAAATGATCAGACACAGGGCCAACGCGATCGCGAAAATTTTCTTCATCATGGTTTCGTCCCTCCAAAATCGTTAGAATGTTTATTCACCTTACGTGAATTATTATACATCCATTTTGCATATTGTCAAGAGGAAAAATGAAAAAAGTTTCACTTTTTTTGCGTGGAGTTTTTAGCCGGTCAGAAGCAGGCGCTCAAGTCCTTCAGGCGCTCCATGGCTTCCCGAAGCTTTTCATCCGAAACGGTGCAGGCAATGCGGAAATGTCCCTGCCCTGCCTTGCCGAATACGCTTCCGGGCACGGCCAGAATATGGGCCTTTTCCAAAAGGAACTGACAGAATTGGCCGTCGGTCATGCCGGTCTTGGCAATGCCGGGGAACAGATAAAACGTGCCCCGGGGCCGCAGCAGGGTCATGTAGGGCAGCTTTTCTATGCATTCGGATGCATAAAATACTCGATCCCGATATTTGCATATGTACTCCTCGGCGATCTGGTGCCGCAGGGCCAGCGCCCGGATGGCCGCCCGCTGGGAAATGGAGGGAGCAGTGTACGTCAGCGCATTGCTGATAAACTGAAACACCGAGATCAGCTCCGCCGGGGCGATGACCACGCCGACCCGCCAGCCGGTCATCAGGAAATTCTTGGAGAAGCTGTTCAGCGTCACCGTGCGCTCCGCCATACCGGGCAGGGTGCGCATGGGAATGAACTCGCCCTCGTACAGATACCGGGTGTAGATTTCATCCGCCAGCACCAGCAGGTCGAACTCCTTGGCTATGCCGGCCAGCATTTCCAGCGTGTCCCGGTCGTAGGCCGCGCCAGTGGGATTGCAGGGTGTGTTGATAATAATGGCCCGGGTACGGGACGTAATGGCCCGGCGCAGCTCCTGCTCGTCGGGGCGGTAGGCGTTTTCCTCATAGGTGGGCACTTCCACCACCACGCCGCCCGCCAGTTCGATCTGTTGGGCGTAGCTGGCAAAGTACGGGGCCAGCACGATCACTTCATCGCCGGGGTTCACGATGCCCAGCAGCGCCTGCGCCATGCCGATGCTGCTGGAGGTGGTCACCAGCACTTCCTCCCGGGGAATGTCCTGCCCGAAGTCCTCTTTCCACGCCTGAATGACCGCGTCCACCAGCTCCGGGTCTCCCTTGGGGTCGCCGTAGTGGGTGTAGCCGTTCAGCGCGTCGGCATAGGCCGCGTCGATGATGCGCTTGTCGGTGGTAAAGTCCGTGTCGCCGATGCTCAGGTCAATCACGTCCGAATAGCGGGCCAGCGCCTCGGTGTCAAGGCTCAGGCCTGCGGGCCGGGTTTCAAAACGTTTGGCAACAAAGGAACGCATCTTTTCCTCTCCCCTTTTACTTCTTTTCTTTCACGTAGGGCACCACGGTGCTGCCGTTGGGAATAACGTACAGGCTCTTGCCCTCCAGATGAGCGGCCTTCATCAGCTCGTCCACGTCGGAGAAGGCCTTCAGCCCCATGGGGGCCACTGTCTCCTGCGGCACAGAGGTCAGCATGAGGATGTTGTAGCGGTGCGCCTGTTCGCAGTTCAGCAGGAAGATATAGCCGGGCACGGTGAAATGCTCCCGCAGACGCTTTTCCATCGTGCCGCCCAGCAGATCGTCGATCCAGCCGAAATACTCGGCGGGGCCGCCGCCGTCCCGGGCCTCGATGAGCAAAATCAGCGTGCCGCCGGGCTTCAGGCCGGTTTCCACGTTGTCGATGGTCTTGGTGCCCTGATACAGGGACATATCCTTGGGGAAACCGCCGCAGCTGGCAATGATCGCGTCGGCCTTCTCCGGCACTTCCACCCGGTAGATGCGGTCCACCGCCTCGCAGGCCTTCTGCCATGAGGTCAGGTAGTGACCGGCATAAATTTCCGCCAGCTGCATTTCCGCGTTCATCACCAGATTCACCATATACAGCTGGGGAACCATGGCCGCGGCCTCGCACATATCGTCATTGAGGGGATTGTCCTTCACCTTGCCGTTGCCGATGCGGGGATTGCTCATCAGGCAGGCCGGGTCCAGCGAATAGGCATGGTTGTGGCAGATGGTCTCCATGCCGCTGATGCCGGGCAGGATGCTCTTGCGTCCGCCGCCGAAGCCCGCCATGACGTGGTGGGTGCAGGCGCCCAGACAGATCACCCGGTCGGCGTGAGCGGCTTCGGCGTTGATCCACACCGGGGTGTCGTGGGCCGTGGTGCCCAGATACACCAGATCCTTCGCCAGACAGTCGTGGTTCACCACCCGCACCCGGTCGTATACGCCGTCCGTCACCAGCGTGCGCAGCTCTTTTTCATCGCCGCCGTCGTGAGTGCCGTTGGCCACGATGATGGTCACGTGATCCTCCGGGATGCCGCACTCGTCCCGCAGATAATCCACCAGCGGCGGGATCACCTTATCCTGCCGCATCCAAAACCGGGACATATCGCTGATGACCAGCGCCACCCGTTCGCCGGGCTTCGTCCACTGCCGGAGGGGCGGCAGGCCGATGGGATTTTCCAGCGCGGCCCGCAGGGTATCGGGAATGGAGGCGGCTGCGGGCACATGATTCCCGTGCAGCTCCCCCAACACCTGGCCTTCGTCCAGAGGAATGACGACCTCCCCGTCGCCGTAGCGGAACCGGTACTCTTTCATGCCCATGCGCCTCCATGAATCCATTCATATCTATGCATCGAAATGCATATGCGAAATTTTATCACGGGCGGCGGGTTTTGTCGAGGAAAAACAGGAAGAGTACAATTTTCATTTTCTTTCGGGAAAATCCCCCACAATGTCCCTTTACACGCCCGATTCAGCTGGATTATAATGAAAGTACCCGTCAGAGCGGGTGATCGGCTTTCATCAACTAAAATTGGATATGGAGGATATGCCTATGGATCGCAAACTGCATATCGGTATTATCGGCTGCGGCGGCATTGCCAACGGCAAGCATATGCCCTCGCTGAAAAAGATCGACACAGTGGAGATGGTCGCTTTCTGCGACATTGTGAAGGAACGGGCGGAAAAGGCCGCCAAGGAATACGGCACCCCGGACGCCCGGGTGTATACCGACTACAAAGAGCTGCTGAAGGAAGATGACATCGACGTGGTGCATGTGCTGACCCCCAACAAGCAGCATTCCTTCATCACGGTGGACGCGCTGGAAGCGGGCAAACACGTCATGTGCGAAAAGCCCATGGCCATCAACTCCGCCGAGGCCAAGAAGATGCTGGACGCGGCCAAGCGCACCGGCAAGAAGCTGACCATCGGCTATCAGAGCCGCTTCCGTCAGGACAGCATGTACCTGAAAAAGGTCTGTGAAAACGGCGAACTGGGCGATATTTACTACGCCCGGGCGCAGGCCATCCGCCGCCGGGCCGTGCCCACGTGGGGCGTGTTCCTGGATGCGGAAAATCAGGGCGGCGGCCCCCTGATCGACATCGGCACCCATGCGCTGGACCTGACCCTGTGGGAAATGAACAACTACGAGCCCGCCATGGTGACCGGCTCCACCTTCCGCAAGCTGGCGGATCACGAAAACTCCGCCAACGCGTGGGGCCCCTGGGATCCCAAAAAGTTCACGGTGGAGGACTCCGCCTTCGGCTTCATTAAGATGAGGAACGGTGCGACCATCTATCTGGAAGCCAGCTGGGCGCTGAACACGCTGGATGTGAACGAGGCCAAGACCATCCTCTGCGGCGACAAGGGCGGCGCGGATATGCTGGGCAAGGACGGCGGCCTGCGCATCAACGGCGAAAAGTACTCCAAGACCTTCGTCACCGAGCCTGACCTGAAAGCGGGCGGCGTAGCCTTCTACGACGGCACCACCGGCGGCGACCCGGCGGAGCTGGAAGCCCGCGCATGGATCGCTCACGTGCTGGACGATTCCAAGCCTCTGGTCACCAAGCCCGAGCAGGCCTACGTGGTCACGCAGATTTTGGAAGCCATCTACCGTTCCGCCGAGACCAACCGTCCCGTCTACTTTGAGAACGGCGAACTGAAGCTGGACTGATCCCTATCAAACCATACGCAAGGAGAACCATTATGGAACAGATCAAGATCGGTACCTGTATTCCCGGACAGCAGGCGGAGCAGTGGCTCCCCGGCATGAAGGACAAGGGCTTTGAGTGCTTTGCCATCAACTTCCACATGACCTACAGCGGCATCGACCTGAAGGAACTGGCCCCCAAGGTGATGGGAATGCTGGAAGGCACGGGCACCTATGTTTCCACGGTCGGCTACTACTGCAACGCCCTGCAGAACGAATCCCAGCTGCACGATCTGGAATACGCCATCGACAATGCTCATCTCTTCGGGGCCAAGAACGTGGCGACCTTCGCGGGCGCGCTGGAAGGCCAGAGCATCGACGCGGCCATTCCGCGGTTCAAGGAAGTCTTCTCCGAACTGGCCAAGCGCGCCGAAGACCGTGGCGTGAAGCTGGCCATTGAAAACTGCCCCATGCACGGCGACTGGCGGCACGCCACCTGCAATATCGGCATCAACCCCGACGCATGGGAGCTGATGTTCGACGCGGTTCCCTCCGACGCACTGGGTCTGGAATGGGAGCCTGCCCATCAGCTGATCCAGTTGATCGACCCCATCGCCCAGCTGCGGGTGTGGGCCAAGAAGATCGTCCATCTCCACGGCAAGGACACCTCTGTGGACTGGGATGCGGTCAGCCACCACGGCATCTTCGCCGCCAAGGATTTCGCCCCCGAGCGCACGCCCGGCTTCGGCGACACCAACTGGCGGGACGTTTTCTCCATTCTGCATGAAAACGGCTACGAGGGCGACGTCTGCATCGAAGGGTACCACGACCCGGTATACGCCGGCGATTGGGAAATGACCAGCCAGATGCACGCGCTGAAGTACCTGAAATTCTGCCGCGGCGGCGACTTCGTGCCCAACCCCTGGGATGTGAAGTAATTTCAGACAGGCGAAAGCCGTCCGGGAAACCCCGGGCGGCTTTTGTATTTTCATTTTTATCAAAAAAGGAGGAGCTTTCGCTCCTCCTTTTTGAATTTGCCCTATGGCTTATTCGTAGATGATGGTCACGTTCTCCAGACCAGCGTTCACGACTTCGTCGTTGTTCAGCGCGGCGTTGTCGATCGCGACGGTGCCGTCCTTGATGGAGGCCAGCAGCGCTTCGTACTCTTCCACGGTGAACTTGGTCAGGGACCAGGTCTCGGTGGGCAGGCCCACAGCGTCGTTGTTGGCGCCCAGAGTGGTAGCCACATCGCCGACCTCAGCCCAGCTGTCGGTGTAGAACTTGTCGATAGCCCATTCGGTCGCAGCGGTGATGCCCTTCAGAGCGGAGGTCACAACGGTGTCGCTCTCGTAGCTCTGGTCAACGTCAACGCCGATCACGCTGGCATCGTTGGCGGAAGCCGCAGCAACGATGGAGGCGAACATGGAGCCGCCGCAGGCGAAGATCACTTCGGTGCCGTTCTCATACCAGCCGCTGGCCATGGTCTGCAGCTCGGCAGAAGCCTGGAAGGAAGCGCCGTACTGCCAGGAGTACTTCAGCTCCACGGTGACGCCCATTTCCTTAGCGGCAGCGCTCACGCCCTGAGCGAAGCCGTAGCCGTAACGGCAGCAGGCAGGATTGGTGCCGCCGCCGCCGCCCATGAAGCCCAGCTTGGTGTAGCCTTCCTTCACAGCGGCATAGCCAGCCAGATAACCGGACTGCTCTTCAGCGAAAGCGATAGGAGCGACGTTCTCCAGACCCAGCTGCCAGCCATCGATGAAGACGAACTTCACATCGGTGAACTCAGCGGCAGCCTTGGCCAGAGCGGTGCCCTGCATGAAGCCGGCGCACACGACTACCTTGGCGCCGCCCTCGGCAGCGGCCTTCATGGCGTCGTAACGGTCGTCGTCAGTGGCCTGATCGCCATTGGCGGGCTGATAGTACTTGTAGGACAGGCCGTGAGCGGCGGCATAGCCCTTCACGCCGTTCCAGGTGCCCTGGTTGAAGGACTTGTCCTTCAGCTGGCCCACATCGGTAACAAAAGCGAGTTCATACTTGTTGTCAGCAGAGGTCATGTTGTCCTCGACGTCGTCGGGATTGACGGCTTCGGCAACAGCGCTGACCGCGACCAGAGACAGAACCATGGTCAGAGTCAAAAGGAGAGCCAGAAACTTTTTCATGGGGTTTTTCCTCCTTCATACATTGCGTCCTTTTTATCAGGACCTCTCCGTAAGTATAGCATGACCGGAACGGTTTTTCAAGCGGAGAGACGGAATGTTCGTATTTTTTCCGCTGTAAAAACAGGAACTTTTTATGAAGATGTTTTATTTGTAATAAAACAGGTCTGATTTGCTATCGTCAGTCGTACATTTTGCTTCTTCAAATGAGGAAATCGTCAAAAAAACGGCTTTGTAAAAGCCTCCCCGGTACCAAAAGCGAAAATTTGTCAGCGCAGCCGGGGAACATTCCCGCCCGTCGGTTCGTCCTTTCAGTGGAACCCAAAACGGAAAGGAGTTATTTTTATGATGATGAAACACAAACGGATCGCCGCGCTGCTGCTGGCCCTGACCGCCGCCTTTTGCCTGACGGGAGCCGCGAGCGCCGCGGACGAGAGCCCTGTGGTATGGGAAGGAACCCTTACGGAAATTCTGGAGGACGGCTTCGTGATGCAGGAGGCCGACGGCCGGGAAATTCTTTTCAACGTGGACGAGCAGACCGCGCTGGACGGCTTTGAAACGCTGGAAGATCTGGACGTCGGCATGTATGTCATCGTGGAAAGCGACGGTCGCCTGACCAAGAGCATCCCCCCGCAGGCCCACGCCGACCGCGTTACCTGCTACTGGCTGGCCGGTCAGGTGGAAAGCGTAGACGAGGAGGAAAACACCTTCCTGATGCAGACGGAGCTGGGCGAGGTGATCGTCCATCAGGGCGACCTGACCACCCCCGTTTACGCGGGCATGACCGTGACCGTTTACTTTGACGGCGTCATGGCAATGAGCCTGCCCGGGCAGATCGCCGCCCGGAAGATCGTGACACCGGAGCTGCAGGGCACGGTGCTGGAAATGACGGAGACCGGCTTCGTGCTGCGGACGGACGATGAAATGGAGTACGACGTGACCCTGACGGACGAAACGGTTTTCGGCGTGCTGCTGTCTGCCGACGAGGGGACGGAGAACGAAGCCGAAGAAGCCGTGGAAGGCGAAGTCTCTGAAGAAAACAAAGAAGAAGGCGCCGTTGAGGACAAGGGCGAAGAAAAGGCCTCCGCTGAAGACGAAGCCGAAAACGAGCCGGCCGAAACGGCCGATGAACAGGAAGACTCCGCCGAGTCTGCGACCCGCCCCGCCATGGGCGACCGGGTCACGGTCTATTTCAGCGGCGAATACACCGACGAGGACGGCCACGAGCTGACGGCGCTGGAAGCGCTGACGGAAAAGGCGGGGGAATAAGACCTCCTGCTTGACTTCCCCCGCCGGGCGTGCTATGCTGGACGGGCAATGGGGCGGCCAGGCGATCGCGTGGGATACCATGAGGAAAGTCCGAGCATCACAGAGCAGGGTGCCAGCTAACGGCTGGTGGAGGCGACTCCAAGGAGAGTGCAACAGAGATATACCGCCCGGGCTTTTGCCCGGGTAAGGCTGGAAAGGCGAGGTAAGAGCTCACCCGGGCCGTGGCGACACGGTTCCGCTGTAAACCCCACCCGATGCAAGATCCGACCAGAAGCGATACGGCTGCTCGTCGTGCTTCTAAAGAGATCGCTAGAGCCTCGCGGCGACGCGGGGAGTAGATAGATGATCGTCCAACGACAGAACTCGGCTTACGACCGCGCCCGTTGCCCTGCGGCCCCGAGGAGAGGAAAACCATGGGTTTTCTTCCCTTCGGGGCCGCTTTTGTCCCTGCTTTTTCAGCGGGATTTTCCGGATTGACTTCCTTCTTTTGTTGTGCTATGCTACCTTCCGTTAAAAGGGAGTAGTTGTCAAGGCATGGCCAACATCTCCCGGCCTCCGCCGGTGGCCATGCGCCTGATTGACAGGTAATGAGACTTTTAGCACATCACATAGGATGATCGTGCGGAAAGTCTCTTTTTTTGCATGATTTCATCCCAAAGAGGAGCTTGTTATGAGCCTGAATTTCACTGGCAGTACCCCGCTTTGGATCGTCCTTCTGTTTGCGGCGGGGCTTGTATGCATCATCAAGGGCGGCGACCTGTTCGTGGACGCGGCCGGATGGATCGCCGAAGCGTCCGGCATTCCCAAATTCATCATCGGCGCGACCATCGTCAGCTTCGCCACCACCCTGCCGGAAATGCTGGTGTCCGTCTTTGCGGCGCTGGAGGGCAACGCGGATATTGCCGTGGGCAACGCGGTGGGCTCGGTAACGGCCAATACGGGGCTGATCATGTGCCTGTCGCTGGTGTGCATGACGTGTCTGATGGAGCGCAGGCAGTTCGGCGTGAAGGCCTGCCTGCTGCTGGCGGCTATTCTGTCGCTGTTCGGCTTCACCCGGGACGGCCGGCTTTCCGTTGCCGAGGGTCTGCTGGTTCTGGTGATTTTCGCGGGCTTTCTGGCGGAAAGCCTGATCTCCGCCCGCCGGGAGCAGGGGACGGAGAGGAAGGCAGAGGGGGAGCGGCTCGCCGTCAGCGGCAAAACCGTGGCGGGCAACATCGTCAAATTCGTACTGGGCGCTGCGGGCATCGTGCTGGGCGCTCAGCTGCTGATCGACAACGGCTCCGCCATCGCGGCCCTGCTGGGCGTGCCCGACGCCATCGTGGCCGCCACCATGATCGCCGTCGGCACCTCCCTGCCGGAGCTGGTGACCACCCTGACCGCCATCCGCAAGAGGGAGTCCTCCCTGTCCGTGGGCAACATCATCGGCGCGAACATCATGGATCTGACCCTGATCCTGCCCCTGTGCTCTCTGATCCTCGGCAAGCCTCTGCCCGTCCAGAGTCAGGGAATGCTGCTGGATATTCCCGCCTGTCTCATCATCTGCGCCGCCGTGCTGGTTCCCGCCCTGTGGAAGGGCAAGTTCCAGCGCTGGATGGGCTTTCTGGCCGGGGGACTGTACATCGTCTATCTGGCCGTGATGTTCACCTGCTTCGGCGCGTAACGGGCGGCGTTCTGGACATTTGCCGAAACCTCTGTTATAATCGGAACCAACCTTTTCATCCGGATGTCACGAAGGCGTCCTTTTTCCCTTCCGAAGAAGGGAGAAAAGGGAATTTTGCATGTCTTCATGACGGAAGGATGATTTTTTGATGTCTACGAAAACCAAACGTCTCGTGATCTCCGCGCTGCTGCTGGCGGCGGGGCTGGTGCTGCCGTTCCTGACGGGCGGCATCCCCAACTTTGGCCGGATGCTGCTGCCCATGCACCTGCCGGTGCTGCTGTGCGGCTTTGTGTGCGGCTGGAAATGGGGCCTGCTGGTGGGCTTTGTGACGCCCCTCCTGCGCAGCGTGCTGTTCGGAATGCCGCCCATGGTGCCCACGGCGCTGGCCATGGCCTTTGAACTGGCGGCCTACGGCGCGCTGGCGGGCGTGTGCTACAGCCGCTGGCACGGCGGCGTGAAGGGCGTTTACCTTTCCCTGCTGGCCGCGCTGGTGGGCGGCCGTCTGGTATGGGGACTGGTCAGCATTCCGATCTACGGTCTGCTGACGGAGCAGGCCTTCACGCTGGCGGCCTTCTGGATGGGCGGCTTCGTCAACGCATGGCCGGGCATCGTGCTGCAGATCGTGCTGATCCCCGCCATCGTGCTGGCGCTGGAAAAGGCCAAGCTGTTCCAACAGCAATAAGTTAGGAAGAAATCAACGGAAGGGAGGCGCGTTCCATGAGCATGACCGAAGCGCTGCTTCATAAACGGCTGGCGGAAACGCCGGAAATGGAACCCTGCGACGGCGTGAAGCTGCTGTACCAAAGCCGGTTCGGCTGCGGCCACCTGCTGCCGCCGGACGGACAACTGGCGGAGCGAATCCGGGCAGAGCGGGACGAAACACCGGAAAGCGCCGACCTTCCTCCCTTTACCTTCATCGGGAACGGGCTGTGCCGGATGAATCTGGCCGCGCCCGCCGTCCGGGCCCTGCCGCCGGAGCGGCTGGCCCGGATGATGACCCTGACGGCGGAGGACGTGCCGCCGATGACGGAGGACGACGAGCGTCTGCCGGGCTTTGAGCATGATTTGAGCCTTCTGCGTGCGGCCGCGCTGGCGGGACGAACCCGCTTTTCGGCGGCTGCGCTGGACGGCTATCTGGCCGAATACCGCGCGGCCGGTTATCCCCCGGCGAGCCATTCCCCCCGCTACCGGGCGGCATACCGCCCCGCCTATCGGGTGGTTTCCAGCGACTTTGCCGTTCTGCTGCCGCTGCTTTCCGCCATCGAAGACCGAATCGCGCAGGGCAAGCCCTCGCTGGCCGTGCTGGACGGCCCCTGCGGCTCCGGCAAGACCACGCTGGCCGAAAAACTGAGCCGCCTGTACGGCGCGCCGGTTGTCCACATGGACGAATTTTTCCTGCCGCCGGAGCTGCGCACCCCGGAACGGCTGAATCAGCCCGGCGGGAACATCCACTACGAACGTTTCCTTTCGGAAGTGCTGCCCGGCTTGATAGCGGGCAGGGCCTTCTCCTACGGCAGCTTCGACTGCCACCACGGCGTGACCCGTCCCGTCTTCCTTCCCCAAAGCCCCGTGCGGATCGTGGAGGGCAGCTACGCCCTTCACCCCCGTTTTGAGGAAAGCTACCGGGCTGCGGACGCGCTGACCGTCTTTCTGTGCGTTTCCCCCGCCGAGCAGCTGCGGCGTATCGAAAAACGCAGTCCCGCCCTGCTGGAGCGGTTCCGGGAAGTGTGGATCCCCCTTGAAAATTCTTATTTTCAGGCGTATGATATACAGAGCCGGGCCAGAATCCGGCTCAAAAGTATGCCCTGGGAGGGCGACGCATGAAGATACTGGTCATCGACGGACAGGGCGGCGGCGTGGGCAAAAGCCTGATCGCGGCCCTGAAGCGGGAAATGCCGACCCAGCCCCTGATCGCGCTGGGCACCAACACTCAGGCCACCGCCGCCATGCTCAAGGCGGGGGCGGATCAGGGTGCCACCGGCGAGAACGCTATCCGCTATCAGTGCAAAAGCGCCGACGTCATCGTGGGCGTTACCGGTCTGCTCAACGCCAATTCCATGCTGGGCGAGGTGTCTCCCGCCATCGCCATGGCCATCAGCCTGAGCGAAGCCCAGAAGGTGCTGGTGCCGCTGGAGCGCTGCGGCCTGTACGTGGCCGGGGTGGGCCAGCAGCGGCTGGACAGCCTGATCCGGGAGGCGGCGCATCTGGCGGCTTCTCTGGCCGGACAGACGGAAGCGGCGGACGAGTAAAACGGTCTTTTGCGAAAAAGCCTGCTGAAAGCGGGTTTTTCCGACAATCACTTACGGAGGGAAACAAATCATGAGCGAATGTACACACGACTGCTCCACCTGCGGGCAGAACTGCGGCCAGCGCACCGAACCGGAAAGCCTGCTGCAGAAGCCCCATGAGCAGAGCCACATCAAAAAGGTCATCGGCGTGTGCAGCGGCAAGGGTGGCGTGGGCAAATCCATGGTCACGTCTCTGCTGGCCGTCACCATGCAGCGCATGGGCCTGAAGGTGGGCATTCTGGACGCGGACATCACCGGCCCGTCCATTCCCCGGGAATTCGGCCTGAAGCAGCGGGCCGAGGGCAACGACACGGGCATTTTCCCCGTGCGCACCACTACCGGCATCGACGTGATGAGCCTGAACCTGCTTTTGCCAAACGACAGCGACCCCGTAGCCTGGCGCGGCCCGATCATCGCCGGCGCTGTGACCCAGTTCTGGACGGACGTGATCTGGGGCGATAAGGACGTGCTGTTCATTGATATGCCTCCGGGAACCGGCGACGTGATGCTGACCGTGTGCCAGTCCATCCCGGTGGACGCTGCGGTGCTGGTCTCCACGCCTCAGGAGCTGGTGGGCATGATCGTGGAAAAATCCATCAAGATGGTGGATATGCTGAACATCCCCGTCATCGGTCTGGTGGAGAACATGAGCTACGTCCAGTGCCCGGACTGCGGCAAGAAGATCGCCGTCTTCGGCGAGAGCCACGTGGACGCGATCGCCAGGCAGTACGGCATCCCCCACACCGCCGCCCTGCCCATCGACCGCAAGCTGGCCGCCAGCGCGGACAAGGGCATGATCGAGCTGACCAACGGCGACTGGCTGGATGAAATCGCCAACGCCATCGACCAGCTCCAGCCCCGGGAGCGGAAGTAAGCCATGAATCCCAACGAGAAAGCGGAGCTGGCCCGGGAGCTGTTTCTGTCGGGCCACAACTGCGCCCAATCCGTGTACGCCGCCTTTGCCGACGAGATGGGCATGAGCCGGGAAACGGCTCTGCGCCTGTCCGGCGGACTGGGCGGCGGCCTCGGCGGGCTGCGGTTCACCTGCGGCGCGTTCACGGCGATGGTCATGGTGTTGAGCGCCCTGCGGGGCTACACCGACGGAGCGGATCTGGACGGCAAGAAGCGCCTGTACGCGCAGGTGCAGCAGCTGCACGGGCGCTTTGTGGAAAAGCACGGCACCTCCGTGTGCCGGGAACTGCTGGAGAAAAACGGCGTTTCCGCCTCCCCTGTTCCCTCCGAGCGCACGCCAGAGTATTACAAAAAGCGCCATTGTGCCCAGTACGTGGCCTTCTGCGCCGAACTGGTAGCGGAAGAACTGGAAAAAAATTAAATTTTCGCCCTGCTTCGGCAGGGCTTTTTCTTGATCGTTCGTTCTATGCCCGTACCAGAAAATGAGAGCGGGGAGGTTTTTTCATGAAGCGTTTCCCATTCCGCCGTTTCCTTTCCCGGCTGGCCGTCCTGTGCCTGCTGGGGAGTCTGGCCGCCTGCGGGGCCGGGGCAGAGGCTGCCGGGAGCGGCGTTGAAAAGCTGGCCCTTACCGGCGGCGGCGCCATCTACCGCTATACGGCCCCCGACGGGCAGGAAATCTACCTTGTCGCAGACGAGCGGCAGGAGCCCGTGCTTCACAGGGAGGATGTGAACTTCGACGGCGTGGAGGATGTAGTGGCGCTCACCCGGCTGGGGGCCAGCAACGCATTTTATGATTTCTTCGTCTGGGACGGGCGGCAGTACGTCTACGCCACGCCCCCCGGGCAGGAGGCCGGGCTGGCCAACTACGGGCTGGATGCGGACAGGGGTTATGTATGGACTCAGGCCAACAACGGCATGGCGGGGCTGGAATGCGAGTACGGCGTGTACCGCTGGCAGGGAACGGAGCTAGCGCCCGTGCGGGTGCTGAGGGCTGAAACCAGCTCCCGCTGGCAGGATTCCCCCGACGGCAGCTACAGCTTCGCCATCGTCTACGACAACCGGATTCTCCGCGCCACGGTGACGGACTATCCCGACGGCGTTTACGAGGGCCGCGTGATCTGGGAGAAGGAATTTGAGCTGGAAGCCGAGGACTTCGACGGCGCGGAGGTGTGGGAGGAAATGCGCGGCGCGCTGACGGCGGGACTGTAAAAACAGAAAAAAGCCAGTGTCTATCCGGGCTCCCGGCAGGGAAAACCGTCCGGCGCGGGGAAAAGAAAGGCGTTCCGATTTTTGTGCGGAACGCCTATTCTGTTTTTCAGGAGGATTTTTCCATGAATAACCTAAACACGACCGTCTCCGCCGACCGGCCCCATATCGGCTTTTTCGGTCTGCGGAACGCGGGCAAATCCAGCGTGGTGAACGCCGTGACGGGGCAGAACCTTTCGCTGGTCTCCGACGTAAAGGGCACCACCACCGACCCGGTGCAGAAGGCCATGGAGCTGCTGCCGCTGGGGCCGGTGGTCATCATAGACACTCCCGGCATGGACGACGAGGGCGAACTGGGCGAAATGCGGGTGCATCGGGCCCGGCAGGTGCTGGCCAAGACCGACATCGCCGTACTGGTGGTGGACGCGGTGCGCGGCCTGCAGCCCCAGGACGAAGCCCTGCTGAAGCTGTTTCAGGAGCGGAAGGTACCCTACCTGATCGCCCTGAACAAATGCGACCTGCTGCGGGAGCTTCCCTCCGCCGGGGAGCACCAGCTCTACGTCAGCGCCCAGCGGGGCGACCACATTCACGAATTGAAGGAAGCCATTGCCGCCGTGGTGCGCCAGCCGAAAAATGAGCGGGTCATCGTGGGCGATCTGCTGCAGCCGGAGGATATCGTCGTTCTGGTCACGCCGGTAGACTCCGCCGCGCCCAAGGGTCGGCTGATCCTGCCCCAGCAGCAGACCATCCGGGACATTCTGGACCATCACGCCCTGAACGTGGTGGTACAGGTTCCGCAGCTTAAGACCGCGCTGGCGGCGCTGGGCCGGAAGCCCCGGCTGGTCATCACCGACTCGCAGGCCTTCGGGCCGGTCAGCCGGGACGTGCCCGAGGACATTCCCCTGACCTCCTTCTCCATCCTTTTCGCCCGCTACAAGGGCCAGCTGGAACAGATGGTGCGGGGCGCGGCGGCGCTGGATCACCTGCGGGATGGCGATACGGTGCTGATCTCCGAGGGCTGCACCCACCATCGCCAGTGCGAGGATATCGGCACGGTGAAGCTGCCTGCGTGGATCAACGGCTACACCGGCAAAAAAGACCTGCAATTCCGCTTCACTTCCGGCGGCGAATTTCCGGAGGACTTTGACGGCATCGCGCTGGCCGTCCACTGCGGCGGCTGTATGCTCAACGACCGGGAGATGCAGTCCCGGGTGGAGCGGGCCGTGGCTGCCGGGGTGCCCATCACCAATTACGGCGTGGCCATCGCCCAGATGCACGGCATCCTGCGCCGCTCGCTGTCGCCCTTCCCGAAGCTGCTGGAGCTGCTGAAATAATTCTTTTTTTCTTAACTTTACAAATGAAAAATTAACTAATCATTTTTTGCCACTGAATTTCCGTTTTTATAGATTCAGATGCATCTTTTGCAGCCTCAGCCATGTCGTAGGCTTTTTCTGCAGAGTCCTTTGCATCTTCAGCGGCAGATTTCGCGTTTTCTATGTCCCATTTCAAATCGGAAAGGGTATCATTAATTTCATCCACCTTTTGGGTTGTAGAGGTTGCTGCTTCATTTATATTTTTCTCTGTTGCTTGCATCCATTCATTTATTTTTTCTAGAATTATTTCTTGCCCTAATACTTTTTCTATTCTTTCAAATCGTTGGCTGTATCCTTCGAGAGCCATCATTGTATTTACCAGCAATGTTTTTTCATCCATTTTCGCAAGAACTTCCCGATCGTGCTCTATCGTTTCTCTTGCTTTACGAATTTCTTCCTCGCATTCCAACTTTGCTGCGGCAATTTCTTCAACGCATTGTTGTTTGGCCGTGGACACTGCTTCATCACATTCTTTTTTATATTTTTCTTTTTCAGCAGCACACCTTTCTCCAAACTTCCATTTTTGCGAATCGATCTGGTCTTTATAAGTTTTCATGTCGTCTTTGCACTTTTGCTCTGTTTTACGTCTTTTTTGAATTTGTTTACGCAATAAAACAGAAAGGACTATAACAGAAATCAAAAGCAATGAAAGCAAGAAAGAAAAAATTATAGTAGCTTGGTTCATATTCTCCTCCTTGGAACCATCAAGCAACCGTTAATCTCCTACCGCGTCCCAAAGCACCTGCGTCAGGTCGTCCCGCACCACCAGACCGGCGGCGCGGTCGTAGTCGGTCGCGTCCCGATTCAACAGAGCCAGACGGCAGCGGGGGCTGCGGTAGCGGATCAGACCGGCGGCGGGGTAGACCACCAGCGACGTGCCTCCCACGATGAGCAGGTCGCAGCGGGCAATGGCGCTCAGGGCTTCTTCCATCACCATGTCGTCCAGCGGCTCGCCGTAGAGCACCACCTCGGGCTTGATCACGCCGCCGCAGGAGCAGTGGGGCGCGCCCTCGCCCTGCAAAAGCGGCTCCAGCGGATAAAAACGCCCGCACTTCATGCAGCGGTTGCGGTGGACGGAGCCGTGCAGCTCCAGCACCTTTTCACTGCCCGCCGCCTGATGCAGTCCGTCGATATTCTGGGTAACGACCGCCTTGCACTTGCCCCGGCGTTCCAGCTCCGCCAGCGCCAGATGGGCGGCGTTGGGCTTCGCGTCCGGGTAGAGCATCACCCGGCGGTAGAAATCCCAAAATTCGTCGGGGTGAGTGACAAAATATTCATGAGAAAGCATCTCCTCATAGCTGCGGCCGCCGGGGGTATTGTAAATGCCCTGATGGGCGCTGCGAAAATCCGGGATGCCGCTGGCGGTGGAGACCCCCGCGCCGCCGAAAAAGACGATGTTTCGTGCCTCCGCGATCCACTGGCGCAGGGTTTCCGTTTCCTGGGTCATTCTGCTTCTCCCCTTTCCGATGAGACGATTTAGTGACAGGTATCTTTTCGATTTTTGGATGGAAAAAACCTGTTTTCTGTCGGGTTTTCCCTTTGATTGTCCTTTCCGCCCGAGTCGGAATGAAAACCCTCCCTTTTGCCCATACTTCCTGTTGAAAGCCGGCAAGGGAGGAAACCAACATGGCGATCAACAAGGTGGAAATCTGCGGCGTAGATACGTCTACCCTGCCCGTTCTGACCAACGAGCGTATGCGGGAGCTGTTTCCGCTGGTGCACAGCGGCGATCTCAACGCCCGGGAGGAATTTATCCGGGGAAATCTGCGTCTGGTGCTGAGCATTATTCAGCGCTTCGGCAACCGGGGCGAAAACGTGGACGATCTGTTTCAGGTGGGCTGCATCGGGCTCATCAAGGCGCTGGACAATTTCGATACCACGCTGAACGTGCGCTTTTCCACCTATGCCGTGCCCATGATCATCGGCGAAATTCGCCGGTATCTGCGGGACAACAACGCCATCCGGGTCAGCCGCAGCTTGCGGGATATTGCCTACAAGGCCCTGAAAGCCCGGGATCAGCTGTCCGAAAAGCTGGGCCGGGAGCCCAACGTGAACGAGCTGGCCGAGGCCCTGCACCTGCCCCGGGAGGACGTGGTCTTTGCGCTGGAGGCCATTCAGGACCCGGTCAGCCTGTTCGAGCCCGTGTTCAACGACGGGGGAGACTCGCTGTACATCATGGATCAGATCACCGACGAGCGCAAGCCGGACAACGGCTGGCTGGACGAGATCGGCGTGCAGGACGCCATGAGCCGCCTGAACGAGCGGGAACGGCACATTCTGAAGCTGCGGTTTTATCAGGGCCGCACCCAGATGGAGGTCGCCAGCGAGATCGGCATTTCGCAGGCGCAGGTCAGCCGGCTGGAAAAGAACGCGCTGGTCCATATGCGCAAAAATATGGGGTTATGAAACAAGGCTCCTCCGGCCTGACGGAGGAGCCTTGTTTTTTTCATGAGCAATGGGCTGAACAGCCGCAGTTCCGTTCCTTTTCCACCGTTTTTCCCATATAGCTTGAAAATTTTTCTCCAAAAAATTCTGTTACATATTGCAATTTCGTTTTCTATTTATTAAAATAATGTCACATTGTATGCTTAGAAGGAGGATGGGTGTGAAAAGCGCCGTTCAGTTTCTGATTGCTTTGTTCATTGTTTTGACGATGGTCATTCCAACAGGCCTTGCCGCTGCGGATGAATCATTCATTGTTTTCACGGGCGACCGGGAGGAATACAAGTATTCAGATCCGCTGTACGTCCGGAACAACGGAGAGAATCGCGTAGCGTACTGTTACAACGCCTCGAAGAAAGTACCGCCTACCTGGCAGGAGGGCGGACAGACCGTGTACAAGATCGAAAGCGCCACGGCGGAAGAGTTCTACCAAATGACCGACGAAAACGTCCGGGTCATGGAACCCGAAGCGTTCAAAAAGGCCATATTGTCCGTCTGCTATCAGGGTTTCCCACAAAACGGATCAGGCCTGATGGAAAAATACGGTCTAACCCGTGCCACCTTCCGCGGCATTACGCAGCTGGCGGTCTGGTATTATACGGACTCGCTGGATATTTCCCAGTATTACCAGCAGTATCAGCCGTTTGATACCTATCCCGGGGCGTGGGCAGCTTATCAGGAGCTGATTACGCCCTTGGATACCCTGCCGCTCGGTTATCAGCTGGATCTGTACCGCAATCGCAATGAACAGTATCAGAATGTGCTGTGTACCCGTCTGGCGGAAATGCCCGTGCAAACGTCCATCCAGCTGAAGGGAATCAAGCTGCTGGAGGGCCGCGCCCTGCTGGCCAACGAGTTCCATTTTATCGTCACGGACGAACAAGGCACGGAGGTCTCCCGGGGCGTCAATCACGCGGATGGCAGCATCGCCTTCAACTATATCGAGTACCGTCACGAGGACGTGGGGCTGCACCGCTATACCATCCGAGAGGTACAGGGCGATCTGTCGAATGTTACGTATGACGGCGCGTCTTATACGGTGGATGTATTGGTGGAATACGTAGACGACCAGCTGACGGCCACGGCGCAGGGAGAACCGAAACTGGTTTTCCGCAATGTGTACGACGCTTCTCCTACGGCAACGCCAAGTCCAAGTCCGACCGCGACCCCAGGCGTAACTCCGTCTCCAACCCCGGCCCAGACCCCGGTTCCGGGCACGCCTCCTGCCACTGGCGACGAAAGTCATCCTGTGTTATGGGCCCTGTTGGCACTGGCCGCGCTGAGTCTGCTCGGCGTACAGGCAGTCCTGAGCCGAAAAACCCGTAAGAAATGAGCTTCCGCAGCTTATTCCATACGCTAAAAGCCCGCCCTTCCGCATGGAAGGCGGGCTTTTGGGATTTCCCTTAGATTTGTTCAAACAAGAGCCGCATCAGATCGGTGCCGTCCATCAGCACGGGTTCGGACTCCATCTCCCGCTCGCAGAACTTGCGCAGGGGCGCGCGGCCGTCCTTTTCCAGCGCCTTTTTCACCGTGCGGCTGTCGTAGATAGCATAGGGCACGGGCGCGCCGTCGTGGGTGCGGGTGGTCAGCAGGGTGGGATGGTCGCTCAACACCAGCAGGCGGAAGTCCTCGCCCCGCATGGTCAGCTCGTCCAGAATAGGGCCAACGACCCGATATTCCACATTCTGGATGGCTTCCAGCTTGCGGCCCAGATCGCCCGCGTGAGCCATTTCGTCCGGTGCTTCGATGTGCACCGCAGCAAAATCGTCCCCGTCGGCCAGCGCCTGCAGCGCGCAGGCTACTTTTCCCTCATAGTTGGTGTCCAGATCGCCGTTGGCCCCTTCCACATGGGGCGTTTTCAGTCCGGCCAGACCGGCGATGCCCCATACCAGCGGAACGGCGCTGACCACCGTGCCCCAGTGGCCGTATTTTTCCTTGAAGGAGGGCAGTTCCATGGCCGTGGCCGCGCCCCAGGGCCAGATCATGTTGGCGGGCAGCTTGCCCTCGGCCACCCGCTTCTGATTGATGGGATGATCCTTCAGCACTTCATAGCTGCGCAGCATCAGGGCCTTGATATCCTCGGCCATCTTCCGAGCGGCAGCGTCGTCGGTCTCCCGCAGCAGATGGGGCAGATGGGGCTCGACGGGCTGTTCCAGCACGTTGTGAGGCTCGGTCAGCCGCACGGCGGACAGGTCGTGCGCGTCCGTTTTCATCACGCCCACATGGCGGAAGGTATCGGTAACGGTGATCTCCAGCCCCGCGTCCTTCTGCATCGCCGCGAAGGTGGGATCGGCCAGCAGGTCGTTCATCAGGGTGACGGCCTCCTGCCCGTGGATATTGCCGCCGTTGTGGCTGTGGATGACCAGCGCGCCGCTTTCGTCCGGCGTGACGGCGCACAGATTCACCCGGAAGCTGACGCAGCCCTGAGGCACCTTCACGCCCATGCCCGCCGCTTCCAGCACGCTGCGGCCCGTATAATACTTCCGGGGATCGTAGCCAAAAATGCTGAGAATGGCGGTGTCGCTGCCTGCGGGCAGGCCGTGGGGCACCGTCAGCGCCCGGCCGCACCAGCAGCCCGCCGCCCGGTCAAAAGCGTTCAGCGCCAGCGCCTCCAGCGGCGTTTTGCCCGCCAGCTGGGGCAGATAGGTATCGGCCATGCCGTCGCCGATCACAAGCACATATTTCATCAGGTTTCCCTTCCTTTCTTCTTCTGTCCCAAACAGACCTACTGCGCCACCCGGATAATATCGTCCCGCAGGCGGTAGATGGTCGCGCCGTACTTTTTGCGGCAGAAAGCGTCCACGAACCAGTCGATCTTCTTCACCGCATCGAACTGCAAATAGCCGTAGCGAATGCCGTTGCGCTTTTCGCCCTTCATGTTGCTGTCGCACCAGCGGACGGTGTCCGTGTCCGGGTCGTAGTCCGCAATGAAGATCATGCTGTGCGCGCCCACGCCGTAGTAATAGTTGGCGGCCATCTGGAAATAGTCGCCCTTCTGCACCTGCTGAAGGAACGCCCGCGCCTTCTGCCGGTTTTCCTCCGCGCTCAGGGACGTATCGTAGCGGAAGGAGGCCGCCGCGTAGAAGGGATTGCCCTCGCTGGCGGGCACGTCCTTCCATTCCACGCCGTACACGTAGTCGGTGCATTCCTCCCGGGGCTTATTATCCGGGATCTTCAGGGGCACGTTGGGAAATTCCGCCATACGGAACGCCCCCGCGTTGGCCCGGAAAAGATAGACGGTGTAGTTTTTGCACACATAATTGCTGCTGGCATACTGAGCCTCATGCGCCTTGCCGCCCGCCTGTTCGTATTCCTTCTGGGCCATGGCGATGATCCCGTCGATAAAGGCCTCCCGGGCGGCGGGATCGCCCCCGGCGGACGCGTTGCCCACGGGCGGCTGGGTCTCGGCAGGCTCCGCGGTTTCGGTCGTTTCGGGCAGCTGCGCATCCTCCGTATCCAGAATGGTCAGGGTCACTTCCTCGTCCGCCAGAGCGGGGAGCAGCGCGCCCCAGATCAGCAGGGCGGAAAACACAAGGCACAGGAACGCTTTCTTTCGCATTCGCAAATCCTCCTTCATTCAGCGGTCAGTCCAGTCCCAGCTTGGGGTAGACCTCGTCCACGTCCAGCGTGGCAAAATAGTCCCTGGGGGTCTCGGCCCGGCGGATCAGCTGGAACGAGCCGTCCTCCCGGCGCAGCACTTCCTTGCAGCGAAGCTTGCCGTTGTAGTTGTAGCCCATGCTCAGGCCGTGAGCGCCGGTATCGTGGATCACCAGCACGTCGCCGACCTCCGCTTTGGGCAGCAGCCGGTCGACGGCAAACTTGTCGTTATTTTCGCAAAGACTGCCGGTCACGTCCACCAGCTGGTCGTGGGGCAGGTCTTCCCGGGCGGGAATGGTGATATGGTGATACGCGCCATACATGGCGGGGCGCATCAGGTCGCAGGCCGAAGCGTCCAGCCCCAGATAGTGCCGGTAAATGTTCTTTTCATGAATGATGTGGGTCACCAGCCAGCCGTTGGGGCCGGTCATATAGCGGCCCAGTTCGGTCTTGATGGCTATGCCCCGAATGCCCCGGCGGGTAAAGGCCTCGTCATATTCCCGGGCCACGCCCGCGCCAATGGCCTCGATATCCGCCTCCGGCGCGTCGGGCAGATAGGGAATGCCGATGCCGCCGGACAAGTTGATGAAGCTCAGGAGCAGGCCGGTCTCCTCCATCAGTTCCACGCCCGTCTCAAACAGCAACCGGGCCAGCGCCGGGTAATAGGCCGGGTCGGTGGTATTGCTGCACAGGAAGGAATGCAGGCCGAAGCGCTTGGCACCGCCCGCTTTCAGCTCCCGCAGGGCCTGAGAAAGCTGCGCCCGGGTCATGCCGTACTTGGCTTCCTTGGGCTCTCCCATGATCTCGCCCGCCACGGTAAACGCGTCGCCCGGATTATAGCGCAGGCAGACTTCTTCGGGAATGCCGCCGTTATCCCGCAGGGTGGCCACGTGGGTCGCGTCATCCAGATTGATATAGGCGTTCAATTCCCGGGCCAGCCGGAACTCCTCCGGCGGCACATCATTGGCGGAGAACATAATGTCCCGCCCCTGAAAGCCGCAGGCGCGCACCAGCATCAGCTCGGTCATGCTGGCGCAGTCCACACCGCAGCCCTCGTCCTTCAAAATGCGCAGAATCGCGGGGGTGGGCAGCGCCTTGACGGCGAAATACTCCCGAAACTCCGGCACGCCCGAAAAGGCGGCTTTCAGGCGGCGGGCGGTGCGGCGGATGGCCGCCTCGTCATAAAGGTGAAAGGGGGTCTGGTACTGCTGCGCCGCGGCCAGAAACACCTGACCGGGCAGGGAAAAATTGGGCATAGGCAGCATCCTTTCTTTAGCAAAATCCCCGCCGGGGACGCATCCGGCAGGTCGATGTCATTGTAGCATAGTTCACCGGGAAATAACAGCCGCGAAATCCTGCCAAACAGAAAAAAATCAACCGGCCGAAACGGAAAAACATCCCCTTGCCCTTCTTCCGTTTTTGCACTATAATTTTTAAGTCCCGACAGAATAACGAGGGGGTAAAGCAGACATGGCGGAAAAACCGCAGTGCGTAGTCATTTTGGACTTTGGCGGACAGTATACCCAGCTGATCGCCAGGCGAGTAAGAGAACTGAACGTATATTCCCTGGTGCTGCCCTACACGGCGACGGCGGAGGAAGTACGGGCGTTGGAACCGCAGGGCGTGATCTTCTCCGGTGGCCCGGCCAGCGTATTGGATCCGGATTCTCCCCGGGTAGATGAAGAAATTTTTCGGATGGGTGTGCCGGTCCTGGGTATTTGCTACGGAATGCAGCTGATGGCCCATCTGCACGGCGCGCCCATTGAACGCGGCGCGCAGCGGGAATACGGCCGCACCGTCATGCAGGTAGACGATGTGCACGATCCCCTTTCCAACGGCATGAGCGCTTCCAGCCATTGCTGGATGAGCCACACCTATCAGGTGAAGCAGCCGCCGGAAGGCTTCCGGGTGCTGGCTCACACCGCGTCCTGCCCGGTGGCGGCCATGGGCGACGATCAGCGCCGGATGTACGGCGTGCAGTTCCACCCCGAAGTGACCCACACCGACGAGGGCACCCGCCTTCTGGAGAACTTCCTGATGAACATCTGCGCCTGCCGCGGCGACTGGAGCATGGAAGCCTACATTGACATCGCCGTGCGCCAGATCCGTGAGCAGGTGGGCGACGGCACCGTTCTTCTGGGCCTTTCCGGCGGCGTGGACAGCGCCGTGGCCGCCGCGCTTCTCTACCGCGCCATCGGCAGCCGTCTGACCTGCGTATACGTAGACCACGGCTTCATGCGCGCCGGCGAGAGCGATCAGGTGGTGGATATTTTCACCAAAACCTTCCCGGTGGAGCTGGTTCACGCGGACGCGTCCGAGCGTTTCTTCGCCGACCTGAAGGGCGTGACCGATCCGGAACAGAAGCGCAAGATCATCGGCCGCGACTTTGTGGAGGTCTTCAAGGAAGAAGCCAGGAAGCTGGGCAAGCGCGACCATTTTGCTCAGGGCACCATTTATCCCGACGTGATCGAAAGCGGTCAGGTCAAGGGCAGCGCGGTCATCAAGAGCCATCACAACGTGGGCGGCCTACCCAAGGAGCTGGGCTTTGAAAGTCTGGTAGAGCCTCTGCGGATGCTCTTCAAGGACGAAGTCCGCCGTCTGGGCGTAGCGCTGGGTCTGCCCGAGAGTCTGGTCTACCGTCAGCCTTTCCCCGGCCCCGGTCTGGCCATCCGCGTTATCGGCGAGTTGACCCCCGAAAAAGTCCGCATCGTCCGGGAAAGCGACCTGATCCTGCGTCAGGAGATCGCCAAGGCCGGCTGGGACAGCAAAATTTCCCAGTACTTCACCGTCCTGACCAACGCCCGCAGCGTGGGCGTCATGGGCGACGAGCGCACCTACGCCTACGCTGTAGCCATCCGCGCCGTCACCACCGACGACTTCATGACCGCCGACGTGGCCCAACTGCCCTACGACCTGCTCGGCAAGATCGCCACCCGCATCGTCGGCGAGGTCAACGGCTGCAACCGCGTCCTGTACGATATCACCACCAAGCCCCCGGCCAGTATTGAGTGGGAATGATTATAGAACTCAAGCACCTGCTGTTTGAGGCCTTTCAACCCTGTGATGTATGAATAAACAAGGCTGAACCTAATTCTTAATCTGGCTGTCCGATTTTACAAGGTCGGATAGCCAGATTGCTTTACAAGAACTCTTCTAAAGTAAATTGATTGCATCCTCCATCGTTTTTCGCAGAAACGTCCTTATTTTTCTCAAAAAAATGAGAAATAGGTCTTTACAAACGCAGAAAAACGTGGTAAGATATCCAACGTTGAGTGCGGGGCATTAGCGCAGTTGGTAGCGCACAACACTGGCAGTGTTGGGGTCAGGAGTTCGAATCTCCTATGCTCCACCAACAAGAAAACCCTTGAGTCGAAAGACTTGAGGGTTTTCTTTTGTGTCTTGAAAATGATCCTTGTTTTTTTATCATCGGATCGTCATTGGCCCATTTTTGGAAAAGCAATAATATAGTATAAATGTCGAGGCCAACAACAATCTCTATGCCATTCCTTCTGCCCGCACCGTCAGTATGTTTGTACAAAAAGGTAGCGAATATTCGTGTTTTCCCTTATAATGATAATTGGCTAGAAAAAACAAAAAGGAGAACCCCATATGAACGCCGACCAACTGGCTCAATACTTCGACCATACCCAGCTGCGCGCCTATGCGACGGACGCTGATTTTGAGACCCTCTGCGCCGAAAGCAGAAAATATCATTTCCGAATGGTGGCCATCAACCCCGCCCCCGTCCGGCTGTGCAAACGGCTGCTGGCCGGTA
Source organism: uncultured Eubacteriales bacterium (assembly GCA_900548145.1). GTDB lineage: Bacteria > Bacillota > Clostridia > Christensenellales > Aristaeellaceae > Limiplasma. The sequence continues at coordinate 3,530 of URJB01000028.1, read as the reverse complement.
CGGACATCCATGTAGGCGCGGCCATCGGATTTCCGCTGGGCCAGTCCACCCGCGAGATCAAAAAGCTGGAAACCGAAAACGCGCTGGAAAACGGCGCGGACGAGATCGACTACGTGGTCAACCTGACGCGCCTGAAAGAAAAGGACTATACCTTCATCGAAAAGGAAATGGAAGGGATCGTGGAGACCTGCCGCGCGCGCGGAGCCATTTCCAAGGTGATCTTCGAAAACTGCTACCTGACGCAGAAAGAAAAAATCGCGCTGTGCGATATCGCCCGCAGCATCCGCCCCGACTTTGTCAAGACCTCGACGGGCTTCGGCACCGGCGGCGCCACCGAGGAGGACGTTCGGCTGATGGTGGAGCGCACCCGCGGCGAGGTGAAGGTCAAGGCGGCCGGCGGTATCCGCACGCTGGACGCCGCTCTTCGGATGATCGACCTCGGGGTATCCCGAATCGGTTCTACGGCCAGCGTCAAAATCATGGAGGAATTTCTGGCGCGTTGACCCCGAAAAGTTAAAATATGGAAAGCGCCCCCGCAGGCAAATCCCTGCGGGGGCGTATCGTTTTTTCTTATCGGGCCAGCCGGGTGAACAGGTCTTCGAAAAGCTCGTCGCGGCGGATCATATAGACATAGCGGCACAGCGGACGGCGGAAGTCCTCGCTGTAATGGTGATCGTACTGGGGAATGGGCGTGGGAATCAGCCTGTCCGCCATGAACTTCCCCTCCCGATTCAACAGCCAGCCGATGGTGGTCACGTCCCAGATCACCCGGCTCCAGACGTGCCCCTTCGCATAAGCGTTTGCGGCGTCCTCCGTCTGCTGCACCAGATAATCGCACAGGGGATTTTTGCCCCGGAGCCAGTATTCCAGCTCGGGCCCGGTGGTGGTGAAATGCGTGACCACGCCGTGGCAGGGCAGCAGCACCAGCGGCACGCCGGAGTCGAACGCCACCCGGGCGGCGGCTACATCCTGCAGGATGTTGAATTCCTGATTATCCGGCCAATGCAGGGCGCTGCCGCCCAGCCAGACCAGCACCATGCGGTCGGCTATCTCCGGCTGCATCAGCAGGGCGGACGCTACGTTGGTGATGGCCCCGATCGCCGCCACGTACAGGGGATTTTCAGTGGTGTGCTCCATGGCCAGCTGTGCCAGCGCCTGTGCCGCATCGGATGGAACGGGCGTTTTTTCATCGGGCAGATAGGTGGTGGAGCCCCGGTAGACCGGCACGTTTTCCCCGGCCAGCGACAGCAGCTTCAAAATTTCCTGATAGCTTTTCTCCATGCCGTCGGCAGGGCCGGTGGAACGCTCATTATGAAAGGGCGCGGCGCACAGCGCCAGCAGATGCAGCCGGTCCTGCGCGCGCAGGGCGTAGGAAATGGCGAACTGGTCGTCGATTTCGTTATAAGCGTCGGTGTCGATCACCAGATCGAAGGTCTTTTGGGGCGTTTCCAGCATCCGAAGGCGCTGCTCCGTCGTCAGCATAAGTCATCTTCCTTTCCGGGAATACCGATCGTTGCGGTCAAAGTAAGCCTACTATAGAGCAGGGCCGCAGGATTGTCAATCCGCTCTTTAGGACAGTCCCTTATAGCGGGAAAAAAGCAGCATCGACCGCCGAAATTTATCTTTTTCGGTTTTTTCAGGCAATTTTTCTTTTTACGCCGTCTGCTTTTCCAATTTCCGCAACGCTTTTCGGAACTGCCACAGGAACAGCAGCAGCGTACAAGTGACGGCGATGGCGTCCGCCGCCGGTTCTGCCGCGTAGACCGCCATGGTCTGGTCGGCCAGCAGATGGGGCAGCAGGTAGATCAGCGGGATCAGCAGGATAAACTTGCGCAGCACCGCCACGAAGATCGAGCAGGGCGCGTTTCCGATGGAAACGAAGGTGATCTGGCAGGCGATCTGGATGCCGAACAGGAACAGCGCGCCGCAGTACACCCGCAGGGCTTTCGCCGTGAAGGCGATCAGTTCCGCGTCCGAGCTGAACAGACCGGCAAACGCCTGCGGAAAGAGCATAATGAGCGCCCAAAGCCCGCAGGAATAGCACAGGCAGGCCGTCAGCATCCGACGGAAGGTCTCCCGCACCCGGCCCACGTTGCCCGCGCCGAAATTATAGCTGGTGATCGGCTGGGAACCCTGCGCAATGCCCTGCAGGGGCAGCAGGGCGAACTGCATCACGCTGCTCAGAATGGTCATGGCCCCCACGGCCAGGTCGCCGCCGTATTTCAACAGGGACGAATTGAAGCAGACGGAGATCACGCTCTCGCTGGCCTGCATGGTGAAGGTAGCCAGACCCAACGCGATGCAGGGCAAAATCAGCTTTGCTCCCGGGAAAAAGTTTTCCTTTTTCAGCCGGAGGATGGTCTTTTTCCCCGTCAGGAAACGAAGCACCCACACGCAGGAAACGCCCTGCGACAGAACGGTGGCCACTGCCGCGCCCCGGATGCCCATTCCCAGCCCAAAAATCAGCACCGGGTCCAGCACGATATTCAGCACAGCGCCGATGAGCACCGTCTGCATTCCCACGGTGGCGAAGCCCTGCGCCGTAATAAAGGCGTTCATACCCAGCGTCAGCTGGACGAACAGGGTGCCGAGGGCGTAGATGCTCATATAATCCATCGCGAAACCGATGGTATTTTCGCTGGCTCCGAACACAAGCAGCATTTCCCGGCTCCACAGCAGCATCACCGCCGTCAGAATGACGGAAATGATGGCCTGCAGCATAAAGCAGCCGCCCAGAATTTTTTCCGCTTCCGCGTCATTTCCCCGGCCCATGGCAATGGACGCGCGGGGCGCGCCGCCGGAGGCCACGAAGGCCGAAAAGGCGGAGACGATCAGGATCAGCGGCATACACACACCCACGCCGGTCAGGGCGAGACTGCCGTCCACCGGCATATGGCCGATATAGATTCGATCCACGATATTATACAGCATATTGACCAGCTGGGCGATCACCGTCGGCACGCCCAGCCGCCACAGCAATTTTCCAACGGGTTCGGTTCCCAAAAAAGTTTTATCCTGCTGCATTACGTTTGCTCCTTCCTCTTTTTTCAAAACGGACTTAATTATAAGAAGTTTTTAGGATTCATGCAAGGAAAAAACGAAAGGCTGCGTATGCGGCGGGAAAGGGGGCTTTCCTGAAGCGGTGTCTCGCTCTGCGGACGGAAAATGCTGACATCAAGAAAATTTTTCCCGGGGATAATTGTAAAGAATGGGGAGCATTTTGGGAACGGGCGTTCCATGGGTCTCTCTCCAGCTTCGGTGCCCGAAGGTTTCCAAAGAGGCGAGCGAAAAGCCCTTTGGTGCGCCCGCAGACGCATACCCGTTGTCCCGGACGGGGATTGACGCGCCGACTACGGCGCGGGAGTGGGGCTGCCGCCCCGAGGGGGTCGGGCGCATGAAAAGCTCCTGATTGCCTCATGATACGGCTTCCCCGCCGGAGGATTGACGCGCCGACTACGGCGCGGATTGGGACTTACCGTCCCATGGGGCGCTCACACTTTTCTTTCGATGGCGAAAGAAAAGTGTGCAAA
>URJB01000027.1 GCA_900548145.1 uncultured Eubacteriales bacterium | reverse complement strand
GAGTGCCACCTTGCCAAGGTGGATGTCGCGGGTCCGAATCCCGTCTACCGCTCCATTTTTTTATCTGGGATGTTTTCATCCCCCTGCGGGTGTAGCTCAATGGTAGAGCCCCAGCCTTCCAAGCTGGTTACGTGGGTTCGATTCCCATCACCCGCTCCATCAAAATGCAGCTCTGACGAGCTGCATTTTTCATTGTTACTGTCATAAAAGAAATTTTCCCCTTTCTTTCCCATTTTTTCAGGAAAGGAAGGGGAATTTTTATTTGAGCGTAACCACGGTCACGCCCTGCTCGCCCTCGCCGTACATGCCGTCCCGAAAGGATTTCACGTTCAGGTGGCGCTTCAAATGCTTCTGGATGCCCGTGCGCAAAACGCCTGTGCCCTTGCCGTGAATGATGCTGACCTCGTTGAGCCCCGCCATCACCGCGTCCGCCAGATAGGTATCTACGGCTTCGGTGGCTTCCTCCAGATTCATGCCCCGAACGTCCACCTCCATGGGCACAGTCTTGGCTGCGGCGGTGCTGCGCATGACCTTGCTGGCCTTGGGCTTTTCCTGCTCGATGACCCGCAGCTGCTTCAGCGGCACCTTCATCTTCATGATGCCCGCCTGCACCTGCACCTCGTTTTTGCCATCGGGCAGGCTGAGCACCACGGCCTTTGTTTTCAGATGGACGATCTCCACATTCTCGCCCACCCGGACGGTCTTGGGCGGCGTGAAGCCGATGCCATTGGCCTCACCGATGCCCTCGCTGACCGCGTCCAGATTGTCGTCCATGCGTTTGCGCAGCTTTTGCAGCTCGTGCTCGGGGATCTGCGCCTGCTTCTTCATGGCTTTCAGCTCGCCGATGATGCCGTCCGCCTCCCGGCGGGCGTTTTCCAGAATGCGCCGGGCCTCCGCCTTGGCCTTCTGCATGCTCTTGTCCTTGCTCTGCTCGATCTCCCGGCGGAGCTTTTCGGCCTCGTTGCGCAGGCGGACGGTCTCCTTGCGGGTCTCTTCCGCCATTTCCCGTTCCCGCTCGGCAATCTGCCGGTGATACTCCGCGTTGGCGATCACGTCCTCGAAGCGCACGTCCTCCTTGCTCAGCAGCTCCTTGGCGCCGTCGATCAGCCTCTCGTCCAGCCCCAGCTTGCGGGAGATCTCGAAGGCGTTGCTCTTGCCGGGAATGCCGATGGACAGCCGGTAGGTGGGCCGCAGGGATTCCACGTCGAACTCCACGCTGGCGTTTTCCACGCCGGGGGTGCTTAAAGCGAAGGCCTTCAGCTCGCTGTAGTGGGTGGTGGCCATGGTGCGGATTTTTCGGCCCAGCAGTGCTTTCAGAATGCTCTGGGCCAGCGCCGCGCCCTCGGTAGGGTCGGTGCCCGCGCCCAGCTCGTCGAACAGCACCAGATCGTTGTCCTCCACCTTTTGCAGGATGGACACGATGTTGGTCATGTGGGCCGAGAAGGTGGACAGGGACTGCTCGATGGACTGCTCGTCGCCGATGTCCGCGTAAACGTGATCGAACACCGCCAGCTCCGTGCCCAGCTCGGCAGGCACCTCCAGCCCGGCCTGCGCCATCAGGGTAAACAGGCCCACGGTTTTCAGGGTGACGGTTTTGCCGCCGGTGTTGGGGCCGGTGATGATGAGGGTGGTAAAGTCCTGCCCCAGCCACAGATCGCTGGGCACCACCTTTTCCGGGTCGATGAGGGGATGCCGTCCCCGGACGATCTTCAGCCGTCCCTCCCGGTTGATCTTCGGCAGCACGGCCCGCATCTGGCGGCCCAGCAGGCCCTTGGCAAAGGCAAAATCCAATTCCCGCAGCAGCGCCAGATTGCCCTCCAGCGCCTCGCCGTAGGGGGCCAGCGAATCGGACAGGGCCTGCAGGATGCGGGTGATCTCCTGCTGCTCCCTGGCGTAGAGCTGCTTCAGGTCGTTGCCCAGCTCCACCACAAACATGGGCTCGATAAACAGCGTGGCCCCGCTGGCGCTCTGGTCGTGGACCAGACCGGGCACGTTGGCCCGGCACTCGGCCTTCACCGGGATGCAGTAGCGGTCGCCCCGCATGGTGATGATGCTGTCCTGCAGATTTTTGGCAAAGCTGGAGGAGCGGATCATCTGGTTCAGCTTGTCCCGCATCCGCTCGTTGGCGCTGCGAATCTGCCGCCGAATCTGGTAAAGCTCCGTAGAAGCCCGGTCGGCGATCTCCTCTTCGCTCAAAATCGCGTCGTTGATGTCGGTCTCCACCCGTTCCAGCACAGTCAGCCGGGAAGCCAGCCCCGTCAGAATGGGGGTGTCGTCCCGATCGCGCACCAGCGCACTCCGGGCAGCGCGGGCGGCGCGGAGAAAGGCGGAAACGTCCAGCAGCATCCGGGGGCTCAGGCACGCGCCCTTCTGGGCACGGGCAATGGACTCCCGCACGTCCGGGTAGCTGACCAGCGGGTTCTGCCCCAGATAGGTCAGCAGCACCACGGCCTCCTCCGTTTCGGCAAGGGCGTGGTTCACATCGCCCAGATCATGGTAAGGCACCAGTTCCAGACAGCGCTGTTTGCCCTCCTCGGTGATGGCGTGCTGAGCCAGCATTTCCCGTATTTTCGTAAATTCCAGTACGCGCAACGCACGATCCTGTTCCATAAGGTTCTCCTTTCCTTCCAGACGGAAGGTTTATTCCACGCCCCGCCGCCAGTGACCGGCGGTGGCGTTCACGGCCTGTGGAACGGACTGGCCGTCCCGCAGAGCCGCAAAAATTTTTGTGATCTCCCGCTGCTCCTCTGGGGGCTCGGTGGTGAAACGCACCAGCATTCCCGCCCCAAGGGCGCGGCGCTCGCCGTCACAGGCCCGCAGGTCGGTGGGCAGGGCGTTGTAGACATTCACCTGACAGCCGTCCGAGAACGCCGTTCGCCGCAGGGGGAAAGCATATCCCCGCTGATCCCGCAGCACCGGCTCCATCTGCCCGCAGGCCTGATCGGGGGTGCGGCAGAACCGGCAGCTCTCACGACCTTCGGAAAGGCCGCGCATCACCCGTGCCGGGCAGTGGTTCAGGATCATCAGCCGCTCCCGGCCATAGACCGGGCACAGGGCGGGCAGGGGCAGGGGCATCAGCTCCCGCTGTTCCTGCTCCGTCCATTCCGTCCAAAGGGTAAAGCCGACGACGGGCAACTCCCGCAGGGCTTCCAGCGCCCGCCGGTTCGTCACCGGCAGAGCGTCGCCGAAAAACACGGGCCAGCGGTCGGCAAAGCGGATCTGCCCCATGCTCTGGACCACGATACCGCCCAGCTTCGCCGTCTCAGCCACCCGACGAATGACGCGCAGTTCGGGTTCGGTGCATTGTACCGGCAGCACCAGCCAGCAGCCGTCAGGCAGTCGGTTCAAATCCTGTTCCAGTTCTGACAGACGATAGCTGCGGGGCTGGAACCAGAGCCGGTTTGCGCCGCATTGCAGCAACTCGTCCGCCATTGCCGGGTCGGAAAAGCAGACGGTCAGCGAATCCGCAGTCAAAGGCTCGCCGCTGGTCGTGGGCAGCGCTTTCCCCCATGGTTTTCTCGCCCGGGTATGCATTTTCTGCCCCGCCTGCCAGAAGGCTTCGATCCGTGCGGCGACCAACGCCGCGATCCCCTCCCGGCGCAGGGCGTTCAGAGCGCTGACTGGCAGGAACAGGCCGTCCGCCAGCTCAAGTGTCAGGTCATCCGGCGTTTCCAGCGCAAAGGGCGTGTCCCCCAACTTGCTTAGCTGGCGGCGCGCTTCTTCCTCCGTGGCGGCTCGATGGGCCGCCGCCTGCACCGGCTGTCCCTCCACCGTTACCGTGCTTTCCCCATCAGAGAGGGTCAGCGTCATGGGGCGGTTCAGGGCAAAAAAGCCGCGCATTTGAACGGGAATGGGCTTGGGGGCATGGCTACGCGCCGCTTCCAGCTGCTTCGCGTCGCTGAGACGCGCCACCTCCGTGCCGGGGGCCGCCGTCAGACCGGGCCGAAGCCGCAGCACTGCCTCCTGACCGGCCGGGGTCTCCGGGCCGGAATAGCGCAGGTCGTCGTCCTGCCGCTGGCGCAGCTGCAGACTGTCGCCGTCGTGCAGCGGACGAATCAATCGTACCCGTGCCAGATTTCCACGGACGGACGCGATCGTGCCCAGCGGCAGACCCTCGTGGCTCACCCGTTCCGGCGCGCACAGGGCCGCGTCCTCCGCGCCGCCCGCATGGCCCCGGGTAAATCCGCCCCGGTTGAAGATCTGCCGCAGCTTTTCCATGGGGGCCGGGTCTTCCGGGTCAAACCGTTCCGCCGCCAGATCGTCCAGCGCCCGGCGGTAGACTTCCGTCACTACGGCCACATATTCCGGGCCTTTCAGCCTTCCCTCCACCTTGAGGGAGCATACGCCCGCATCCCACAACTCCTTCAGGGCAGGGTAGGCGCACAGATCCTTCAGCGAAAGCCACGCCGCCTCCCTGCCGTTCCACTCAAAACGCATTCGGCAGGGCTGGGCACACCGGCCCCGGTTGCCGCTTCGTCCGCCCGCCATGGAGGACATCAAACACCGTCCACTGACGGCGGTACATAGCGCGCCGTGAGCAAAAACTTCCGTCTCCACGCCCGTCTCCACCACACGGCGAATTTCGTCCAGCGGGCATTCCCGAGCCAGCACCACCCGGTCATAGCCGAAGTTCCGGGCAAAAACCGCGTCGTCGGCGTTGGAAAGAGCCATTTGGGTACTGGCATGGAGCTTCAGCGTGGGAAACTCGTCCCGCACCAGCGCCGCCACGCCCAGATCCTGAACAATGACCGCGTCGGCTCTGGCGGCGGCGATGGCCCGCAGGGTCTCCCCAACGCCGGAGAACTCCTGCTCCTTCACCAGCGTGTTGACGGTCACATGCACCCGGACATGATGCAGGTGGGCGTATTCCACCGCCCGGGCCAGCCCCTCCCCGTCGAAGTTCACAGCGGAAGCCCGGGCCCCGAAGGCTTTGGCTCCCAAATACACCGCGTCCGCGCCGCTGTCCACGGCGGCATGGAGCGCTTCTTCGCTTCCAGCAGGGCAAAGCAGCTCCGGAACGGGATGATTCGATTTCATGGCACTTTCTCCCCTCCGGGCCGAAGCCCTTCAGCATTTCATTTCCAGAGAAAAGGCGGCGAAAGGGCGTCTGCCCCTCCGCCGCCGGAAACCGCTTACAGCTTCGTAAAGGGATATTCCACGCCGTTGGTCTCCACGCGAATGGACTGGATGCGCTGAGGCTCCAGCGGGCGGTCCATCCGGTCGGTGCGCTGGGAAACGATCTTCTCCGCCTCGTCCATGCCTTCCAGCACCTTGCCGAAGGCGGCGTACTGGCCGTCCAGATGGGGGCTGTCGCTGGTCATGATGAAGAACTGGGAACCGGCGCTGTCCTTCATCATGCTGCGGGCCATGCTCAGAACGCCATAGGTATGCTTGAGGTCGTTTTTCACGCCGTTGGCGGAAAATTCACCCTTGATGCGGTAGCCGGGGCCGCCCATGCCGGTGCCCTCGGGGCAGCCGCCCTGGATCATGAAGCCGGGGATGCAGCGGTGGAAGATCAATCCGTCATAGAAGCCGCTGTTGGCCAGAGAAATAAAGTTGCCCACGCTCTGAGGAGCGATCTCCGGGTAGAGCTCGCCCTTCATCACGCCGCCGTTTTCCAGAGTAATGGTAAAGGTGGGATTTGCCATACTTTACGCCTTCTTTCCGTTGCTGCGCGTCTCTGCCTCTTCGAAGAATTTTTCTCCCATGACGGGCAGGAAAAAAGCAGCTAAACTTATGTCTATTATACCATCTTGCGCCCTAATTGCAACCCTTCCGCAGGGCGCGCCCGCCCGGCAGGGCATGACTTGCCCGGCTTTCTCTGTTTGCATGAACAAACCGTGACTTTTTGCCCGTAAGGTTGACTTTTCCAGGATTTTCCTTTACCATTTTAGTATCGTAAAATGTGGGAAGTATCGGCTGAAAGTGTCCCCCGCCATACTCCCGAAAATATCGAAAGGAGGAACCATCCATCCGAAAAAGCAACCGAAAACAGGAACTCAAACAAACCCGCAGTCTCGTTCAGGAAAAAATCAAGGAATCAGCGCTGTCGGTGCTTCCGATTCTGCTGATCGTAGGGCTTTTGTGTCTGTCCGTATCGCCGGTGTCGCCCGATCTTCTGCTGAGCTTTTTTCTGGGCTCCATTCTGATCATCGTGGGCATGGGCATTTTTACGCTGGGCGCGGAAACTTCCATGACCCCCATCGGCAACCGCATCGGCACGTCGCTGACCAAGAGCCGCAACCTGCCGCTGATCCTGCTGGTCAGTCTGGTGCTGGGCTTTGCCATCACCATTGCCGAGCCTGACCTGCAGGTGCTGGCGGAAACCGTGCCCCACATCAACAGCACGGTGCTGCTGGTCACGGTGGGGCTGGGCGTAGGCTTCTTTCTGGCGGTGTGCATGCTGCGCATCATCCGGGGCATTCAGCTTCGGTGGCTGCTGCTGATCTTTTACGGCGTTGTCTTTGCGCTGGCCGCGCTGGCCGATTCGGACTTTTTGAGCGTGGCGTTCGATTCCGGCGGCGTGACCACCGGGCCCATGACCGTCCCCTTTATTCTGGCGCTGGGCGTGGGCGTTTCCAACATCCGTAGCGACAGAAAGGCTGAGGCGGACAGCTTCGGTCTGGTGGCGCTGTGCTCCATCGGCCCCATTCTGGCGGTGCTGGTGCTGGGCTTCTTCTATTCCAGCCCGGAAACCGTCGTGGAAACCAGCGTGCTTTCCTTTGCAAACACCGCGGCCATCGGCAGGGCCTACCTGACCGCCATTCCCGTCTATCTGAAGGAAATGGCCGTGGCGCTTTCGCCGGTGGTGCTGATCTTCCTGATCTTTCAGGTGTGCAGCTTCCGGCTGAACCGGCGCTCCTTCCTCAAGATCTGCGTGGGTATTCTGTACACGTATGTGGGGCTGGTGCTGTTCCTGACCGGGGTCAACGTGGGCTTTTCCTCTCTGGGCACGGTGCTGGGCGGGGCGCTGACCAACGGCTGGACCTATTACTGGCTGATCCCGCTGGCCATGCTGCTGGGCTGGTTCATCATCTCTGCCGAACCGGCGGTCTACGTGCTGGAAAAGCAAATCGAAGAGGTCAGCGAGGGCATGATCCCCGGCAAGGCCATCAAGCTGAGCCTTTCCATCGCCATTGCCATCGCCATGGGGCTGAGCATGCTCCGGGTGCTGACGGGCATTTCCATCCTGTGGTTCCTGGTGCCCGGCTATGCGCTGGCGCTGGGCCTGACCTTCTTTGTGCCGGACATCTACACGGCCATCGCCTTCGACTCCGGCGGCGTTGCCTCCGGCCCCATGACCGCCACGTTCATGCTGCAGTTCATGATGGGAGCCAGCGCGGCGCTGGGCGGCAATGTGCTGCAGGACGCTTTCGGCGTGGTGGCGCTGGTTGCCATGATGCCGCTGATTTCCATCCAGACGATGGGCGTGCTCTACGGCCGCCGCAAGCCTGCCGCGCAGCCCGAGCCTGAATACGGCGACGACGATATCGTCGAACTTTGGGGGTGAACCGATGAATTACATCATTTCGATCATCCATCCGGACACGCTGGACGCTATGACGGAGCTCTGCCAGCAGCTGGGGATGCCCATGAGCATCGCGACCCACGGCCGCGGCACCGCCACCCGCAGCATGATGGATCTGCTGGGCATCGAGAACAACTTCAAGCGCATCGTTCTGAACGTTGCCAGCCCGGAAAAAACCCGGGAGCTGATCCGGGAGCTGAAGCGCAAGCTGTTTCTGGGGATGCCGGGGCAGGGCATCACCATTGCGGTACCCGTGAAAAGTGTGGGAGGAGGAAAGACCTTGGCTTATCTCAGCGGCGAACAATCGCCCAAATATACCCCGGAGCTGAATTTTGACTACGAGCTGATTCTGGCCATCGCCAACGAGGGCTGCACCGATCTGGTGATGAACGCCGCCCGGGCGGCCGGGGCCACCGGCGGCACCGTTGTGCACGGCAAGGGCACCGGCTCTCATAGCGCCCAGAAATTCTACGCCGTTTCTCTGGCCTCGGAAAAGGAGATCGTCCTGATCTTGACCAAGACGGAGCAGAAAACGGCCATCATGCGTTCCATTCTGAAAGAAGCGGGTCCCGACTCCCCCGCCGGCTCCATCGTGTTTTCCCTGCCAGTGACGGAGATCGCCGGGTTCGGGTTTACGAAAGAGGAGGAATAAACTCCACCCCTTGGGCTTCCGTGCAGGTCACTGCGCGGAAGCCTTTTTCCTTATCCAGCCCGGAAAGCGCCGCGTTTGCGGCCCCCTCCGACCCGAACAGGCCGTAGACTACCGAGCCGCTGCCCGTCATCATGGCCCGCAGTGCGCCCAATTCTTCCAGCCGGTGAAGGGCGCGTTCCAGCTGCGGGCGTTTTGCCGCGCTGACTCCTTCCAGCACATTGTTCATGGAAGCCGCCAGTGCGGGCAAGTCTCCCGCCAGCAAGGCTTCCTCCGCCCGGAGGGTCTGGGGCCGGGCCAGCCTTTCCGAAGGCGTATAGTCAAAGGCCGTGAAGATTTCGCCGGTGCTCAGTCCATCGCAGGGCTGCCAGAGCACCAGCCAGCACTTTGGCGCAGGGGTCAGGGAGGTCAGCTGTTCGCCCACGCCCTCGGCGCGGCAGAGACCGCCCCGCACCAGAAAGGGCACGTCCGCCCCCACGGTCAGGCCGATGCGCTCCAGCTCTGCTGTCGAAAAATTCAAGTTCCACAGGCGGTTCAGGCCGATCAGCGCCGCAGCTGCGTCCGCGCTGCCGCCGCCCATGCCCGCCCCGGAGGGGATCGCCTTGCGCAGCCGCATCCGCGCGCCGTTTTCGATCCCCGCGGCCTTTTGCAGCGCCCGGGCGGCCCTGACCGCCAGATTGTTTTCATCAAAAGGAACGGGAGCGGCGCAGGCCTCTCCGTCCCCCGCTTCGGTGTGAAAGCCCTGCCCCGCGTCCTCCAGCGTGAGCCGGTCGCTTTCCTCCAGCCAGAGGGTGTCCGCCAGCCGAACGGACTGCATCAGCATATCCATCTGATGGTAGCCGTCGGCCCGCCGGCCCAGAATATCCAGCGTCCAGTTGATTTTCGCCCGCGCTTTGAGACAAAGCATTGCATCGTTCCTCTTTTCTGTGATATAGTACATTCTCAAGGATTTCCATAATGAGGTGGTAGTACGCTTACGATTCCCGTGCTGGTTTCCCTGCAGGCCGTCGCCCGCCGCGACGACGAGGAAGAACCCATTACCCTGCTGACCTCGGGCAGGCTCACGCTGGAGGACGGCCGCTCCGTGCTGACCTATGAGGAGGTGCTGGACGAAGCCCTGCCGCCCCAGCCCATTACCATCACACTGGAGGACGACACGCTGATGATGGAGCGCGGCGGGGACTACGCCACCCAGATGATCTTCCGCCGGGGCCAGCGCTACGAGGGGCAGTATGACACGCCCTTCGGCAGCATGGATCTGGCGCTGTTCTGCACCCGGCTCAAAACGCGGCTGGATGAAGAAGGCGGAGAAATTTCGCTCCATTACCAGATGGACCTGAACGGCCAGTTCGCCGCGTCCCATGAAATGGAAATTCGGCTGATGCGCCAAAACGAAGCCCATGAATGAGCTGGTCTCTCTGACGGATGCAAAAGCGGCGCTGTACGAAGCCTTGCAGCCTTTCAGCCTGAACGGCTGCTTTCTCCGTTTCAGCGATACGCCGGAGGGGCTGCTGGTGTGCGACCTGCCCCGCCGGGGCGGCGACCTGTCCGGGGCCGAAGAAACGCTGACCCGTCTGGGTTGGCGGCTCCTGCCGGAAAAACGGCCGGGGCTATGGCTCATTGACCGGGCGGACGCTGTCTGGCAGGACATGGCGGGCAGTTTGACCCTTGAACTTCACGCCTTTCCAAAACGGGAGGAAGACTTCGCCGCCTATTCGCTGTGCCGCTTGCTGCTGCTGCATCCCGCGCCGCTGGCCGTCCAGCCCATGGAGCTGAACCGGGCCCTGTGGCTTTGGACGGTACGACCCGGAGAACTCAAATCCCTTCACGAGACCTGCGCCGCCCTTCTGCGGCAGGGGAAACCGCTGCCCACGCTGGGCGGCCAGCTGCTGAACGTCCATCTGCAAAACCAGAAAGGAGCGTAAGCCATGCTGCTGGAATACTGGGGGCATTCCTTCTTCACCGTTACTACCGAAAAAGGCACCGTTGTCGCCTTTGATCCCTATGGGGAGTTCTACGATTACCCCAAGCGCCGGATCGCCGCGAACGTGTGCGTCGTCAGCCACCATCACCACGATCACGACGGGGTCAGCAGCCTGACCGGCGAACATAAGCTGATCGACACGGCCGGAAAGGTGCAGCCCGCGCCCGACGTACGGCTGACGGGCATCCCCTGCTGCCACGACCATCATGGCGGCGCGCACCGGGGACAAAACCTGATGTTCGTGCTGGAAAGCGAAGGACTGCGCATCGCCCACTTAGGCGATCTGGGGCACATTCCCACGCCCGCGCAGGTGCGGGAGCTGGGCCGGGTGGACGTGCTGCTGCTGCCCGTTGGCGGCTACTACACCATCGACGCGGCGGAAGCCGCGCAGGCGCGGGAGCTGATCCGTCCCCGGCTGACCATCCCTATGCATTACAAAACGGACTTCGACCCGGACATGCCCATTGCCGGCGTGGAGACGTTCCTGCAGCAGATCAACGCCCCAAAAGCGGCCCGTGCGCCCTTCCTGCGGCTGACGGCCCGGGACATGAGTGAGCGTCCCGAGGTGCTGGTCATGGACGTGGGCTGAATCAAAATTCGCCCAGTGTCTGCCACACGTACCAGTCCGTTCCGTCGGTGGCCAGTTCCACCGTTCCCTCTCCGCTGAAATAATGTGGGATCCCCCGGCCCTCCAGCTGGTACATCAGCTTGGAGAGCCTTTTTTCATCCGCGTAATTGGTCACAACGGCGAAGGCCGGACTGACGGCGGTCAGAAAATCCGGTTCTACCGGGGTGATGCCGTGATGAGGGATTTTGATCACATCCGCCTTCAGCTCTTCCGGCTCAAGCTGGGTCAGAAAGCCCTTCTGGGCGCGGCCCGTAATATCGGCGCACAAAAGCACCGTAGCGTGTCCGAAGGTCACTTTGGTCAGCAGGGACTTGGCATTGGTGTTGTTCACCTTGGTGTAGCGGTGCAGCTTCAGCTCCGCGCCGCCCAGCGTCAGCGTGTCCCCTTCCCCCACCTGCCGGTTGGGAATGCCCAGCTTTTCCGTCAGCTGGATGGTGCGTCCATGCAGCTCCTTATCCGCCCGGGCCCACCACTCGGTGTAGGGGTGCAGGTACTCGTCGGCGGTGAAGCCATTCAGCATCAGGTAATACAGTCCGTCGATATGGTCGTCGTGGCTATGGGTGTTCAGCAGATACTTGAAATGGCGGATGCCCCGCTGCTCCATGGCCGCCTTCATGGGATCCCGAAAGGGCTTGGGGCCGCCGTCCACCATCATGCTTTCGCCGCCGCACCGCAGCAGCAGCGCGTCGCCCTCCCCCACGGCGAAGGCCGTTATCCGCAGAACGTCCTTCTCCTGCCAGTCAGCGGGCATTTCCTGTTCATACACCTGCGCCGTCGCCGGAAACCAAAGGCCGCAAAGCAGCACGCCTATTAAAAGCAGACCCATCCAAAAACGAGACAATTCCATCCGCCTTTCTCATGAAAAAAATCAATGCAGCGCAGGGAAACAGGGCCGCAAGCGGGTCGCCCCGGCCTGATCCCCCACATCTGTCAAATGTCGTATACGCTACGGACGCGAAGCCCCTCCGCGCTTCCCCGAAGCACTTGCAGCTTCCGAATGCCGGGGTCCATATCGAAGAAGTTATCGCTGAGTATCAGGTCGGGGTCGTTGCTTTCCACATACACGGCCTTGGCAAAAGCGGACGCTTCCACCGTGATCTCGCCGTCCTGCGCCGAGACCCGCAGGTCGGGATTGCGGAAGGCGAAATGCTTGGGTGCGCAGAACAGCACCGCGCCTCGGCTGACGGCCTCGCCCTCCACGACGAAGGCATAGCTCAGGTAATGCTCCGTCACGCTGGCCTCCGGGAAGGCTTCCTCCTCCAGCCACCGGCTGGACAGGGCGGGGACGACCACCGTCTTTTCGCCCTGCCGAACAACGGCCCCATCCGGGGTGCGCAAGGCCCAGCGAACCAGCCCGCCGACCGTTTCCCGGGTCTCGTTGCTGACGCACAGCCGGGCGCTGACCCGGATAGGCTCAGTGCGGAACTCGTTGATCTGCGGATTTTGGCTCACTTCGCCCTCTTCCTGACAGGAGATCATCACCGGGGCGAAGAAGCGCCTGGCCGCGTAGTGCAGCGCCTTCCAGCGGCCGAAATAGTCGATGGACGACCAGGAAGCCACGGGCCAGCAATCGTTCAGCTGCCAGATCACCGCGCCCATGCAGCGGCCCCGGTTCCTCCGCCAGTGCTCCACGCCGCAGCGGATGGCGTCCGCCTGCAACAGCTGGGAGGCGTACAGCAGGTTATCGAAGCTCTCCGGGTAGCGGTAGGTCTGGCTCAGATAGGACAAAATCTTGCCGTTGGCGGCCTTATTGCGCTGGTGGCGCTCCATCACCCGGGAGAAAATATTGCGATCCTCCGGCAGGGTGAAGCTCTCCACCGTTTTCAGGCAGGGGAAGGACTGGAAGCCGAACTCGGAGGTATAGCGGAAGAAGAACTTCCGATACTCGGTAAAGGGCTTCTCGCCGTGCCACACGTCCCAGTAATGCACGTCGCCCCGATTTTCGCCGTTGGGGTCGTCGTAGGAGCCGCCGCTGGAGGGGGACGCGGGCCAGTAGAACGTCTGGGGCGCTTCCCGGCGGCAAATTTCCGGGATGATGGACTCGAACATTTTGATATAGTCCGCGTGATGATGCATGGCGGACGGGGCAAACTCGTGGTTCTCGCCGTTCATATCCAGCTTCAGCGCAGCGGCCTGGAACATCTCCATCTCATTATTGCCGCACAGAAGGGCCAGCGACGGGTGATGGCGCAGGCGGCGCACGTTCTGCTCCGTCTCCTTGCGGATGGAGGCCTCGAACGCCGGGGTCAGGTCGTAAAAGGCGCAGGCGTAGAGAAAGTCCTGCCACACCAGCAGGCCCAGCTCGTCGCAGATATCATAAAAGAAATCGTCGGGATAATATCCGCCGCCCCAGATGCGGACGGTGTTGAAATGAGCCAGCTTCGCGTCCTCCAGCAGGCGGCGGGTGCGCTGCGGCGTAACCCGGCTGAGGAGGTTGTCCTCCGGGATATAGTCGCCGCCCATGGCAAACACCTTCACCCCGTTGACGATATGGCAGAATTCCTCGCCCCACTGATCCTTCTCCCGGGAGACGGACAGAGTGCGCAGGCCGATGCGGCGCTTCCACTGCTGGGGGCCGTCGGGCGCGTTGACGGTGACGCAGACCTCGTACAGCGGCTGCTCCCCGTAACCGGCGGGCCACCACAGCTGCGGGTCTTCGATCACGATGCGGCCGTCCTCGTCCATGGGGCGGCGTTCGCCCTCTGGCGTGGTCAGGGCGGCCGACCAGCTCCATTCCGCGCCGGGCTCGCATTCCACATGGGGCGTGACCTTCAGGAAGACCTTTCCGTCCCGATGCTCCTGCAGGATCAGCGCGTCCTCCAGCCGGACCTCGTTCACGCACACCAGACTGATCGGCCGCCAGATTCCCGCGTCCGGCAGACGGGGGCCCCAATCCCAGCCGAACATGCAGTGGGCCTTACGGATATGCTGGAAGCCGGGAATCGCGTCCGTGCTGCACCAGCCGGGGCGCTTTTCATACTCGCTGAGCGCATAGCGGATGGGCGAATCGAACCGGATCTCCAGCACGTTTTCCCCGGGCAGCAGCAGGGGCTTCACGTCCCACTCCCAGGTGATGTGCATGTTGTCGGCGTATCCCACAGGCTGGCCATTCAGGCTGACATGGGCCAGCGTATCCAGCCCCTCGCAGCGCAGCAGCACCTTTCGGCTCTGCAGCATGGTTTCTTCCGCTTCAAATACGCGCTGATACACAAAATCGTTTTCCAACAGGGCAAAGGCCTCCAGCTCGTTTTCCCGGTAAAAGGGGTCGGGAAGGGTCCCGTCCCGCATCAGGTCGGCATACACCGAGCCGGGCACTTTCGCTTTGCGCCACTGTTCCTGCCCTGCCTGCCGCATGAGCCACTGCTCGCCGTTCAGAGAGTAGATCCGCATCGTTCTGCTCCTTTGCATCGAAAAAAATCATAGTCCCCGGCTATCATACACCGAAGCGGGGCGGGGTGTAAAGAAGGAAAGCCCTTCTTTTACAGAGAAGTATCCTTCCAGAAAATGCCCGCAAAAAGGAGGCCTCCCCATGACGACTCTTTGGCTGACGCAGGAGCTGACCGGCTCCATTCTGGATGTGGGCGGCGGCGGAGAAGGGATCATCGGCCGCCGGTACGGCTCGGCGGTCACGGTCATCGACAACCGTCAGGAGGAGCTGGACGAAGCCCCCTGTTCCTGCCGAAAGCTGCGGATGGACGCTTCGTCCCTTTCCTTTGCGGGGGCTTCTTTTGAGAACGTCACCTTCTTTTATTCGCTGATGTACATGAATCGCCCCGTGCAGAGCGCCGCCATTGCCGAGGCCGTCCGGGTGCTGAAGCCGGGCGGCAGGCTGCTCCTCTGGGACTGCGAGATCGCCTGCGCCTATCCAGAGCCCTTTCTGGCCGAGCTGGACGTTCGCTGGGCGCGGGAACGAGTCTGCACCACCTACGGCGTTGTAAAATCAGACCCGCAATCCATGGAAGATTTCCTGAACCTGTGCCGGGGAAACGGATTGACGCTTTTGAAAACGGAAACCGCCAGCGGACATTTCTATCTGGAATTTCGGAAATAAAAAACAGGCGGGCCTGCTTCTTTCAGCAGACCCGCTTGTAAAATATTTTAGTCGTAAATCGGATATTCCCGGCCTTCCCGAACCATGACGGGGATCACGTCGATGGGCGCGGGAACGGTCACGGTCTGTCCGCCTTCGTAGGTCTGATGCGTATACGCATCCGTCCAACGGCAGCCTGCGGGCAGATAGACGCTGCGCTGCTGCGCCCCTGCCTCCATCACGGGGGAGACCAGCAGGTCGGGGCCGAACATATAGGAGTCCTCCACGTTCCAGCAGGCCGGGTCCGACGGGAAGTCAAAGAACAGGGGCCGCATCACCGGCGCGCCTGTCTCGCTGGCTTCCTTCATCAGGCCGCGCACATAGGAGCGCAGGCGTTCCCGCAGGAACAGAAACTTTTTCAGCACCTCGTACACCTTTTCGCCGAAGCTCCACACCTCGTTGGGCTGGCCGCTGGTGAGCTGGCGCACATTGTCGATGTACTCCACTTCCCGCTCATACCACGGCGAACGTTCGCCGTGCATCCGGAACACCGGGCAGAAGCAGCCCCACGCAAACCACCGCATCAGCAGTTCCCGGAAAGCCGGATCGACCGGCTGACCGCCGATGAAACCTCCAATATCGCTGGTCCACCACGGGATGCCCGCCATGCCCATGCTCAGGCCTACCTGAAGCTGTTCTCTCATGGAACGGAACGAAGAATAGACGTCCCCCGACCACGTCAGCACGGCGTACTTCTGGCTGCCCGCCCACGCGCAGCGAATCAGGCTCATGACGTTTTCTTCTCCCGCTTCCTTCAATCCCTCATAGAACCCCTTGGCATAACCGACGGGGTACACGTTGGAGCATTGCAGCGCCGGGCCCGCGTAATAACGGTAATTATCAAAATCGTAATTTCCGTATTCCGGTTCCGCTTCATCCAGCCAGAAGCAGCGGATGCCCTTCTGATAATAGTTTTCTTTGCACTGCTCCCAGACGAATTTCTGCGCGTCGGGATGGGTCGCGTCAAAATAAGTGGTATTGCCCATCCACGTGCTGTTCAGGCTGCACCCATGGTCGGAAGCCACCAGATAGCCGTGTTCGGCCATGAAGGGATAATTGCGGCTGCGTTCATCCACCGTCGGCCATACGGACACCACCGTTTCCACGCCCATATCGTGCAGTTCCTTCACCATGGCGTCCGGGTCGGGCCAGTCCCGGGGTTCAAAGCGGAAGTCGCCCTGCAGCGTCCAATGGAAAAAATCGATCACGATGGCATCCAGCGGCAGGCCCCGGCGCTTATGCTCCCGGGCCACGTTCAGCAGTTCCTCCTGCGTGCGGTAGCGCAGCTTGCACTGCCAGTAGCCAAGGCCGTATTCCGGCATCATGGGCGTGCGGCCCGTCGCCAGCGAATACTGGGCTTCGATCTCGGCGGGCGTATCTCCGGCGGTGATGAAGTAGTCCAACTTCACGGTGCGTTTGGCGTGCCATTCCGTCACGTTGGTGGCGAAGGTCACGGAGCCGATGGCGGGATTGTTCCACAAAAAGCCATAGCCCCGGCTGGACACGAAAAACGGTACGCTGGCCTGACTGTTGCGGTGCGCCAGTTCCAGCGTCGCGCCCTTTTTGTTCAGCTGGCGGTGCTGATACTGACCCATGCCGAAAATTTTTTCATCGTCATAGGCCTCGAACCGGGCGGTCAGTTCCACCTCGTTGGTGCTCATGATGGGCTTGAGTTCCCGGCCCTTCAGATTCAGCGGAAGCGCGTACCGGTTGAGCCGGTTCCGATTGCGCCAGAACTCGGCGGTCAGTTCTTCGCCCTTCTGATTCAGGAAGCGGAGCCAGCCTTCCGGGTTCAGTTCCGCGGTGATCTTTCCGTTCCGCAGCCGGGCATAGGTGCCCTGCTGGTGGTACTTGGCGTATTCTTCCCCCCGATACCACGGGTCGGTGGTATCCACGTTCTCATAGGTGATCTCCGCATCGGTTTCCCCTACCGGCTCCATCAGGGCCCAATCGTGGCCGTCCATCTGCGGGAAAGCGGTCATCCGCACCCGCAGGGAATTTTCTCCCCATGGTTCGATCCAGAGCTGGCTGTTTCCTTCCCGAAAGATCAGTCTTTTCCCTTCATTACTTACCTGCATATTCTCCTCCCCCAGGGCTTCGCCCTGGACCCACGTTCGCGTTCCAGTTAGCCGATTACCTCTTACGGGCAGCGCGTGTTACTTTTGGGCTTCGCCATGAACCCACGTTCGCGTTCCAGTTGGCCGATTACCTCTTACGGGCGGCGCGTGTTTATGATAGGCTTCGCCCTGAACCCGCGTTCGCGTTCCGGTTGGGCAGTTTTCCTTTACTAGCGGCGCGTGCTGATATTGGGCTTCGCCCTGGACCCACGTTCGCGTTCCGGTTGGCCGGGTTCCCTTTACGGGCGGCGCGTGTTGATAATGTGCTTCGCCATGAACCCGCATTTGCATTTCAAAAGACAAACGCCTGCCGGGGCCGAGACAGTGTAGTGTCCCGTCCCCGGTCTCAGCGCTCTTATTCGTGGACGATCACCGTATAGGGCTTCTTGGAATCGGTAGCGACCTCCGCCTTGCCGTTCTTCATGGTGACGGTGTAGGTGGCGGCAAGCTGTCCCTTCAGATCGGGAATCTTCACGGTGACGGTCTGTCCCTCCGCCAGCTGGTACACGTGGAGCTCCAACCCGTCGGTATAGTCGTAGTCGGGACGGTCGTCGTGCTTGCCCATGGGCAGCACCGTGCCGGGGCGCACCATCAGCGGCAGGGACAGGAAGTCGTGGGTCTCCTTCTGCCAGTGTCCGCCCTGCACCTTGCGGCCGTCCAACAGACTGGTCCACAGGCCATCAGGCAGGTAGTAATCCACATGGCTGTCCGCATGGAACACGGGCGCCACCAGCAGGCTTTCGCCCATCATGTACTGCCGGTCCAGCGTATCGCAGGCGGGATCATCGGGGAATTCCAGCATCATGGGGCGCATCATGGGCGTGCCGTGCTCGTGGGCCTCCACCGCCGCACCGTACAGATAGGGCATCAGGCGGCACTTGAGGCGGGTGAACTTCCGCACCACGTCACAGCTTTCCTCATCGAAGAGCCACGGCACCCGGTAACTGCTGGAACCGTGCAGACGGCTGTGGCTGGACAGAAGGCCGAACGCCGCCCAGCGCTTGTACACATCGGCGGGCGCGGTCTGCTCAAAGCCGGAAATATCGTGGCTCCAGAAGCCGAAGCCGCTGTGGCTCATGCTCAGACCGGCGCGCAGGGTCTCGGCCATGGAAATATAGCTGGCGCTGTTGTCGCCGCCCCAATGGACGGGGAACTGCTGGCTGCCGGCGGTGGCGCTGCGGGCAAACAGGATGGCTTCGCCCTCGCCCCGTTCTTCCTTCAGCAGGTCAAACACCATCTTGTTGTACAGGAAGGTGTAGTAGTTGTGCATATGCAGCGGGTCCTTGCCGTCGTAATAGGCGATGTCCCGCACGGGGATGCGTTCGCCGAAGTCGGTCTTCAGGCAGTCCACGCCCATGCGCAGGATCTTCCGCAAATGATCGCAGTACCATGCCCGCGCGTCGGGGTTAGTCACGTCCAGAATGCCCATGCCCGCCTGCCAGAGGTCGGTCTGCCATACGTCGCCATTTGTCTTTTTCAGCAGATAGCCGTGCTCCATGCCCTCCCGGAACAGGGGGCTGGCCTGACCGATATAGGGGTTGATCCAGCAGCAGAGATGGAGTCCACGGTCGTGATAGCGTTTGAGCATCCCCACAGGATCGGGGAAGGTCTCCTCGTCCCAGGTGAAGTCGCACCAGTTGAAGCCCTTCATCCAGAAGCAGTCGAAGTGGAACACGCTCAGGGGGATATCCCGGTCCGCCATGCCCTGAATAAAGGAAGTAGCGGTCTTTTCGTCATAGTTGGTGGTGAAGGACGTAGACAGCCACAGGCCGAAGCTCCACGCGGGCATCAGGGCGGGACGGCCGGTCAGGGCGGTGTAGCCGTCCAGCACGGCCTTGGGCGTGCCGCCGTAGATCACGTCGTAGACGATGGTCTCGCCCTCGGCGGAGAACTGCACCCGCTCCACCTTTTCACTAGCCACTTCGAAGCTCACGTCGGAGGTATCCTCCACGAAGACGCCATAGCCCCGATTGGTCATATAGAAGGGGATATTCTTGTAGGTCTGTTCGCTGGCGGTGCCGCCGTCGGCGTTCCACATGTCGATGGACTGGCCGTTTTTCACATAGGCGGCGAAGCGCTCGCCCAGGCCGTAGACGCACTCGCCCACGTCCAGCATCAGAGAATCGCTCATGTAGGTCTTGCCAGTGTCCTTATCCAGCGCCCGGCCCATGCCGCGGAACGCGCTGCTGGTGAGCACCCTGCCGTCCTCCGCCACATAGTCCACCCGCCAGTTTTCGCCCTTCTGCACCCGGGCGGTCAGCTTGCCGCTGGTGAAGGAGACCGTCTCGTCGTTTTCTTCAATGACGGCGTTCACCGGCTCCTCGTAGGTCTCGAAATGAGGGGCGTTATCCCGTTTGCCCGCGAAGTGGGTCACGGTGACGCGGATAATGTTCTCCCGGGGCGCGGTAAAGGTCACATCCAGCGTACCGCCGTCCAGCGTATCACCCCGGTGATGGATGGGGCGGCAGGCGGACAGCACGTGCAGCGCGTCGGGGCGCTTTTCCACCCGAACCGCCTGCGTGGCGTACTGCATCTGGAAGTTGGGCCGGATCAGCCAATAGCCGTTGGTAAATTTCATGGTTTTCAGCTCCTTTATTTCAAATGAAAAACTTACACGACCGTGACTCGCACGGTCAGAGGAAGATCAGTACGGTAATCGCCCAGATCGACGGTCAGGGCTTCCGTGTCCCGTGTCCATTTCACGGGATGGTCAAGCCCCAGCACCTCCACCTCACGAACCAGCGAATGGCAGGGGGCCTTGTGATCCTCGCCGTCCGCCCGCAGACTGCGAATTTTCAGCACGCCGTCCTCCGGGCAGGCCATGGCGATGGCGTAGACCTGATCGCCCCGACAGGTGAAGCGGAAATCCTCGCTGGTGAAGACCCGGGGCTTGCCGTCGGAGAAGCCGCCTTCTTCGATGACCGTGGGGCCTTCCTGCGCCAGAAGCCACAGTCCCGTGCCGTGAATGGCCTCGTCGTTGACCTTCATCCAATCGCCCATGGCACGCAAAATTTCCACGTCCTTGTCCGCCAAGGTGCCGTCGGGCTTCGGGCCGAAGTTCAGCAGGAGCCGTCCATTCTTGCTGACCACGTCGATCAGATCCCAGAGAATTTCCCGGGTCTCCTTGTAGTCAGCCCGTTTGGAATAGCACCAGCCATTCCGCATCACGGAGGTGTCGGACTGCCACAGGAAGGGCTTGGCCTCGGCAAACTGGCCCCGTTCGATGTCAGGCACGCCGCAGCCGAAGGGGAACGCGTCCACCTTGTAGTTGACAACGCCGCCGCCCCAGCTCTGCGCCCGGTTGTAATAATAGGCCAGAAAGCGAAGCATGTAGGGCTTGGCCGCCTTCTGAATGATCCACCAGTCGAAATACACGATGCGCGGGTGATACCGATCCACGATCTCACAGCAGCGCAGCAGCCAATCCGTCAGGAATTCGTCGTCCGGCGGGCACTCCGCGTCAGGGTTGAAATGCACGGCCGGTTCGGGCTTGGCGGGCCAGTACAGGTCGCCGGGCTGCGTGTCCCGCACGTCGCTGTCGAATGCCCGGCCATGGCTCATGAACCACCAGTGCTCGATGCGGTGGCTGGACGCGCCGATGGTCATGCCCGCCTTTTCGGCTTCCTCCAGCAGGTCGCCCAGCACATCCCGGTGAGGGCCCATTTCAAAGGCGTTCCAGCGGGACAGCTCCGAGCGGTACATCTGGAAGCCATCGTGATGCTCGGCCACGGGGACGATGTACTCCGCCCCGGCCTGCTGGAACAGCTCCACCCATTCCGCCGGGTCAAACTTTTCCATGGTCAGCTGAGGAATGAAGCTCTTGTAACCATGTTCCCGATGGTCGCCGTAATGCTCCAAATGGTATTCGTACTCCGGGCTGCCCTGAATGTACATATTCCGGGCATACCAGTCATGATAGGCCGGAACGGAAAAAGGGCCCCAGTGCAGAAAAATGCCCAGCCTTTTTTCCCGATACCACGGGGGCAGGGGGCAGGATGCGATGGATTCCCATTGGGCCTTGTAAGGCCCCTGCTGGATCACCCGGTCGATCTGGCGAAGATAGCGTTCGCGGTTCATGCAGTCGATCCTCCTTGCCGTCCTAAGGCGGCTCCTTTGATAATGATACATTGGCTAAACCGTCCGCCGAGTCCTTCCAAAGCGTAAAAAAAGAAAGCCGCAATGAGAAAATGCAGGTCGTTTTTCCGCTTTCGTCCTGAACTCTGCCCTGCGTTCCTCCTTTGGGAAGGGGACACAGGGCAGAATCCGGGAAGCGGAGCAGACGGAAAAAACACCGTTCAACAGCCTTTTTGATAAATATCGGGGGACGGCGTAAGCCGCCCCCCGAAGTAAACCGGAAAATTACTGGTTCAGCGCCAGAGCCAGGGCTTCATTAATGGAAACCATCTTTTCCTCGACAAAATCATCGTAGCCGTAGCTCTTGCAGGTGGAGACCATGTCGTTCCACAGCTGCTCGAACTGCTCGTCGCTCTCGGCGTACACGCACTGCCAGCTGCCCTGCTTCATCACAGGAGCAAACAGGGCGCGCTTTTCCTTAGCGGCGTCGCTCATATCCGGGAAAGTGTAGGAGAAGGTGGGCACCACGGAGATGCTGGTGGGATCCTTCTCGTACAGGCTGCGGTAGAACTCGATGCCGTTGGCAGCGCCGTTGGCGTATTCTTCGCTCCAGGCCTTGCTCAGTTCGGTGGCATAGCGCTCCGCATAGCAGGGCCAGCCCTTGTAGGAGTAGGAATAGGTCTTGCCGGGCACCATCTGCTCCAGCTTGATGGTCTCGTGGTTGAACTTGTTCTCGCCGTCTTCGAAGGTACCGCCGCCGTATTCAGCAGGCATTTCGGTTTCCTTCTTGGCTTCCTGGCAGGCCCAGCCGAACTCGGTCATCTCGGGGATACCGTCGGCGTTGTAGTCCCAGCACAGACCCTTGGGGCCGTAGTTGGACACGATAGCGCCTTCTTCGGTGGACAGCCACTCGATCAGTTCCAGCGCGCGCTCGGGATATTCGCAGTCCGCGCCGATGGCCCACAGGCGGTTGCCGCCCTCGGTGGTAATGGTCAGCTGCTGGGGAGCGCCGTCTTCAAACTTGAAAGTGGTGAAGCCGATCTTCTGAGCGGCCTTTTCAGCGCTGTTGAAGTTGCCGATGATCCAGCCCCACAGAGCCATCAGGTAACGGCCGTTGGTCAGCTTCTGGCTGTAGGTGTCAAAGTTCTGAGAAACGGATTCGGGATCGAACAGGCCTTCGCGGTACAGCTGGTTGTTCACCTTCAGCGCGCGATAGTACAGGCTGCCTTCCGCCAGAGGATCGACCACGTCGCCGGTGGCGTAGTTCACGCCCAGGAAGTCCTGCTCTTTGTAGCCGTACAGGGTCATCAGGTCCCAGGTGAACTTCATGACGCAGTCTTCCCAGTCGCTGAAGCCGCCGTAAGCATACACTTTTTCGCCGTCAGCCGTTTCGGGAATGGCATCCTGCAGCGCCTTCAGGAAGGCGGGCAGGTCTTCCAGGCTGGTCAGCGCGGGCTTGCCGGCCTTTTCCCAGGCGTCGAAACGAACCTGCAGGCCGTAGGTGGGGTCGGTGATCTCCGCCCAGGCATTGTCTTCCATGGCGACGGAGTAGCCAAAGCCGAATTTGCCTTCCACGCCCTGATCCGCCGCAAACGCGGAGATCTTGTCAAAAGCCTTGGTGAAGTAGGTGTTCAGGGTCGGATACTGAGCCATGTCGATATCGCTCAGATCCATCAGCAGATCCGCCTTCAGCGCGGTGGTGAAATGCTCGCCCGTATCGCCCAGGCAGATGATGTCGCCCAGAGAACCGGCGGCCACGCCGGCAGAGTAGGCGTTGGCGTCCACGTTGGTGCTGATGAAATTCAGGGTGATGTTGAAACGATCCTTCACTTCCTTGGCAAACCAGCCCTTCTGCTCGCCGCCGAAGTTCGCCACTTCGGAGAACACGTTCAGGGTGATGGGCTCCTTGTAGTCTTCCGCCATGGCGGCCAGCGGCAGCGCCGTCAGCAGCATGCACAGACACAGGACCAGAGACAGGATTTTCTTCATGTTTTTGAGAACCTCCTTCATTTTTATCTATACCCGCTCTGCGGGAATAGCTCGATGGGAATGGGTCAGCCCTTCACAGCGCCGATCATGATGCCTTTGACGAAATAGCGCTGGAAGTAGGGGTACACCAGCAGGATGGGCAGCGTGACCACCATGGCCACGGTCATCTGCACGGACAGGGCGGTCTGCTTGACGGACAGATTGGCCATCGCGCCGCTGTCCTGCGTGGTGCGCACCAGTGCGGCCAGCGATTGGGCCTCGTGCTGGTATTTGTACAGCAGGAACTGCAGGGTGTAGTACTTGCCGGAGGGCATGAGCATCATCGTATCGGTGAAGCTGTTCCACTGCCCCACGGCGGAGAAGATGCACAGCGTCGCCAGAATGGGCGTGATCAGCGGCATCACCACGGACACAAAGCAGCGGAAATAGCCAGCGCCGTCCAGCGTGGCGCTTTCCTCCAGCGCGGGTGGCAGACCCTCGATGAAGGTCTTGACCAGAATCACGTTGTAGGGCGACACCAGTCCGGGAATGACGTACACCCAGAAGTTGTCCAGAAAGCCCAGCATCCGCAGGTTCATGTACCACGGGATCAGGCCGGCGCTGAAATACATCGTAATAACGATCATCCGATACCAGACCTTGCGCAGCCACATTTCCTGCTTGGTGACCAGATAGCCCAGAAAGGCGCATCCGCCCACCGTCCACAGGGTGCCCAGCACGGTACGGGCCACGGACACCAGCAGCGCGTCCGCGATGCCCTCGATCTTCATGACCTGCACATAGTTCTCGAAGTGGATCTCCTGCGGGTAAAGCTGAATCTTGCCCAGACGCACCAGTTCGTTGGAGGAAATGGTGTTGATGAACAGGTAGTAAAACGGGAACACGCAGGCCAGCGTAATAAGGAAAAATACGGTGTAGTTGACAATATTGAACGCGATATCGCCTTTGGAGCAAACCTTGCGGTGCTTTTTCATCTCCGGGGCCTTCTGCTTCTTCATCATCTGTCCGTCCCTCCTTTACACAATCGACTCGCCGCGCAGCTTCTTGGAAAGGAAGTTGGCGCTGAACAGCAGGGTGACGCTGACCAGTGTTTTCAGAATGCCGATGGCCGTAGCGAAGGAATACAGCGCCGTGCCCTTGGAGGCGATCGTGATGTTGTACACGTACAGATCCAGCACCTCGATGGTATTCTTGTTCATGCTGTTCTGGAACACCATGTACTGCTCCATGCCGTTATTCAGGATGTTGGAAATGGACAGCATGAACAGCACGATGAAGGTGGGCAGCAGACCGGGCAGGGTGATGTAGCGCATCTGCTTCCAGCGGTTGGCACCGTCCACCTTGGCGGCCTCGTACAGCTCCTGATCGATGCCCGCGATGGCAGCCAGATACATGATCGCGCCCCAGCCAAGGCCCTTCCATGTGCTCCAGCCCCACATCTTCAGCCAGATGTGCTCGGAGGAGTTGAGCCATGCCACCGGCTCCTTAATGGCTCCAATGGCCAGCATGAACTTGGAGAAGATGCCCGTGTCCATAGCGAACATGGCCATAGCGAAGGAGAACACCAGCGCCCAGGAAATGAAGTTGGGCAGGGTGGTGAAGATCTGCACGCACTTCTTGAAGCGCATGTTGTTGACTTCGTTCAGGAAGATGGCGAAGATCATGGGCAGGAAGCTGGTGGCCAGATTCAGGCCGCTCATACCGAAGGTGTTCTTCAGCACCCGGATGATGTTGTCCCGGTGGCCCTGATTGGTGAACATTTCCGTGAACCACTTGAAGCCTACAAACTCCTGCTGATCCATGGGAATGCCGAACTTGTAGTTGTAGAAGGCGTAGCTCCATCCGTACAGGGGCAGGTAGCTGAACAGGAACACCGCCACCAGGAAGGGGAGCATCATCAGGAAGAGCTTATACTTCTTGGGCAGCTCCTCCTCATTCACAAAATTGGAGAAGAACGCCGCGAACAGGAGCAGCGGCAGGGACACATACAGGAACGCCGTCGCCCCGGAGGAACCGATGGAGCGGGGCATGGCCAGCGCGGACAAAAGCCACGTTACCAGCCGGGCCACGAACGCCAGCAGGAACAGCAGAATGGGCAGCTTCTTGTCCTTGTGGGCCAGCACGGCGGCAATGCCCGCCAGAATCAGCACCATGGTGATCCAGCTGGAAATGCTGAAGGACTTGAACAGCTTCTGCATCAGGTCTTCCACTGCGGCGGCGTTCAGTTCGCCGTCCTTGGCTTCCTCCTGATAGATGGCCTTGCCCTTGGAATCGGTGGGGTGGAGCAGTTCTTCCGGCGCGTGAAAGGTCAG
This sequence comes from uncultured Eubacteriales bacterium, assembly GCA_900548145.1. Classification (GTDB taxonomy): domain Bacteria; phylum Bacillota; class Clostridia; order Christensenellales; family Aristaeellaceae; genus Limiplasma. The sequence goes on along the minus strand of URJB01000027.1, from coordinate 3,951 downwards.
GGTTTCCAGCCCGGAGACGTTCACCGTGGCCAGCACCTTATTCTTGCCGGGCTTGGTGAAGGAAACGGTGGTGCCGGGCAGCAGCACAAAGGCCAGCGACACCAGCGCCAGTGCCAGCGCGATCACCTTCAGGCGGCTCTTTTTGGGAATGGGGTTAACGAAGTACGGCTCGTTGGCATAACGAACGCCCAGCACGCCGCAGCCGGCGCTGGCCAAGGTCAGCAGCGTCAGCAGCATGGGCGTGAGCGTCAGGCTGCCCAGACCCAGCTGACACAGCTGACGGGTGGCGGTGGAGAACATATCTCCGCTGCCAAGGCTCATAAGGCCCATCACCGTAGCGCCCACGCAGATCAGCGCCAGCACGCTCAGGCTCAGCGGGAACCAGCGGTCCACCTTGGGCAGGAAGGCCAGCAGCGCCGTCAGCGCCAGCAGGATCATCGCCGCGATCAGATAGGCGTCGGGCGCGGCGGTGGAGGAACCGATGGTAAAAATGCCCTGAATGTTATTGGCGTCGTTGGAATAGGGCACCAGCACTTCGATATCGCCGGTCAGCACGCTGCCGTAAACGCCCTTTTCCACAGCCTCGGCCCGGAGGTTCGGCTCGTTGCCAAGCATTTCCTTCCACAGCGGCGTGGAGCGGTTCATGGCCGCCGCGTCTGCCGGGTCAGCCGTGATGCTTTCCGGCACGGACACCACATGAGAGGGCAGCAGCAGGCACAGCACGGCCAGAATAGCCAGCACGCCGCTTGCCAGCCGGAACGTCCGATCGGTGATCTTCATGGCCGGAGCTTCCTTCAGTCCGACGAAGCCCAGAACCACCATGATCAGACCGCCGATGGCCGGGGCGTAGATCCACGCCTGATTTTCCAGAAGCAGGGTAAAGAGGATCGACCCGCAGATGTTGGTCACCTGCAGGGAGAAGGTAAAGGTCAGGGCGATGGAAAGGAAGGACAGCACAATGGACACGCGCGTCCACCGCTCCCCCGCCACCAGCGCCGCAGCGGCCAGTGCCAGCAGCACCAGGCCCGCGATCAGCATCCAGTTGTCAAAGGTAATCAGCCCAAGCTGGGGAACCTCCGCTGTGGGAAGGCAGTCCGCCCCTTTGAGCATAATGTCTCCCACGGAGACCGTTTTGGGAAACAGCGCCGCCGTTTCCTCTCCCAGCTGGCTATGGACATACACCTTGGCCGCAGGAAGGAACAGCGTGGCTAGAACGATGGCAAGGACGATGATACCGGCCCAGCGCTTTTTCAATTCCGACCCCTTCTTTCTTCCGTTTTTCTATTTGTTTGGGTTCAGGCGGATGCGCACCGTCTGGCCCCGATGGACAAACAGTTCAAAGTTGCTTTCGTCGCCATTGCGGTAACGGTCGCAGACCCAGCTTTCACCCTCGAAATGGCCTTCTTCCACCGAGAGGAAGTTCAGTGTGCCGCTCTGGCGGGATTGCAGCAGCGGATAAGGATTTTCTTCCGTCGGGTCGGGCCGGTAGCGGAAATCCACCATCACGCCGCAGCCGGACAGATAGAACTCGTTTTCCTCGGTCTGGATCAACAGCGCCCGGCCGCGAGTGGTCATCACGTCCGCGTTTTCCGGGTTGCGGGTGTTGATGCGGCTGCCCAGCCGGTAGCCCACAGGATTGGCACTGATGAACCTGGCTTCGATATGCCAGCGTTCCAGCTTGAGATACTGCTTCGCCATGAACTCCTGCTGCACCAGCGCGTGAACGCGTCCCGTGCCGCGGTAGCGGATCAGCAGCGGAGCCACGCCTCGAACGGCCTTCATGCTCAGCGCCACCTCCCGGGCGGCGGGCATCAGCCGTCCTTCCTCATCCAACGCGGAGGAACCGCCGAAACATGCAAAGCCGATACAGCCAAAATCTGCAAAGGCCTCCATCATGTTCATGGCGGTAGCGTCACCGCCGGTGCAGGTCTCCGGGATCATCAGGGGATTATCCGGGCGTGCGTAGCGGGCCAGCACCCGGCGGTATTTCTCCCGCTCCTCCACATACATATCCGGGCAGAGCAGGTCGATCGAAGTTGCGACTTTTTTGTAGATATCCAGCACCCGGCCGACGGCCGCGCCGCTGTTATAACAGGCGCCCGGCTCCTCGAAGCCGTTTTCGCCCAGCATCACGTTCGTGTAGATAGGTAGATCATACTGCTTTTTGCCCGCTTTGGCAACCTGGTTCATAAATTCCGCGTGAGCCCACGCCATAAAGGCTTCGTGAGCATGACGGCCAAAGCGGCCCCGCCAGCTGCTGCCGGAGGGCTCCACGCCCATGTCTTCCAGCTCCACGCCGTAAAGGCACTGGGGCACGCCTTTTTCGTAGACTTCATGGGCTTCGGGGCTATAGTCCATATCGGTATTGGCCAGCCCCATTTCATTTTCCACCTGCACAGCCAGCACGGTACGCTGCTGCCCGTCCGCTTCCTTCAAATGAGCCATCAGGGCGGCGAAGGCGCGGCTGTCCGCTTCCAGCGTGGCGGGGCAGAGCGGGCTCAAAGAAGCCACATGCCCGCCGTCCGGCCCCTGAGCCAGACGATACGTTTCGGGATGCAGTTTGACCCATTCGGGCACATAATTGGGATGACCGTTTTTGCTGGTGCCGAACCACAGCAGGATCAGATACAGGTCATTTTCCCGGCAAAGGGACAGCAGGTCGTCCACGTCGGAAAAATCGTACTGACCGGGTTCCCGTTCCAGCTTATACCAGTAGATGGGCGCTTCCAGCAGGTTGCCGCCGTAGGCCTTGACCGCAGCCAGCTCCCGCGCCATCATCTCCGGGTCGCCCACCGAGGAATTATGGGTCTGGGTACCCAGCAGCAGCAAGGGCTCCCCCTTTGCATTTGTCAAAAACGTCATCTGTCAACCCTCCCCGCTGGTCTTCGTGCAAAAATCCATTGAATCTTCTGGCCTTTTTAAGGCCATTTCTTCTTGCTTTTCCATGGTTCTGGGGCATTGCGGGCAAAGCTTCGACCGCCTGCGGAATAATATTTTCCCGCAAACGTTTAAGTTTCGTTGCCCGACTTACTCATTTATAGTATAATGGCCCCGGAGGAAAAATACAGTCAGTTTTCGACATTTAATATGGAGAAATCGTCATGTGGATTCATCAGGAAGAAACCAAACGGATCAGTTACATTGACCAGTTGGAGATTCAAATTTCCGACGGCGGGTACGTCGAAGTCGGCCCGGAATGGTACGGGACCCGCGAATGTTCCCCTTTCAGCCGGCTCTATTACATCAACGGCGGCAAGGCCTGGGCACAAAGCGGCGATGAAACGCTGGAATTTACCGAGGGGCACATGGCGCTGATCCCGCTATGGCACCCCTATCCCCACGGCTGCGTGGAGTCCTTTCAACATTTATATTTTCATTTCAATCTGACCAAAGCGGGCGGATTGGATCTTTTCAGTTCTCTCAAACAGATTCTCATTCTGCCCATGGACAAGCAGGCGATCGCCCACATGATCCAGCTTTACAACAGCCGCAACCCGGCGGACGCCCTTACCTTGACCAGCTTTCTGCTCCGGGACATCAACACCTTTATTTCGCTGGGCGTTTCCACCGGGGCCATGACCTATGCCTACAGCGAAACCACGGAGAAGGTCGTGCGGCTGATTCAGGAGCGGCTTTCCGCCCAGCTGACGGTGAACCAGCTGGCCGAGGAGCTGAGCCTCTCCCCCAGCACGCTGACCAAGAAGTTCCGCGCCGAAGTCGGCTCTCCCCTGGGCACCTACATCGACACCATGCTTTTCCGCAAATGTATGCACCTGCTGCTCTCCACCGATCTTCCCATCGGCAAAATCGCCGAAGAACTGGAATTCTGCGATCAGTTCTACTTCAGCCGCTTCTTCAAGCAGCACTACGGCGAGACCCCCACCACCTACCGCAAGCGCCTCCGGCAGGGCTAAAGCCCTGCACCCACTTCTGCGCGGCGGAGCCGCGCAG
>URJB01000026.1 GCA_900548145.1 uncultured Eubacteriales bacterium | reverse complement strand
TTCCGCCGTCAAAATGGGCGGGCCTTTTTCCCTCCGCTGCCTATCGCCGCTCTGCGCCGCCGCAGTTGGCGCAGGGCAGACTCAAATGGCAATGCTTGGGATGCTTCGGTGGAAATTGAATATTTTTGTAACGAAAAAGGCTAGCGGGATTTCATATCCGCGCTGGCCTTTTTAGCGAGCCATGAGGCATATCGCCGAATGGCGGTCCTCTATTCAACTGACAAGGAATCCACACCAGACCGGCGGGCTGCGGGGCCTGTCGCCGAGCGGCGGTAAAACCCCGGCCAAGCCGCATGTCCCTCTATGCCCCTGCGCGCCTATGTCGCACAGTCCGGGGTCAAGGGGTACTACCCCCCTTGTGAATGGCGGGAATGGTGGAATGTTGGCCGGGGTTTGAAAAAAACAATACAAAAACAGGAAAGTGGGCGGAAAATGCTTGCATGGGGGGGCGGACGTGGCTATAATAAACCAACCCTGTCAGAGAGCCTCCCTCCCGGACAGGTAAGAAGGATAGGAAGTTTAGAAGGAGGAAAAGACAATGAAGAAACTGGTCACTATGGTAGTTGCAATGATGATGGTAGTATGCTTCGCCCTGCCCGCGATGGCTGAGGGCGCACTGAAGATTGGTTTCATTGGACCCCTGACGGGCGCAGCTGCCGTATATGGCACTTCTGCAAAACAGGGTGGAGAAATTGCCGTGAACGAGGTGAACGCGTTGGGCGGCCCTCAGATCGAGTTTATGACCGAGGACGATGAGCATGACGCCGAAAAGTCCGTCAATGCGTATAACAGCCTGATGGATAAGGGCGCTCAGCTGATCATCGGCTGCGTGACCACCACGCCCTGCGTAGCCGTTTCCGCTGTGGCGTATGACGAGCGCGTCTTCATGCTGACTCCCTCCGCCTCCTCCCCCAGCGTGACCGCCGATAAGGACAATATGTTTCAGGTCTGCTTCTCCGACCCGGCGCAGGGCTCCGCTTCTGCTGAGTACATCGCCGAGCATAAGCTGGCCACCAAGGTCGCCGTGATCTACAATAACGCTGACGCGTACTCCACCGGCATTTATCAGACCTTCGAGGCCAAGGCCAAGGAGCTGGGCCTGGAGATCGTCTCCGTGACCACCTTCACCGATGACACCACCGACTTCTCCGTGCAGGTGGCCGACGCGAAGGACAACGGCGCTGAGCTGGTGTTCCTGCCCATCTACTACACCCCTGCTTCTATGATCTTCAAGCAGGCCGCTGCGGTGGAATACAAGCCCGTGTTCTTCGGCGTGGACGGCATGGACGGCCTTTTGACCATGGAAGGCTTTGACACCAGTCTGGCCGAGGGCGTTATGCTGCTGACCCCCTACTCTGCGGACTCCAAGGAAGAAAAGAGCGCGGCCTTCACCGCCAAGTACGAAGAAAAGTACGGCGAGATCCCCACTCAGTTCTCCGCCGATACCTATGACTGTGTATACGTGATCTATCAGGCTCTGAAGGACGGCGTGATCAACGCTGACATGAGCGCCGAGGAGATTTGCGAAGCCATGATCGCCTATATGCCCACCGTCACCGTGGACGGCGTGACCGGCGTCATGACTTGGAACGCCGCGGGCGAAGTGAGCAAGACTCCTTACGCCGCCGTTATCAAGGACGGCGCGTACGTGGGCGCTGACAACGTGGAAGAAGCCCAGTAACGGGCCCATTGCCGTCCGATATTTGGACGGTGAGAAGGAAGGGCGGTGAACTCGCCCGCCTTCTGAGCAGACGGAAACGTTCTGACGGCAAATGGAGAACGCTGCATGAGCGGCGCTCTCCATTTGCCTATATATCGGAAAATAAAACGGGAAAAGAACAGAGACGGACATTTTGCCGCTTGTTGTTTTGAATGTTTGGAATTACAATAGAAACGGTTCCTTTTTCCACAAGAGAGATTGGGGGTTGATGCACTTGTCGTTCCTTTCCAACCTGATCAACGGTATCAGTCTGGGAAGTGTGTACGCGATCATCGCACTGGGTTACACTATGGTGTACGGCATCGCCAAGATGCTGAACTTCGCCCACGGCGACGTCATCATGATCGGCGCTTACATTTCCTTCTGCGTTACCCAATACCTGAAGCTGCCTGCGTGGCTGTCCGTGCTGGCAGCCATGTTCGTCTGCACGCTGCTGGGTATGACGATCGAACGGCTGGCGTACAAGCCCCTTCGAAGCGCGCCCTCGCTGGCGGTGCTGATTACGGCCATCGGCATGAGCTACCTTCTGCAGAATCTGGCGCTGCTGATCTGGGGTTCCAATCCCAAGAGCTTTACGTCCATCATCAGCTTCGGACCGGTGCGTCTGTTTGATGGCCAGCTGATTATCTCCGACGTGGCCATTGTGACGGTGCTGGCCTGCATTCTGATCATGCTGGCTTTGACATGGTTCACCGGCAAGACCCGTATGGGCAAGGCCATGCGCGCCGTCAGCGAGGATAAGGGCGCGGCCCAGCTGATGGGCGTGAACGTGAACCGCACCATTTCCGTGACCTTCGCCATCGGCTCTGCACTGGCGGCCATCGCCGGTGTGCTGCTGTGTTCTGCTTATCCCACGCTGATGCCCACCACCGGCTCCATGCCCGGTATCAAAGCCTTCACCGCCGCCGTGTTCGGCGGTATCGGCTCTATCCCCGGCGCTATGCTGGGCGGCATCCTGCTGGGCATTATCGAGATCTTCGGCAAGAGCTACATTTCCACGGAACTGGGCGACGCCATCGTGTTCGCCATTCTGATCGTGATTTTGCTGGTGAAGCCCGCCGGACTTCTGGGCAAGAAGATCCGTGAAAAGGTGTAAGGGGGCGGACGAGATGAAAAAGAAGCGGAACAGTACCTTTGTCAATAATCTGATCACTTATCTGATCGTGATCGTCGCCTTTGTCGCCGTGACCCTCCTGCAGAATGCGGGCATGATCAGCCGTTCCCTGAAGGGACAGCTGGTGCCCATCTGCGTGTACATCGTGATGGCGGTCTCCCTGAATCTGGTGGTTGGTATTTCCGGCGAACTGAGCTTGGGTCACGCGGGCTTTATGTCCGTGGGCGCGTTCGCGGGCGCTATCTTCTGCATGGCGACGCAGGACGGCATTGCCGACCCTACGGTGCGGCTGATTCTGGGAATGCTGGTAGGTGGCGTGTTCGCCGGGATCATGGGCGTGATCGTAGGCGTGCCCGTGCTGCGGCTGCAGGGCGACTATCTGGCCATCGTGACGCTGGCATTCGGTGAGATCATCCGCAACGTGCTGAACTGCGTGTATGTTTCTAACGATGCAGGGCAGCTGTACTTCGGTTTCAACAATCCCTCTCTGCCCGGCAAGCTGATCGTGAATGGCCCTCAGGGCGCGCAGGGACTTACCCGCATTTCGACGTTTACCATGGGCTTCTGCCTCATCATGTTCACCCTGATCGTGGTGCTGAACCTGATCAACAGCCGCTCCGGCCGGGCCATGATGGCCCTGCGGGACAACCGCATTGCCGCGGAAAGCGTGGGCATCAGCGTGACCAAATACAAGCTGATGGCCTTTGTGGCCTCCGCTGTGCTGGCGGGTATGGCGGGCACCCTGTTCGGCATGAACTTCTCCACCTTCACCGCCAGCAAGTTCAAATTCGACACCTCCATTCTGGTACTGGTGTTCGTGGTGCTGGGCGGCATCGGCAATATCCGCGGCTCTGTGATCGCAGCGGCGCTGCTGACCATTCTGCCGGAACTGCTGCGTTCCTTCAATGACTACCGTATGCTGGTGTACGCTATCGTGCTGATCGTGGTCATGCTGGTGACCAACGGCGAACGCTCCAAGCAGTGGCTTGCCATGGTCAAAGCCCGTCTGAGCCGGGAAGAGAAAGGAGAGGCCGAGCAATGACTGAAAGAGAACGCACTACCATGGTTCCTTTCCCCAGCGACGCGATCATTCCCGAGCGCGATCTGGGCACCCGTCCTGTGTTGGACGCCCGGCATCTGGGTGTGGAATTCGGCGGCCTGAAGGCCGTGGACGACTTCAATATGATTATCGGCCGCACGGAGATCGCCGGCCTGATCGGCCCCAACGGCGCTGGCAAGACCACGATCTTCAACCTGATCACCAAGGTGTATCAGCCCACCACCGGCACCATCCTGATCGACGGCAAAGACACCGCGGGCATGAACACCATTCAGGTCAACAAGGCGGGCATTGCCCGTACCTTCCAGAATATCCGCCTGTTCAACAAAATGAGCGTGGAGGATAACGTGAAGATCGGCCTGCACAATCGGATGCGCTATGGCATGGGAACGGGCATCCTGCGTCTGCCCAATTACTGGAAAAAAGAAAAGCTGATGCACGAAAAGGCGCTGGAACTGCTGTCTATTTTCGATATGCAGGATCTGGCGGACACCACGGCGGGCTCGCTGCCTTACGGCGCGCAGCGGCGGCTGGAGATCGTCCGCGCACTGGCTACCTCGCCCAAGCTGCTGCTGCTGGACGAGCCTGCGGCGGGCATGAACCCCTCTGAAACGGTGGAGCTGATGGAAAACATTCTGAAAATTCGCGACACCTTCCAGATCGCGATCATGTTGATCGAGCATGACATGAAGCTGGTCATGGGCATCTGCGAGGGCATCGCGGTGCTGAACTACGGCTCCATCATCGCCAAGGGCACGCCGGAGCAGATTCAGTCCAATCCGGCGGTCATCGAGGCCTATCTGGGCAAAAAGAAGGAGGCCGGGGTATGAGCAACACTCTGCTGAAGGTGGAAAATCTCCACGTGTATTACGGCAGCATCCACGCCATCAAGGGGATCTCCTTCGAGGTGAACGAAGGGGAGATCGTGACCCTGATCGGTGCCAATGGCGCGGGCAAATCCACCACGCTGAACACCATTGCCGGATTGCTGAAGCCCCACAGCGGCAGCATCATGCTGCACGATCAGAATATCGTGGGGGTGCCCGCTGATAAGATCGTCTCCAAGGGGATGGCGCTCTGCCCGGAAGGACGGCGCATTTTCCTGCAGATGACAGTGCTGGAAAATCTGGAGATGGGCGGCTATACCCGTCCCAATTCCGAACTGGAAGAATCCATTGAAAATGTGTACGATCACTTTCCACGGCTGAAGGAACGCTACAAGCAGGTGGCGGGCACCCTGTCCGGCGGCGAACAGCAGATGCTGGCCATGGGTCGCGCTCTGATGAGCAAGCCCAAGCTGATGATGATGGACGAGCCTTCGATGGGTCTGGCTCCTATTCTGGTGGAGCAGATCTTCGATATCATCCGGGAACTGAAACAGGCCGGAACCACCATTCTGCTGGTGGAGCAGAACGCGCAGATGGCGCTTTCCATTGCCGACCGCGCCTACGTGCTGGAAACCGGCAAGATCGTCAACGAAGGCTCTGCTTCCGATCTGCTGCACGACGACAGCGTTCGTCGGGCTTATCTGGGAAACTGAAGCAGAAATCAAAACCACGGACGTGCGATGCGGCGTTCGTGGTTTTTTATATATGGAAGAAAGGAAAAACAGGAAAAAACGGAATGGTTGAACAGGAGAATGGATACACACGGAAACGTGTTCATATGGAACTTTGGTAAGGCGGGAAAATGCGTACTTTGAGGGGGATGAAGAATGAAAAATTTTATCAGAAAATTTGAAAAAAGACTTGCAATCGACGGAGGTTTGAGGTATACTACTGAAGCTGTCTGTTTAGGGATGAAGCGGTAAGTTGCCGCCATGGCCATGGCGGGTAATTATCGTGGACCAGCTCGTTCAATCGGGCGACGGACTTGAGACACTGCGGAGGCGGTGCAACGGCAGCCTGAAAGGGCGCTGCTGAGAAGGGGCTAAAACCCCGGAACGGCTTGCGCCCAAGTAAAAGCGGCCGATGGACACACCCGGCGCGGTGTACTTGAGACGAATATCAAGGAGGAACGAAAATGGCCAACCAGAAAATCCGTATCAAGCTGAAGGCTTACGAGCACAACCTGATCGATCAGTCCTCCGAGCGGATCGTGGAAACCGCGAAGCGGACGGGCGCGAAGGTATCGGGCCCCATTCCACTGCCGACGGAGAAGGAGATCGTCACTATCCTGCGTGCCCCCCACAAGTACAAGGATAGCCGTGAGCAGTTCGAAATGCGCACTCATAAGCGCTTGATCGACATCCACAACCCCAATCCCCGCACGGTCGATGCCATGATGAAGCTGGATCTTCCTGCCGGCGTCGAGATCGAAATCAAGCTTAACAACTAATGCAGGAGGTTACGACATCATGAAGAAAGCGATCGTAGGCAAGAAAATCGGCATGACGCAGGTTTTCACCGATGATGGCCGCCTCGTACCCGTGACCGTGGTGGAGGCCGGCCCCTGCAAGGTGGTGCAGAAGAAAACCATCGAATCCGACGGCTACGAGGCTGTTCAGGTGGGCTTTGACACCTACGCGGAAAACCGCGCCAAGAAGCTGGTCAATAAGCCCATGACTGGCCACTTCAAGAAGGCTGGCGTCGCCCCCACCCGCTATCTGCGGGAGCTCAAGCTGGACAATGCGGCTGAGCTGGAAGTGGGCAGCGAGCTGACCGTTTCCCAGTTCGCGGCTGGTGAACGCATCGACGTGAGCGGCGTGAGCAAGGGCCACGGCTTCAGCGGCGTCATCCAGCGCTGGAATCAGCACACCGGCCCCATGGCCCACGGTTCCAAGTATCACCGTGGCGTAGGTTCCATGGGCGCTAACTCCGATCCGTCCCGCGTTTTCAAGAACAAGCACATGCCCGGCCACTTCGGCGTGGAGCGCGTGACCGTCCAGAACCTTGAGATCGTCAAGGTGGACGAGGAACGCAACCTGCTCCTCATTAAGGGCGCGGTGCCCGGCGCGAACGGCGGCCTGCTGCTGGTCCGCAACACCTGCAAGGCTTAAAAGGAGGAAAGTACACCATGCCTAAGACTGCACTGTATAACATGGAAGGCGCGGCCATCGGCGAAGTGGAGCTGAGCGAAGAGATTTTCGCCGCCCCCATCAATACCGCCGCTATGCATCTGGTCGTTCGCTCCATTCTGGCCAACAAGCGTCAGGGCACGCAGAGCGCTCTGACCCGCGGTGAGGTTCGTGGCGGCGGTCGTAAGATCTACCGTCAAAAGGGAACCGGTAACGCGCGTCACCATGGCAACCGCGCGCCTCAGTTCAAGCACGGCGGCGTCGTGTTTGCTCCCAAGCCCCGCGATTACGTCATCAACGTTCCCAAGAAGGTCCGCCGCCTTGCTTTCAAGAGCGCCATGACCTCCAAGCTGAACGCCGGTGAGATCATCGTTGTGGACGAGCTCAAGCTGGCGGAAGCCAAGACCAAGCTGATGGCCAAGTTCCTGGGCAATTTCGAGACCAAGAACACCACCATGCTGGTGCTGCCCGGCCGGGATGAGACCATCCTGCGCGCCGCCGGCAACATTGAAAAGCTGGAAACCTCTTATGTCAACACCCTGAACGTGTACGACATTCTGAAGGCCGGCAAGATCATCCTCACCAAGGACGCTCTCAAAGGCGTAGAGGAGGTATATGCATGAAGAATCCCCATGACGTTATCCTTCGCCCGGTGCTGACCGAGGCCTCTTACGACGGCTTCGCCGATAAGCGCTACGTGTTCGAAGTGCACCCCAGCGCCAACAAGACCGAAATCAAGCTGGCTCTGGAAAGCATCTTCAAGGGCATCAAGGTGGACAAGGTCAACACCCTGCGCACCTTGGGCAAGATGAAGCGGCAGGGACGCACCGCCGGCCGCACCCCGGAAATCAAGAAGGCGTATGTGACCCTCACCAAAGACTCCAAGACCATCGAGTTCTTTGAGGGCATGGCCGAATAAAGCAGGGAGGACAAGAATCAATGGCTATTCGAGTTTATAAGCCGACCTCGCCCGCTCGCCGCTTTATGTCGGTGTTGACGTACGAGGAAATCACTTCTACTAAGCCGGAAAAGTCCCTTCTCGAGTACAAGAAGAAGAACGCCGGCCGCAACGCGCAGGGCAAGATCACCGTTCGCCATCAGGGCGGCGGCAATAAGGTCAAGTACCGCATTATCGACTTCAAGCGCGATAAGGTGGACATCCCCGCGAAGGTTGCCAGCATTCAGTACGACCCCAACCGCAGCGCCTTTATCGCCCTGCTGAACTACGCGGACGGCGAGAAGCGCTACATTCTGGCTCCTCTGGACCTGAAGGTGGGCGATACCGTGATCTCCAGCGAGACTGCCGACATCAAGCCCGGCAACACGCTGCCCATCAAGGCGATCCCCGTCGGCACGCTGATCCACAATGTGGAGATCAAGCCCGGCCGCGGCGGCCAGATGGTCCGTTCCGCCGGTATGAGCGCTCAGCTCATGGCCAAGGAAGGCCTGTACGCGCAGGTTCGTCTGCCCTCCGGCGAAGTCCGCAAGGTTCCTATGGATGCGAAAGCCACCATCGGCACCGTGGGCAACACTGACCACGAGAACGTCCGCATTGGTAAGGCCGGCCGCACCCGTCACATGGGCATCCGTCCCACCGTCCGCGGCGTGGTCATGAACCCCTGCGATCACCCCCATGGCGGCGGCGAGGGAAAGAGCCCTGTGGGTATGCCCGCTCCTGTTACCCCCTGGGGTAAGGTTGCTCTGGGCCTGAAGACCCGCAAGCACAAGAAGTATTCCAACAAGATGATTGTGAAGCGCGCGGGCAAGTAAGCCCATGCATCCAAGGAAGGAGGAAGCCTCTCAATGAGTCGTTCCGTGAAAAAGGGACCCTTTGTCAGCGAAGCGTTGATGAAGCGCATCGTAGAAATGAACAACTCCGGCAAGAAGTCTGTGCCCAAGACCTGGTCTCGGTCCAGCACCATCTTCCCGGATTTCGTAGGACATACCATCGCTGTGCATGACGGCCGCAAGCATGTTCCGGTCTATGTGACCGAGGACATGGTGGGACACAAGCTGGGCGAGTTCGCCCCCACCCGCACGTTCCGCGGCCATGCCGGTGAAAAGGCAGCCAGTGTTAAGAAGTAAGCGGAAGGAGTGAGTTTTCATGGCAACCAATACCCAGAAGAAGGCGCAAGCCCACATGGCGGCCCGCGATACTCGCCCGTCCGCTCATGCCAAGTACGTGCGCATCTCTTCCCGCAAGGTAAAGATCGTCATCGACCTGATCCGCGGCAAGAATGTGGATGATGCTCTGGCCATCCTGAAGTACACCCCCAAGGCGGCGAGCCCCGTGGTTTACAAGCTGCTCAGCAGCGCCATCGCCAACGCGGTGAACAACAACGAGATGGATCGCAAGTCCCTCTACGTTGCCGAAGTGTACGCCAACCCCGGCCCCACGCTGAAGCGTTACGTTGCCCGTTCCCGCGGCAGCGCGTCCCCCATCCTCAAGCGCACCAGCCACATCAGCGTTGTGCTGGATCAGAAGTAATCCAAGGGAGGTTTATCAATGGGTCAGAAAGTAAATCCCCACGGTGCTCGCGTTGGCGTTATCTACAATTGGAGCACCCGCTGGTATGCCGGCAAGAAGGATTTCGCGAATAACCTCGTGGAGGATTACAAACTTCGCGAAATGCTGAAGGAAAAGTACTATTCCACCGGCATCAGCCACATCGACATTGAGCGGTCCGCCAACCGCGTGACCATCAACATCTTCACCGCGAAGCCCGGTATGATCATCGGCCGCGGCGGCGCGGGCATCGAAGCCCTGAAGAAGGACGTGGAAGCGTTCCTGGGCAGCCCCGCCAACATCAACATCATGGAGATCAAGGTGCCTGACACCAACGCCCAGTTGGTGGCTGAGAACATCGCCCAGCAGCTGGAGAAGCGCATCTCCTTCCGCCGGGCCATGAAGCAGAGCATCCAGCGTGCTCTCCGCGCCGGCGCCAAGGGCATGAAGTGCACCGTGGGCGGCCGCGTGGGCGGCGCTGATATCGCCCGCAGCGAGCACTATCACGAAGGGTCCATCCCGCTGCAGACCCTGCGTGCGGATATCGACTACGGCTTCGCCGAAGCCAAGACCACTTATGGCCGCTTGGGCGTCAAAGTCTGGGTGTACAAGGGACAGAAGCTTCCCAAGCCCAAGAAAGCGCCGGTCGCCGCCAATACCGAAGGAGGCAGATAAGCTATGTTGATGCCCAAGAGAGTCAAGCGCCGCCGCGTGTTCCGCGGACGCATGAACGGCAAAGCCATGCGCGGCAACTTCCTTGCTTACGGCGAGTTTGGCCTTGTCGCTACCGAGCCCAGCTGGGTGACCAGCCAGCAGATCGAAGCGGCTCGTATTGCCCTGACCCGTTACACCAAGCGTGGCGGTCAGGTTTGGATCAAGATCTTCCCCGACAAGCCTGTTACCAAGAAGCCTGCTGAGACCCGCATGGGTTCCGGTAAGGGTTCTCCCGAGTACTGGGTTGCCGTGGTAAAGCCCGGCCGCGTTCTGTTTGAGATCGCGGGCGTGCCCGAAGAGACTGCGCGTGAAGCCCTCCGTCTGGCCTCTCACAAGCTGCCTCTTAAGACCAAAATTCTCGCGCGCGAGAACAAAAACGAAGCGGGTGGTGAAGCACAATGAAGGCAAAAGAGCTTCAAGCAATGAACAAGAACGAGCTTGAAACCAAGGTCGCCGATCTGAAGGCGGAACTGTTCAACCTTCGTTTCCAGCTTGCCACTGGGCAGCTGCAGAACACCATGGTCATTCAGGGCGTCAAGCGTGATATCGCCCGCTGCATGACCGTCCTTCGTCAGCTCGAACAAAAAGACGCCCAGTAAGGGCTTAGACCGAAAAGAAGGAGGCAGCCGCTTCAATGTCTGAACAAAGAGGATACCGCAAGACCCGCGAAGGTCTGGTGGTCAGCGACAAGATGGATAAGACCATCGTTGTGGAAATCAAGACTCGTGTGCGTCATCCGCTGTATGGCAAAATCATGAACCAGACCAGCAAGCTCAAGGCGCATGATGAGAACAACGAATGTGGCATCGGCGATCGTGTGCGCGTGATGGAGACTCGTCCCCTGAGCCGCGACAAGCGCTGGCGCTTGGTCGAGATCATCGAGAAGGCCAAGTAATCAAAAGGCACTGTCCTCGCAGGGTATGCCTCCTCTTATTCCATAAGCACCCATGGATTTCAAATATCATGGGCTGAACTGTGGAAGGGAGGAGCATGAAGCCCTTCGATGGACGCTCCGAACCTACCAAGGGCGGGCTGAATGTCCCACCCGATTCCAACAAGGAGGAAAAACCATATGATCCAGCCGCAAACGCGACTCAAGGTTGCCGACAACTCCGGCGCCAAGGAAATCATGTGCATCCGCGTGCTCGGCGGTTCCTTCCGCCGTGACGGTTCCATCGGCGATGTGATCGTGGCCAGCGTTAAGAGCGCTACCCCCGGCGGCACCGTGAAGAAGGGCGATGTGGTCAAGGCCGTTATCGTCCGCATGCGCAAGCAGAAGCGCCGTCCCGACGGCAGCTACATCCGCTTTGATGACAACGCAGCCGTTATCATCAACGACCAGAAAATGCCTCGTGGCACCCGTATCTTTGGACCTGTGGCTCGTGAGCTGCGCGAGAAGGATTTCATGAAGATCGTTTCTCTGGCTCCCGAAGTGCTGTGATGGAGGATTGACAAATGCTTAAGAAAGTTCACGTTAAGAAGAACGATCAGGTCGTTGTCATCTCCGGTCCCGCCACTGGCGACCACGCCGTGAAGGGCAAGCAGGGCAAGGTTCTGAACGTATTCCCCAAGACCGGCAAGGTCATCGTGGAAGGCGTTGCCTTCGTGACCAAGCACCAGAAGGCCCGCCGTCAGGGCCAGCAGGGCGGCATCTTCCAGAAGGAACGCGCCATTGACGCCTCCAACGTGATGCTGATCTGCCCCAAGTGCGGCAAGGCGACCCGCGTGGCTCACCGCAAGGAAGAGATCACCCGCGAGGATGGCACCAAGAAGACCAAGACCGTCCGCGTTTGCAAGCGCTGCAAAGCGGATATTGACTGAGGGAGGCAAGGCTGATGGCTACTCGTATTAAAGAAAAGTACATCAATGAAGCCGTGCCTGCTCTGCAGCAGAAGTTCGGCTACAAGAATGTTATGGAAATCCCGAAGCTGTCCAAGATCGTGATCAACATGGGTCTGGGCGACTGCAAGGATAACCCCAAGGGTCTGGAAGTGGCGGTTGCCGAGCTGGCGACCATCTCCGGCCAGAAGCCCCTGGTGACCAAGGCTCGCAAGTCCATTGCAAACTTCAAGCTCCGTGAAGGCATGAACGTGGGCGCGAAGGTGACCCTGCGCGGCAGCCGCATGGAAGAGTTCATGGATAAGCTGGTCTCGATCGCTCTTCCCCGCGTTCGCGACTTCCGCGGCGTCAGCGACAAGTCCTTCGACGGTCGCGGCAACTACGCTCTGGGCGTCCGTGAGCAGCTGATCTTCCCCGAAATCGAGTACGACAAGGTGGAAAAGATCCGCGGCATGGAAATGATCTTCGTTACGACGGCTAAGACCGACGAGGAGTGCAAGGAACTGCTCCGGCTGCTCGGTATGCCGTTCGCGCAGTGAGCTTAGAGAAGGGAGATTAAGAACGTGGCCAAAACCAGTATGAAAATCAAGCAGGCAAGAGCGCCCAAGTTCTCCACTCGCGCTTACACGCGGTGCCGCCTGTGTGGTCGCCCCCACTCGGTGCTTCGCAAGTACGGCATCTGCCGTATTTGCTTCAGAGAGCTGGCCTACAAGGGCCAAATCCCCGGTGTCCGCAAGGCCAGTTGGTAAGCGGGTAAAGAACGGAAGGAGGTTCCATCATGGTTGTGAATGATCCCATCGCCGATATGCTGACCCGCATCCGCAACGCGCAGATCGCAAAGCACGACGCTGTCGTTCTGCCCGCTAGCAATGCCAAGAAGGCGATCGCGAAGATCCTTCTGAATGAAGGATATGTCAAGTCGGTGGATTTTATCGATGACGGCCCTCAGGGCAGCATCAAGATCACCCTGAAGTATGTCAACGGCAAGCAGCAGCCCGTGATCGCCGGTTTGAAGCGCATCTCCAAGCCCGGCCTGCGGGTGTACGCCAAGTCCGAAGAACTGCCCAAGGTTCTGGGCGGCCTGGGCATCGCCATCATCTCCACCTCTAAGGGTCTGATGACGGATAAGGAAGCCCGGAAGCAAATGATCGGCGGCGAAGTGCTCGCCTACATCTGGTAACCTACACGCAATGGAGGTGTAAGACAATGTCTCGAATCGGAAGACTTCCGATCACGGTTCCCGCGGGCGTGGAGGTAAAGGTGGACGAGAATAACACCGTAACGGTGAAGGGCCCCAAGGGCACCCTGACCCAAGAGGTGAATCCCGCCATCACTTTGAAGCAGGAAGGCAACATCCTGACCCTCGAACGTCCCAGCGACGCGAAGCCCCACAAGGCCATGCACGGTCTGTACCGCAGCCTGGTTCACAACATGGTGGTGGGCGTCACCGACGGTTTCTCCAAGACTCTGGAGCTGGTGGGCACCGGCTACCGCGCTCAGGCTGAGGGCGGCAAGAAGCTGACCATCAACATCGGTTTCTCCCATCCCGTCATTCTGGACGCGCCGGAGAATATTCAGTTCGAAACGCCCAACCAGACCACCATCGTGGTCAAGGGCATCAACAAGCAGCAGGTTGGCAATCTTGCCGCCGATATTCGCGCCATCCGTAAGCCGGAACCCTATCTGGGCAAGGGCATCAAGTACGTTGACGAGCATATCCGCCGCAAGGAAGGCAAGACCGGTAAGTAATCGAAAGGGGAATGAACGCAAATGTTTAAGACGCGAGATCGTAATACGGATCGCAAAATCCGTCATGCCCGTGTTCGTAAAAAGATTAGCGGCACCCCGGAAATGCCGCGTCTGTGCGTGTATCGCAGCCTGAACAACATCTATGCTCAGATCATTGACGATACCAAGGGCGTGACCCTGGCAGCCGCCTCCACGCAGGAGAAGGATGTCATGGCCCAGATCAAGGACACCGACAAGAAGGGCGCTGCCAAGATCGTTGGCAAGCTGGTTGCTGAGCGTGCGTCCGAAGCGGGCATCAAGCAGGTGGTCTTCGACCGCGGCGGCTATGTGTATACTGGCCGCGTGGCGGAGCTGGCTGCCGGCGCTCGTGAAGCCGGACTTGAATTCTAAGAAGGAGGACGAACGCATGCAACGCATGGAACAGGTCAGCGAATTCAAAGAGAAGCTCGTTGCCGTCAACCGTGTTACCAAGGTTGTTAAGGGCGGCCGGAATTTCCGCTTCTCCGCGCTGGTCGTGGTCGGCGACGAAAAAGGCCGCGTTGGCGCCGGCATGGGCAAGGCTGCTGAAATTTCCGAAGCGATCCGCAAGGGCACTGAGGATGCGAAGAAGCACCTGATCAACGTGTCCCTGCTGGGCACCTCGATCCCTCATGAGACCACTGGTTATTACGGCACTGGCAAGGTCGTGCTTCTGCCCGCTCCCGAAGGTACCGGCGTTATCGCCGGCGGCGCTGCCCGCGCCGTGCTGGAGCTGGCGGGTGTGAAGGATATCCGCACCAAGAGCTATGGCACCAACAACAAGATCAACATGGTCAAGGCCACTCTGGAAGGCCTGAAGCAGCTGCGCTCCGCTGAGGAAGTCGCCAAGCTGCGCGGCAAGACCGTGGAAGAAATTCTGGGCTAAGGAGGACGACGAACATGAAACTGGCTATTACGCTGAAAAAATCGCCGATCTCCAGCCTGAAGGTTCACAAGGACACCGTGGCTGCGCTGGGCCTGCACAAGGTCGGCCAGACCGTTGTCAAGGAAGATAATGCCTGCGTTCGCGGTCAGATCTTCCGCGTGAAGCACATGATCGACGTAACCGAAATCAAGGACTGAGGAGGGATACCCAATGAAACTGCACGAGCTGCAACCCGCCGCAGGTTCCACCACCGCTGCGAAGCGCCTTGGTCGAGGCGTGGGCTCCGGCCTGGGCAAGACCTCCGGTAAGGGCCACAAGGGCGCCAAAGCCCGTTCTGGCGGCGGCAAGCGCCCCGGATTTGAAGGCGGCCAGATGCCGTTGTATCGCCGCGTTCCTAAGAAGGGCTTCACCAATCCGTTCCGCGTAGAGTACGCGACGGTGAACGTGGGCGCTCTGGAAGTGTTCGAGGACGGCGCGACCGTTACTGTGGAAGATTTGAAGAAGGCCGGTCTGGTCAAGAAGACGCTGGACGGCGTGAAAGTTCTTGGCAACGGAGACCTGACCAAAAAGCTCACCGTAGAAGCCGCGAAGTTCACCGAAACGGCCAAGAATAAGATCGAGGCTCTCGGCGGGAAAGCCGAGGTGAAGTAAGATGGCTAAGAATGCGAACAATAAAGTGAGCATTTGGCAATCCCTTCACAACGCATGGAAGGTGCAGGACATTCGCAAGAAGCTGATCTACACCTTCTTCATGCTGATCCTCTTCCGGCTGGTAGGCGTGATCCCCGCTCCCGGCGTTGACTACGTTCGCGTTAAGTCCGCCATGAGCGGGAGCAACCTGCCCCTGCTGGACCTCGTTAACATGATGACCGGTAGTAACTTCTCCAACATGACCATCATGGCCATGGGTATTACTCCGTACATCAACTCCTCGATTATCATGCAGCTTCTGACCATCGCCATCCCCGCTCTGGAACGTCTGTCCAAGAGCGGCCCCGACGGCCAGAAGAAGATCGCCTCCATCACCCGCTATGTGACGGTCGTGCTGGCTGTGATTCAGGCCATCGGTCTGGTGTACAGCCTGGGCTACATCAAGAGCGGCTGGTTCAACACCGTTCTGGTGGGCGTGAGCATGGCCGCCGGTACGGCGCTGGCCATGTGGATCGGCGAACGGATCACCGCGAATGGTCTCGGAAACGGTGTGTCTCTGCTGATTTTCGCTGGCATCATCTCCAACCTGTTCAACGGCTTCACCAGCCTGATCGCCAACGCTTTCAGCGCTACCTCGCTGACTCCCTGGCTGACCCTGCTGGCGGTGCTGCTGTTCGCTCTGGTGATGATCGTAGTCGTGACCTTCGTGGACATGGGCGTCCGCCGCATTCAGGTGCAGTATGCCAAGCGTGTGACCGGCCGGAAAATGTACGGCGGCCAGAGCAGCATCCTGCCGCTGAAGGTTTGCAGCGTTGGCGTTATGCCCCTGATCTTCGCGTACTCCTTCATGGCTTTC
This sequence comes from uncultured Eubacteriales bacterium, assembly GCA_900548145.1. GTDB lineage: Bacteria > Bacillota > Clostridia > Christensenellales > Aristaeellaceae > Limiplasma. The sequence continues at coordinate 14,445 of URJB01000026.1, read as the reverse complement.
CCCTCCACGCTGATCCAGCTTTTCGGCGGCAGCGAAAGCGGCTTGGGCCTCTGGTGGAGCCGGTACATGAACTACTACAGCCCCCTGTACATGATCGTGACCGCGCTGCTCATCATCGCGTTCACCTACTTCTACACCTCCATTTCCTTCCAGCCTGATGAAATGTCAAAGAACATTCAGCAGCAGGGCGGTGTGATTCCGCATGTGCGTCCCGGCAAGCCCACCGCGGATTTTCTGGCGCGCACCAACAATCGCTTGACTCTGTTTGCGGCTCTGTTCCTGGCCGTTCTGGCGACCCTGCCCAACCTGTTCACCGTGGGTCTGCAGACCAGCGTGCCTTTCGCCGCTTCCAGCCTGCTCATCGCGGTCAGCGTTGTGCTGGAGACCAAGCGTCAGCTGGATGATCTGCTGGTCAGCCGTAACTACGACACGCTTACCTGATCGTAAGATCAGCGCAGCTGTCCGTGGCGCTGCGGAAGTCATCCTGTACAGACGGAGGGACTTCGGGCAATGCCCGGGGCTTTCCTGAGAGGTTCGCAAAAGAACCAATGAAGCCGCCCGGCACGGCATTGGCAAGTTACCGCAGATGTGGTATCATAAGCTGTGCCGTGCAGTGGCGGCCTTCGTTGGTTCTGCGCGAAATTGGATGAAAAGCAGCACTGACCATGCAAGCGAAGGAGGCATTTTAATGAATATCGTATTTCTTGGCCCTCCGGGCGCCGGAAAGGGAACCCAGGCGAAGATCATCTGTGAAAAGCTGAACATTCCTCAGATCTCCACCGGTGATATGCTCCGTTCCGCCATCGCCAACCAGACGGAAACCGGCCTGAAGGCAAAGACCTTCATGGACGCGGGCCAGCTGGTGCCGGACGAGGTGGTCATTGCGTTGGTCAAGGAACGCCTTGCCATGGATGACTGCAGGAACGGTTACATTCTGGATGGATTCCCCCGCACGGTGGAACAGGCGGAAGCTCTGTCGGCCTTTGCCGATCTGGACGCCGTCATTGATCTGGATGTGGCTGACGAAGTGCTGGTCAACCGTTTGAGCGGCCGCCGGGTCTGCCCCACCTGTGGAGCGCCCTATCATGTGAGCCGGCTGAACGGTGAAACCGCCTGCAAGGTGGATGGAACGCCTCTGATTCAGCGGGACGACGACAAACCTGAAACGGTTTTAAGCCGGCTGAATGTGTATCATGAAAAGACGGCGCCTTTGATCGACTTTTATCAGAAGGCTAATCTGCTTCACTCTGTATGCGGCGATCTGTCGCTGGAGGAGATCAGCGAAGCCATTCTGAAGGCACTTGAGGCAAGCAAATGATCTACCTGAAAAATCCACAGCAGATCGAATGCATGAGAAAGGCCGGTGCGCTGCTCTATGATGTGCTTTGCCGTCTGCGGGAAGCTATCAAACCGGGCATGAGCACGGCTGAGTTGGATGTGTACGCCGAGCAGCTGATTCGGAAACACAAGGCGATCCCCTCTTTTCTGGATTATAACGGCTATCCAGCATCCATCTGCACCTCCATCAATGAGGAGGTCGTGCATGGGATCCCCAGCGATCGGGTGATTTTGAAGGGCGGCGACGTCCTGTCCGTGGATTGCGGTCTGATCCTGGATGGCTGGCAGTCCGACAGCGCCTTTACGGTAGGCGTCGGAAACGTCAGCCCGGAAGATCAGAAGCTGATCAATGTGACGGAAGAATGCTTTTTCAAGGGCGTTCGGAAGGCGTTGAACGGAAATCACCTGGGCGACATTGGCCATGCGGTTCAAACCTATGCGGAGAGCTTCGGCTACGGCGTGATTCGCGACCTGACGGGTCACGGAATCGGGCGTAATATGCACGAAGAACCCAGCGTTCCCAATTTTGGAAGGGAAGGACACGGCGTGAAGCTGCGTCCGGGAATGACCCTTGCAATCGAGCCTATGATCGCCAAGGGCGACTATCATGTGGCCGAGCTGGAAGACGGCTGGACCGTGGTAACGGAGGATTCCAGCGTCTGCTCCCACTACGAGCACACGATCGTCATCAACGAAAACGGTCTGCCGGAGCTCCTTTCGTATCCGGGCTTTGCCCTGACGGAGGAAGAAGAGTGAAAGCGCCGTTGGAAGCCGGACGAGTCGTATGCGTAACGCGCGGCCATGACGCCGGAAACTGGTATGCGGTTTTGCAAGTATTGGACGAACGAATGGTTCTTCTGTGCGACGGAAGGCTGCGTACTCTGGAAAAGCCAAAGAAAAAGCAAGTAAAGCACCTTTACGCGCTGCCCTTCACCATTTCCGTTTCGGGAAAGGGCGGCAGCGGCGGAAAGATAGCTGACAGCGACATTCGCAAGGCGCTGAAAGCAGCCAAGGATGCTTACGAGGGCGCTGAGCCCCACCCGGAAAAGGAGGAATGTGCGTTTGTCCAAAAGTGACGTCATCGAAATGGAAGGCACCGTAACGGAAGCGCTTCCGAATGCGAATTTCAAAGTTGAGCTCCCCGGCGGCCACATCATTATGGCGCAGATCTCCGGAAAAATGCGCATGAACTTCATCCGCATTTATCCCGGCGATAAGGTGACCGTGGAGCTCTCCCCCTACGATCTGACCCGTGGCCGTATTACCTGGCGCAGCAAAAACTGAGTTCAGTCTGCGGCTGAACGGCGATAAAGCAATCCGCTTCGCCTGACGGCGGAGTTCCTGATGAAGAAAAGGAGGTAGTCCACATGAAGGTTCGTCCCTCTGTGAAACCCATCTGCGAAAAGTGCAAGATCATCAAGCGCAAGGGCCGCGTGATGGTGATCTGCGAAAATCCCAAGCATAAGCAGAAGCAGGGCTGAGAAGCTCATGAAAAGCGGCGGGCAGAAATGCCTGCCGTTTTTGCATTCAGAAGGGAAAGAAGAAAAGCGCGTCGAATGGAAAATCATTCAAACGTCAGGAGGCAAGCACGGATGAAAAGGACGATAGAAGCCGCCAATGCATATGTGAAAATGGAATGTCCATTTGTTGATCACAAGTATTTCCCCGCCTACCATGCAGCACCGCCGGTAGGGTGGGTGAACGATCCCTGCGGGTTTATAGAGGCTTTTGGTCAATATCATCTGTACGGACAGTATCATCCGTATTCGAGCCAATGGGGGCCGATGCACTGGGGACATTGGGCCAGCGATGACCTGGTGAAGTGGGATTGGCAGGGCGTAGCCCTTGCTCCGGATACCAGCGCAGATGAAGGCGGATGTTTTACGGGAACCGCCCAGATGGACGGCGAGGAGATGCTGGTGGCCTACGCCGGACTGGAAGCCGATGGGGAAGGCGGACACTATCAGCAGCAGTGTATGGCAGTCAGCCGGGATGGCGCACATTTTATCAAGGAGGAGCGAAACCCGGTGATCGGCAGAGCAATGCTCCCGGAGGGCGGTTCCTCTGTGGATTTCCGCGACCCCTGCCTGTTCCGATGGGGCGATGAATGGCGGCTGCTGGCGACCAATCGCAACGGGCAGGGCGGGTCGCTGGTGCAGTATGCGTCCCGCGATGGGCTTCATTGGGAGATGAAAGGCATTTTTCTGGATGGGTTTGACCAGATGCTGGAATGCCCTGATTTAGTTGTGCGGGACGGACGGGCACTGCTGCTTTTAAGCGTCATGGACGTGCCGATGGATGGAAGAAAATATCCGCATACGAATCCGTCTATCGTGCTTTGGGGGACAGTGGATGAAAAGGCCGCGCATTTCTACGAAGAAGGCCGGGCTGCGCTGGACAATGGCTGGGATTATTACGCGCCGCAGATGACGGAAAGCCGGGACGGACGGCTTCTGATGGCGGGCTGGATGCAGAGCTGGCTCCATCAGATGCCGACGGACAAGCTCGGTCATGGCTGGAACGGCTGTATGGCGCTGGTGCGGGAATTGACTTGGGAAAATGGACGGCTGATGCAACGGCCTGTGCGGGAAATCGAAAGATACCACGTAGAAAAAACGGAAAAGAAAGGCTGTTTGACTCCGAAGAGTGCATGGGAGTTTTCAACTAGGGAATGCGCGGAGATGCTTTTCCGTTTCCAAAACGTGGGGAAACAGACGGTGCGACTGTCGCTGCTGATGGATGCAGAACAGGAATTCTGCATCGAATATGACGGAGGAGAACAGGTGCTTCGTGTCGACGCGACCCGGAGCGGCTTCTCTACCGCAGGTGAAAAGGCGACAGGGAGTCAGATGACGGCGGAAGCCGACGTTCCGCTGCGGGATGGTCAGTTGGAGTTGAGGATTTTTGTGGATCGTTGTTCCGTGGAAATCTTTATTCAGGACGGCGAAAAGGTTATGAGCACCCGCGTTTTCCCGAGAAAATCGGGCAGGGGCGTTACGCTGTCCACCGATGGAAAGGGATGCGAAGCGGAAGCGATTCTGTATGAGCTGAACGTGTAAGAAAGACAGAAAGCTTCATCATGCAATGGGCGATTGAGCGCCTTTGACAAATGAACTTTCCTTCTGATAAAATAAGCTAAGGAGAAGCTTGAAAAACTTCACCTTAGCTTATTAAAGAGGAGAGCGTTTTTGGAGCCGGTCAGTGGGTCTGAGCGCGAAGAACGGCGACCTGATCGAGAATGCGGTCGGCCACTTCGGTCTTGGACAGCAACGGCAGGGATTTCATGCCCTGATGGCTGATCAGCGTGACGATGTTGGTATCAACGCCGAAACCGGCTCCTGCTTGGGTAACATCGTTAGCAACGATCATGTCCAGATGCTTTTTATCCAGCTTCTTTTGGGCGTTTTCCAGAAGATGCTCCGTTTCGGCGGCAAAGCCCACCAGAATCTGGCCGGGCTTTTTCTGTTCACCGACAGCCTTCGCAACGTCGGGATTTTCCACCAACGTCAGCACAAAGGGCTGGCCGTCCTGTTTTTTGAGCTTTTCGGGAGCCATGACGGCAGGACGATAATCGGCAGGAGCCGCCGCCTGAATGATAACATCCTGAAAAGCACAGTGGGTCATCATTGCGTCGTAGAGATTTTGGGTAGACATAACCGGCACGACCGATACTCCGGCAGGAGCCGTCAAATGAACCGGGCCGGAAACCAGCGTGACAGAAGCGCCGCGGGCCTGTGCGGCCGCAGCAATGGCGTAACCCATTTTGCCGGAGGAATCGTTGGTCAGGTAACGAACCGGGTCGATACGCTCCATCGTGGGCCCGGCCGTGACGAGAACCCGAAGGCCCTCCAAGTCGCGGCGGGGATGCAGCAGCTTTTCGGCGGCTTCCACGATCTGCGCAGGCTCGCTCATGCGGCCCGCCCCGGTGTCGCCGCAGGCAAGAAAGCCGCTTTCCGGACCGACAAAGTGGACGCCGCGGGCCTGCAGGGTGCGCAGATTGGCCTGTGTTGCCTCGGCCGTCCACATGCCCGTGTTCATGGCCGGAGCCAGCAGAATGGGCGCTTTGGTGGCCAGCAGCGTGGTGGTGAGCATATCGTCGGCAATGCCGCAGGCCAGCTTGGCCATCAGATTGGCGGTAGCCGGGGCCACCAGAAACAGCTCGGCTTTCTGAGCCAGCGAGATATGCTTCACGTCCCAGCTTTCGGTGCGGGTAAAGGTATCCACACAGACGGGCCGCTTGCTGAGGGTCTCGAAGGTCAGGGGAGCCACCAGACGGGTGGCGTTCTCTGTCATGATAACATCCACCTCATGGCCCAGTTTCTTCAACCGGGAGACCACCTCGCAGGCCTTATAGGCCGCAATGCCGCCCGTTACGCCCATGACGATGCGCATGGAATTACTCCTGTTCCTCCGGGTCGCGCTCGTAGGTGAGCAGACCGCGGTTGATTTCTTCGATAGCGATCTTCAGGGGCTTCATGTCCTTGGGGTCCACCAGAGGCTGAGCGCCGTCCACCAGCTGGCGGGCGCGCTTGCTGGCTTCCACCACGAGGGTGTAGCGGGAATCCACTTTTTCAGACAGTTCAACGATGGTAGGATTGACAATGGCCATGGAATGTTCCTCCTTCAAATAATGGGAAGTGATGGGCAGACGGACGAGTCAGTCGTCCAGAATATGGGGATGGAAGCGGCTGGTGCGCTGCTTCTCGGCGCGGACAATGGATTGCAGCTGGGTATAGGCCAGTTCCAGATTGTCGTTGATGATGGCGTACTGGTAATGATCCACCTTGCGGACTTCGCCCCGGGCATTGTTCAGCCGGCGCTCGATCTCCACCGGGTCGTCGGTATTGCGGGTATGCAGACGCACGCGCAGATCCTCAAAGCTGGGGGGAAGGATGAAAACGCTGACATAATCGTTGGCGTTTTTCATAACGGAAAGCGCACCCTGAGGATCGATCTCCAGCACCACGTTCAGGCCCTCGGAGATCATCTTTTCCACAGGCTCCCGCAGGGTGCCGTAGCTGTGACCGTGCACGGACGCGTGCTCCAGAAAGGCGTTTTCCTCCACCAACTGGGCGTACTTCGCATCGTCGATGAAGTAATAGTGAACGCCCTCGATCTCTCCCTCTCGGGGCTGACGGGTGGTGACGCTGCAGCTGAGCCGGAAGCTTGGGTCGCTGCTCAAAAGTTTTTTGACCAAAGTGCCTTTTCCCGCGCCGGAAGGCCCGGAAATAATCAGCAGCATCCCCTTACGTGCAATGGAAACAGCCATGGATCAAGCCTCTCTTTCCTCATCTTTGGAGTTGGGGTCTTTATCGGTAAGCCTGCCCGCGATGGTTTCGGGCTGGATGGCGGAAAGGATCAGATGATCGCTGTCCGTTTGAATGACGGCGCGGGTGCGGCGGCCCTGCGTGCAGTCCACCACCCGATGCCTTTCCCGCGCTTCCTGAATGAGCCGCTTGACCGGCGCACTGTCGGGGCTGGCAATGGCGATGATACGATCCGCCGCCACCATATTGCCAAAGCCGATGTTAATGAGTCGAAGCAATGAAAGTTCCTCCTGTCGGAAGCGTCAGACCACGTTCTGCACCTGCTCGCGCAGCTTTTCGATCACGCATTTGGCGACGACCACCCGCTGGGCGATCTCGCTGTCGGAAGCCTTGGAGCCGATGGTGTTGACCTCCCGGTTCATTTCCTGCAGAAGGAAGTCCAGCTTCTTGCCCGCTTCCTGGGCGGTGTGAACCGTGTCGGCAAACTGGGAAATGTGGCTTTCCAGCCGACTGAGTTCTTCGTCGATGGCGCATCGATCAGCCATGATGGCTACTTCCTGCGCGACGCGCTGGGGATCGGCCTCGGCAACCTGCCATTCGGCCAGCCGGGCCTGCAGGCGTTTGCGGTAATCCTCCGGCACCTGCGGGGCGCGCTGGGCGATTTCATTGCGAAGGGTGGAAAGCGCGTCCAAATTGGAAAGCAGATCCCGGGCGAGGGCTTCGCCCTCGGTGTGGCGCATCCGCAGGAATGCGTCCACGGCTTCCCGGGCGGCTTCCAGGGCCAGCGCCGTGACGGCCTCCGCGTCCTCGTCCGCCTGACGGAGGGAATAAGCCCCGCTCATGGAGAGCACCTCGGCGGCATCGGGCTTCTTGCAGAAGTCCAGAAGATCTTCGCAGTCGCGCCACGCCTTCCGGAAGCTGTGGAGAAGCTCCCGATCCAACACCACCGTCTGAGCGTCCTCCCGGTGATTGGCGTAGTTGATAAAAATGTCCACATGGCCGCGCCGCACGCCGCTTTCATTCAGAAAGGAACGGAACGCGTCCTCCAGAAAGGAAAGATTTTTGGGAGCGCGGAAGGACAAATCCAGAAAACGATGGTTGACCGCCTTCAATTCCACGGTGATTTCCCGGCCGTCCCGCCGGGCGGCGCCGCGGCCGTAGCCCGTCATGCTGTCCATGGGGTGCGCCTCCTTTCGATGTAACCTTTATTATACCATTTTATGAAGCGTTATACAAGGTTTGACTTTTGGCTTTCATTTGGGGTATATATGAGGGACAAGTAAGGAAAGGCAGGGGTAATCCGGCCTTTTCGAAGGACGGAGGAAAAGAGATGAAACTGAACTACAAGCGGACGCTGCTGGTGGGCTTCGCGTTCCTGTCTATCTGCGCGTTCTGGCAGCTGTACGACAACGTAATCCCCCTGATTTTGAAGAACACGTTCCACATGAAGGACAGTCTGGTGGGCGTAGTGATGGCCATGGATAACGTGCTGGCGCTGTTCCTGCTGCCGTTCTTCGGCAAGCTGTCCGACAAGTGCCACACGAAGCTGGGGCGGCGCACGCCCTTCATTCTGGGCGGCACGGCTGCGGCGGTCATCCTGATGAACATCCTGCCCTATGCGGACAATCATGAAAAACTGCTGCTGTTCGTGATCCCGCTTGGGCTGCTGCTGATTGCCATGGGCACCTATCGTTCGCCCGCCGTGGCGCTGATGCCGGACGTGACCCCCAAGCCCCTGCGCAGCAAGGCCAACGCCATCATCAATTTGATGGGCGCACTGGGCGGCGTGTTCACGCTGGGCGTGACGGGGCTGCTGGTCCACGCGGGCGCTACGGGCCGGAACGACTATACGATGCTGTTTCTGGCGGTGTCGCTGCTGATGGCGATCTCCGTGATCGTGCTGGTGCTGACGGTGCGGGAAAACAAGCTGGCTGCGGAAGTGGCGGCCATGGAGACCGACGAGGAAAAAGAGGCGGAGGCCGAGGAAAAGAAGGAAAGCGGGAAGGCCTTCGGCGAACTGGCCCCGGACGTGCGGCGCAGCCTGTGGCTGATCCTGTTCTCCGTGGCGTTCTGGTTCATGGGCTACAACGCCGTGACCTCGGCCTTTACCCGGTATATGCAGGTGCAGTGGGGCTACGACATCAAAGCAGCCTCCCTGTGCCTGATGGTGGCTACGGTGGGCGCGGTGCTGAGCTATCTGCCGGTGGGCATGCTGTCCAGCAAGTTCGGCCGGAAAAAGATGATTCAGGCGGGCGTGATCCTGCTGGCGGTCTGCTTTGCCACGGCGGGTCTGTTTACCGCTTTCCATCCGGCGGTATACGTGGTGTTTGCACTGGTGGGCGTGGCGTGGGCCATGATCAACGTGAACTCCTATCCCATGGTGGTGGAGATTAGCAAGAGCGGCGACGTGGGCAAGTACACGGGATATTACTACACTTTCTCCATGGCTGCGCAGATCATTACGCCCATTTTGAGCGGTCTGCTGCTGGAACACGTGGGCTATCAGACCCTGATGCCCTATGCGACGGTGATGGTGGCGATCTCCTTTGTGACCATCAGTCTGGCCCGGCACGGAGACAACAAGCCTGAGCCGCCCAAGAGCAAACTGGAAGCCTTTGATGTAGGAGATGACTGAACATGACGGTGGTTTGGTGGATTCTTGGAATTTTGGCGGTACTGTTTCTGGTATATCTGTGGCTGATCGCCCCGGCGGCAAAAAAGCCGGACGACAGTGCGCTCAAGGGATGGCTGTATGCGCATCGTGGATTGCACGACGGCAATCATCAGGTGGCGGAGAACAGCCTGGAAGCCTTTCGACGGGCTGTAGAGGCCGGGTACGGCATGGAACTGGACGTGCAGCTGACGGCGGACGATCAGCTGGTGGTCTTCCATGACAAGAGCCTGAAGCGGGTCTGCGGGATGGATAAGGATCTGTATACCCAGACCTATGCCCAGTTGCAGGAATACCCGCTGCCGGACGGCTCGAAAATCCCGTTGTTTTCCGAGGTGCTGGCGCTGGTGGACGGCAAAACGCCCATGATCGTGGAGATCAAGTACCACGACCGCATTGCCCAGACCTGCGAGGCGGCCTACGAGCAGCTGCGCCGCTACAAGGGCGCATACTGCGTGGAAAGTTTTCATCCTCTGGCAGTGCGGTGGTTCCGTCAGCACGCGCCGGAGGTGGTGCGGGGCGAGCTGGCTTCCGGCGGCAAGTGGAAGCCGGGCGAATTGAATCGCTTTGAGCACTTTGCCATGAAGTATCTGCTGCCCCTGTGCCTGACCCGGCCCCATTTCGTGGCCTACTGCGCGGCGGAGGACGGCAACCTGAGCATGTGGCTGGAAAAGAAGCTGTTCAGGCCTTATCTGGCGGCATGGACCATCAGGGATCAAAAGCTGATGGATCGGGTCCAGAAGGAATACGACTATCCGATCTTCGAGCTGTTTACGCCGAAAGAGAAGCAATAATAGACGAGAGGCCCGCTCTTTTCCTGAAAGGGAGGAGGACGGGCCTTTACTTGCCCAAAAGCGGAGATGATGTCGGAAAGCACATGGATATTACGCTATAGCTCTTTCTCCATGAAACGGCTTAAGGAGGGGAAAAAGTCAATGTAGTTCAAAGCAAGCAATGTGAAGCGGGGGTCACTGTTCACGGGCGCTGGCGGACGAATTTTTTTCAAAAGCCAGAGGACGTTTTTGAAGGGAACGAATGCGGGCTGTTGATGGGGATGGCGCAGGGTGTTGACGGAAATGAGGATTCACCGGCGGAGGGAGAAAAGTCATGGAAAAGGAAAAAACGTTTGAACAGCGCGTCACGGCTTGAGGTAAGAAAACGGCAAAGGAAAAAAGCCTACGTCTCTCTTTGGAAAAGGGAACGCAGGCCTTTTAAAATTGGGAAGCGTAGGGGATACGGGCAATTTGGGCCGCACATGGATTTGGCGGGAATCTGCGGCAGAGAAACGGAGGGAAAACTTTCGAGGCGCCGCTGCCGGAAGAAATTTCGGGGGCGGTCAGCGATGCCGACCAATGAATGTCGGAAGCATGGAAATGGGGAAGTCAGCCTTCCCACCAGCAAGCAAAGCGTGTATTCCGTTTGCCTGCATCAAAGGAAAAGCAGCAGCTATTCGCCGGGAAAATAACGGCACTGGAACCAGAAATTACCGGCTTCGGGGAGCGTTTCCGGGTGCAGAGGATCGAAGGTGAGAGCGGCGCTGCGGCGGTAGTCCTCCAGATCGTCCTGCCGGTAGAGATAGAGAACACTGTAGCTGTCAGGGCGGAAATCGGGGGCATAGTAGCGATAGGAGCTTTCATCGGTCACAGTCTGGCGCGCCCATTGAGCCGCCTGCTCCGGGGAGTCGGCTACCTGCGTGTCCAACAGGCACTCGGGATGGAAGGAACGCTCCGAGGCGTAAAGCGCACTGGCGGGAACGCTGTAGATCTGCTTGACGGCGATGACATCCTCCGAGGCCGCATAACCGCCGGAAACGAAGTCTACCACTTCCGCTTTGCGGCTGCCGAAAACCGCGTTCAGGACATGATGATCCGAGGGGTAAAGCGACAGCACAAGAGAAGAAAATTGTCCTTCTTCATTCAGGCCGGCCAGCTGAAGGGTAAAGAGAGGCTCCGCCAGCAGATCATCGTAGGTGCGGGAAACCAGATCCTTTTGAAGTGCTTCCAAGACACTGCCGATGGAAAAAGTGCAGGAGGGGTCGGCGCTGTCAGCCGTACAGCGGCTATAGGTGCTGCGGGAATAATAGGGCAGCTCCGGGAAAACGGAAACCGAGCGGACGGATTCGGGGTGCTGCAGGAAATAGCGCCCAGTCTGCGCGGAACGGTAATCGTCGCTTTCCAAAAGAATTTTCATGAGAGCGGCGCTCTGATCCCGAGCGGTTTTGTTTTCGTAAAGGCGGCTGACCTTTCGCCGGCCCAGCTGGTAAGTGATGCAGACGTTGGTGGTGTTGCGCGTGAAGCGCTGCTTCATTTCGTTGGGCTCCTGAGCGGCTTCGTCCCGCAGAAGGACGGCCCAGTCATAGGCTGCGTCCAGTGCTTCGGAAGAAGTGAGGGTAACGGCGCTGGCGTCATCGGAAAAGAGCGGGCGATAGGTGATGGCGGTCAGATCATCCCGGGAAGGAAGCCAGCGGTCGTAACCGAACACGTCATAGTGAAGCCCTACCACAGCCAGAAGCAGTACCACGGAGGTGCAGACGGGTAAATACCAGCGCTGGAAAATGCCGGTGAGCCGCAGGTGGAAGACCAGATAACACAGCCCGGAAACCAGCAGCGTTCCCAAAAACAGTCCCAGAAGCAGCGAAAGTTCCGTTCCGGCGGTATACCAGATCACCGCGCCGACCACGGTTCCGCCGACAATGCCCAAAAAGAGCTCCATGATCCATTCCAAAGGATGGAAGGCCAAGGTATGCTCGGCGGCTTCCAGGGGGCGCAGACGGTATAGGTACAGCGCCAGTCCGCCCATGAGCAGAATGGCCGCAAGCCCCGGCCAAAGCGAAACGACTCCGGGCTGATAGAGATTTTTGTATAGAACGTAGGCGGGCGAGAGACGGGACAGCCAATCTCGATAGAAGGTATCGGGAATCGTATCCAGATAATGTCCGGCGATGGTGCTCCAGAGATAAAAAGTCCCCTCAAAGGAAACCGTCAGCACGGCTCCCGCCAGCAGAGCAGCCCAGAAATAGCCGGTCAGCACACAGGACAGCACTCCGACGACAAAACCATAAAAATGAATCAGCAGAAGGACGGCCATACGGGTGAGGAGCTTTCCCAAAAGCAGGTAATCGGTCAGACCGTTGAGGACGATCACGAGAAGGTAGAGCCCATAGCAGAGAAAAATCGGCAACACACTGAAAAGCAGAAAGCAGACGAAGCGGCGGCCGAAATCCTGCGCACGTGTATCGGGAAGGGAGACGACCAGCATTCCCTTACGCCGGGAAAAAAGGTGACGGAACAGGATCATGGCAGAAAGAAAGCCGGTAACGGCGAACAGGATGCAGAGTCCTTCCAGCCCTAAAAGAGAATAAAGAAGCGACCCGGAAAGGAAGGAGCGAATTTCCGGGGCAAGATCGGCCAGCGTTCCGCCGGATCCCAGAACCGATTGATTCCAACGATCCAGAGACTGGGGCAGACGAACCAGGGCCTGCATGGGCAGCACCAGAAAAAAGACCGCCAGCATCGCAACGCCCAGATAGAAATAGCGGTGCAGGAAAAAACGGGTCGGATGAAGCCGTTTATTTCGCATAGCCTTGATCCTCCATTTCCAAAATAAAGATCTCTTCCAGAGAAAGAGGCAAAAATTCCAAAAACAAAGGCTTTAGGTCGCGAAGCCTTTGTTCCAATTCTCCGCGATGTGAACGGACGGTCAGAACGATCAGCTGCCCCTGACGCTGCACCCGCAGCGGGGAGAAGGAGGCCAGCCGGGAATCGTCCATTGACTCGCCGGGAATGAACTGCACCTTCTGCACATCGCCCAGCAGACTGTCCAGATCACCGCAGCGCACCAGCTTTCCTTCGTGCAAAAAGCCGACGCTGTCGCAGATGTCCTCCATTTCCTGCTGATTATGACCGGCCAGAACGGTAATCAGTCCGCGGTCGCAGGTCTCCTGACTGAGAACACGCTTGAAGCTTTCCCGCATAACGGGGTCGAGACCGTCAAAGGTTTCATCGCACAAGAGAACTCGCGGATTGCGGGCCAGACCAAGACAAATCTGAGCCCGTTTTTGAGTGCCCTTGGAAAAGCTGGCGATACGTTCATGCAGCGGCAGCGAGAAGCGCAGGCACAGTTCCGCCAGTTTGTCGTCGCTGTGATCGGGATAAAAGGACGCTTGGAGACGCGCCATTTCCGATATGGAGGCGTTCATCAGAAAGGCGGGCTCGTCGCTGAGATAACAGATCGCCCGTTTACTGGAGGAAGTTTCTAACACGGGAGCATCATCCAGCGTAATCTTTCCGTGATCGGGACGGTACAGCCCGGAAAGGATGCGAAGAAGCGTGGATTTCCCGGCACCATTAGTGCCCAGCAAACCAAAAATATGGCCGGGTTCCAGCGTAAGACTGACATCATCGAGGGCAATTCTTGTACCAAAGTTTTTGTGAATATGGTCGGCTTTCAGCAAGAGGATTCCTCCTTATACACCTTGTTGGTCAGTGCCTGAACGGACGTATAAGAGATTCCAATCTCCCGGCACAGACGGAGCGCTTTTTCCAGATTGGCAAGTTCAGCGGCGCGCTGGCGCTCCTGCATTCTGGCAACATCGCTGGTGACAAAGCTGCCTCGGCCGGGCAGAGAGACGATCAGCCCCTCCTGTTCCATTTCCCGGTAGGCCTTCTGAATGGTGTTTGGGTTAACGCCAAGTTCGACGGATAACTGACGTACAGAAGGCAGCGGCGAACCAGGAGCGGCGTTGCCTAAAACGATCTGCTTGCGCAGCTGCTCGACAAGCTGTTCATATAAGGTAAGCTTACTTTTAGGGTTGAGCAGAAACAAGACTCCGCCTCCTTATTACAACTGTATTAGAACGGATAATACGGATAGAGTATATGCCAAAGATTGGGAGAAAGTCAATCGGTTTGGATGGAAAGTTACAGAAATGACGAAAGAACTCTACAAAGGTAAGGGAGCTGGGAGAGCATGAAAGAACGGGTATTGAGTAAAAATAGCATATAAAGTGAGGAGGAAAGCGACGAAATGGCCGGACGATAACGAAAAAATCGGGGGCAGACGAAAGAAAAGCGCAAATCGAACAAACCTGAACCCGTTGAAAGATAAGGGTTTTAAGAAAAGATGCAAAAAAAGTAAAAAAACTTCAAAAAAAGTGTTGACAGAAAAGTG
>URJB01000025.1 GCA_900548145.1 uncultured Eubacteriales bacterium | reverse complement strand
ACTTGCATGTGTTAGGCACGCCGCCAGCGTTCGTCCTGAGCCAGGATCAAACTCTTATGTTTAATCCGTTATCGCTCTTGATTTTTGGAAGAACTCGCCCCTCTCAGGACCCGTCCTTCTCAAGCACGATTCACTCAAAATTCTTGACTGTTCTTGCGTTCTTTCCTTATTCTGTATCGTTTTCAAGGTTCGTTGCTCTCAAGCGAGCTTGTACATAATACCACGTGCTCACTTTTCTGTCAACACTTTTTTTGAAGTTTTTTTACTTTTTTTGCATCTTTTCTCAAAATCCTTATTTTTCAATGGGTTCAGGCATCTCTTACTGCACTTTTTTCTGCTCACTCTATCTCCTTTTTCCTATTTATCTTTTCCGTGTCTCAGCTTTTCCTCTTGTTCTCTTCCCCTTTTCCATTCTATTCGGCTCATAGTGTTACTCCCCCTCGTTCTACATTGTTAGCACTCTTTTTAAATGAGTGCTAATTTTCTGTTGCATTTCCCTCTCCGCTCTGCTACAATAGCTTTCGGAAGCTAGCACTGCTTCCAAACATTGTTCGCAATGATGTTCCTCGTTATATGGAGTATACGCATCTCAACGTTATGCCGTCCCTCCTATATAAATAAGGAACACCCACCCCATAACTATCACGGAGGCGTCTACTATGACCCAGCAGCAAAAAGGCAACATTTCCATTCATGCACAAAACATCATGCCCATCATCAAGCGTTGGCTCTATTCCGATAAGGATATCTTCGTCCGCGAAATGGTTTCCAACGGCTGTGATGCCATCACCAAGGAAAAAATGCTCCATCCCGATCAGGAATGCGACTATCGCGTTACTGTCACACTTGACAAAGATGCGAATGAGATCCGCTTTGCCGATAATGGCATCGGCATGACTGCCGAAGAAGTGGAAAAATACATCAATCAGGTGGCTTTCTCCGGCGCGGAAGAATTTCTGAAGAACTACGAAGGTGACAACAAGGGCGGCATCATTGGTCACTTCGGTCTTGGCTTCTATTCCGCCTTTATGGTGGCCGACAAGGTCACAATCGACACTCTGTCCGCCTCCGAAGGAGCCGAACCCGTTCGCTGGATCAGCGAGGACGGCATGGCTTTCACCATGGAGACCGGCGACCGTACCGAGCGCGGCACTGTCATTACCCTGCACATTTCGGAGGAAGAATCCGAATTTCTGGAGGAATATCGTCTCCGCGAAGTGCTCCACCGCTACTGCGGATTCATGGCTACACCCGTTTACTTTGACATGGTAAAGGCCGAAACGCCCGCCGATTCCGAAAAGACGGAAGAAAGCGAAACGTCCAAGACGGACGAAGCGCCCAAGGGCCCGGAGCTGATCAACTCCACCCCCGCTCTCTGGCTCAAGAATCCAAAGGACTGCACCCCTGACGAGTACAAATCCTTCTATCATGATGTCTTCCACACCTTCGACGATCCGCTGTTTTATGTCCACCTGAACGTCGATTATCCCTTCAACCTCAAGGGCATCCTCTACTTCCCCAAGCTGACCAATGATTTCGGCACTAAGGAAGGCGAAATCAAGCTCTTCAGCGGTCAGGTCTTCGTGGCGGATAACATCAAGGAAGTCATCCCTGAGTTCCTGATGCTGCTCAAGGGTGTGATCGACTGCCCCGACCTGCCTCTGAACGTCAGCCGCAGCTTCCTGCAGAACGATGGCTATGTCAAGAAGCTCTCCGCGTACATCACCCGAAAGGTGGCCGACAAGCTGACCGGCCTGTTCAATACTGAGCGCGACAATTATCAGAAGTACTGGGACGATATCCATCCCTTCGTCAAGTACGGATGCATGAGAGACGCCAAGTTCTTCGAGCAGGTGAAGGATACGCTGCTCTTTAAGACCACCAAGGGCGAATATCTGACCCTGACCGAATACCTGAGCAAAAACGAAGGCAAAGTCGGCAAGAAGGTCATCTACACCAACGACCCCACCCGTCAGGCCGCCAGTGTCGCTCTGTACGATAACGAAGGCGTGGACGTGGTCGTGATGGACTCTCTGATCGACCTGAACTTCGTCAGTTTCATGGAATACTCCGCGGGAGTGGACGGTCTCAGCTTTGCTCGGGTGGATGCGGACAGCGAAGCCTTCCAGAGGGAACAGACGGAGGAGGAAAAGAAGCAGAGCGAGGAGGACGCCAAAAAGCTGACCGACCTCTTTACGGAAGCTACCGGCAGCAAGGAGCTGACCGTGAAGCTCAGCGCGCTGAAGGACGAATCCCTGCCCGCCATGCTGGTGCAGGAAGAACAAGGCCGCCGTTTCTCCGAGATGGGCCGTATTTACGGACAGGATTTCAAGCTGCCCGAGCACTACACGCTGGTGCTGAACGCCTCCAACCCGGTGGTTCAGTCCCTGATTGCCAGTGAGGACGGCGAAAAGCGCACCCTGCTGGCCGCTCAGCTTTTTGATCTGGCCCGCATGAGCACCCGTCCCCTGGAGAAAGACGAGATCACTTCTTTCCTGTCCCGCTCCAATAAGCTGCTGGAAATGCTCTGCAAATAAATTGTTCTTTCCAATCTCCTTTTGCGGGGAGGAAGGGTTTTGCCCCTTCTTCCTCGTATTCTTTTATGTTGAGTTTTTCCCTTGCTGATTTTCCCCTTCGGATTCCGTTTTTCCGCCGGGGCCTGAAAGGAGTCTGTTTCCATGCACCAGCGTCTGATTGCTTTTCTGCTTTGTCTGCTGCTGTTGTTTCCGGCCTGTGCGTTGGCCGCCGTCACTCCGCGGGAGATCGCCCCGCTCAGCCCCGACGAAGTGCCCGAACCCTCCGAGGGAATGCATCATTATCTGCTTCTCTGCACCGATACCTGGGATGGCGACCCCAACAATCTGGGTAATACGGACGGCGTGGTGCTGGTAACGCTGGATACGGTCCAACGCCGTGTCATCTTCTGCACGCTGACCCGGGAAATGCTCATTCGCCGCCCGGACGGAGCTATCGGCCGCTTCACCTACATCACCAAAAACTATGGTATTGACGCGCTGCTGAACATTGTCGCCACCCAATTCGGCATCAAGGTCGATCAGTACGCCATTTTCTGCATGAACAATATTCAGGATATCATTGACGCTCTGGGCGGCGTGACCCTGACCGTCACCGATGCCGAGGCCGATTATCTCAACCGCTACCGCATCGCCCGGGACGCGACCACTCCCAGTATGGCGAAGGCGGGCACCTATCTTTTCAGCGGCCATGCCGCCGTCATTTATATGCGCATCCGCAAGGTCGGCGGCGACGGCGACGCGGGCCGCACCCGCCGTATCCGTACCGTTCTTACCACACTGACCGAGAAATACGCCGACGCGACGCTGGACGACGCCCTCCGCATTCTGGGAGTCGTCTCTGACAGCCTTGTTACCACCAACATGAAGCTGGACGACATGCTGACCGCCGTAGGCTACGCACTGGAGCTTCGCGGCGTCACGCCCGAGGGCTATCAGCTGCCCCCCAGCGATTGTCTTTCCCCCATCACCTACGTGGGAATGCAGACCTATCAGGTGGACTTTGACCGCTGCCGCCAGTATATCCACGATATTTTCTACCCCGCGCAATAACACGCGCATTTCATCATTTTCCATAGAAAGGCTTGTCCCGCATGATCCTTATTTCCGTTCAGGAGCTCCAGAAGAGCTTCGGTGTTCACGAAGTCCTCCGCAGCGTTACCTTCAGCCTGCAAAAGGGCGAAAAAATGGGCCTTGTAGGGGTTAACGGCTGCGGTAAGACCACCCTTATGCGCATGATCGCCGGGGAAATGCAGCCGGACGGCGGCACTATCCACCGCAACAAAGACCTGCGCGTCGGCTATCTGGCCCAGTTGGACGACATTCCCCTGACCGATACCGTTTGGGGCGCGCTGCTTAAGGTGTTCGAGCCCATCCGCGTCATGGAACGCCGCATGGCGGAGATCGAGAAACTGCTGGAATCCGCCGACCCCGAAACGGCTCTGCGCCTTTCCAGCGAGTACCAGCGTCTGACCGAAAGCTACAACGCCCAGCAGGGCTATGCCTACGAGGGGGAGATTCTCCGGGTGCTGAACGGTCTCGGTCTGAAGCCCGAAATGCACCAGCGGCAGGTCTCCACCCTCTCCGGCGGCGAACGCACCCGTCTTTCACTGGCGAAGCTGCTGCTGCAAAAGCCCGACATCATCCTTATGGACGAGCCTACCAACCATCTGGATCTGGAAGCCATCGAATGGCTGCAGGACTATCTCACCGATTATAAAGGCTCCCTTTTGCTTATCAGCCACGACCGCTATTTTCTGGATCACGTCTGCACCACCATGGGCGAGCTGCTGGGCGGCAAGATGATCAAATTCACCGGCAATTACACCGAGTACATGAAGAAGCGCACTGC
Source organism: uncultured Eubacteriales bacterium (assembly GCA_900548145.1). Classification (GTDB taxonomy): domain Bacteria; phylum Bacillota; class Clostridia; order Christensenellales; family Aristaeellaceae; genus Limiplasma. Next base: position 27,058 of record URJB01000025.1, on the reverse strand, counting down.
CGACTTTGAGACCCGTATGAAGGCTTACGAACTTCAGCAGAAGGAGATCCAGCGGGAGCAGGCCATCATCGAGCGTTACCGCAGCTTTAACCGGGAAAAAAGCATCAAGGCCGCCGAAAGCCGGGAAAAGCGTCTGGCCAAGGTGGAACGGCTGGAAAAGCCCGTGGAAGAACAGCACGTCCGTTTTTCCTTCGACGCTCGCCGTCGCAGTGGCGAGGAAGCGCTGGAAGTTCGGGAGTTGAGCAAATCCTTTGAAGGGCAGCCCGTTTTTCAGAACCTATCCTTCAAGCTGCGCACCGGCGACCGGGTGGCGCTCATCGGCCCCAACGGCGTAGGCAAGAGTACCCTTTTTCGCATCCTGACCCACCAGATCAACCCCGATCATGGCAGCGTCCGTTTCGGCACCAATATCGACATCGGCTATTATGACCAGCATCAACAGAACCTCAATCCGCAGAATACCATTCTGGACGAGGTATGGAACGCTTTCCCCAAGTTGGAGCAGACCCGCATCCGCAGTGCGCTGGGCCTGTTTCTCTTCACAGGCGACGAGGTTTTCGAGAAGATCGAAAAGCTCTCCGGCGGCGAACGGGGCCGGGTAGCGCTTACCAAGCTGATGCTCAAGCAGGACAACCTTTTGCTTCTGGACGAGCCCACCAACCATCTGGATATGGACAGCCGCGAAGTGCTGGAAGACGCTCTGCGGGATTTCCCCGGCACCATTCTGGCTATCAGCCACGACCGTTACTTCATCAACCGTTTTGCCGAAAAGGTCATGGTGATGGAAAAAGATGGTGTCACAGAATATCTGGGTAATTTCGATGATTACATCGAAAAACGGGATCGGCCCCGTCCCCCCATTTCCTCCTTGGAGGACGAAACCACCCGCACCGCCCAGACCCGGGAGAAAAAGAAGACCCGCCAGCAAAACGCCCTTCTTCGGGAGCTGAAAGCGGCGGTCGATAAGGCTGAGGCAGCTATCGAGCAGAACGAGCGGGAAATGGCCCGTCTGGAAGCCGAGCTCGCCCGTCCCGAGACCTATAACGATCTGGAAGCCATGCGCCGCCTGACCGAAAGCTATCAGGCCGAGCAGGATAAGACCGAATCCCTCTATGAGGCGCTGGAAGCGGCGGAGACTGCCCTCTCCGAAGCCTCTGAAAACTGATAAACCCCGCTCTTCCGAAATCAGAAGAGCGGGGTTTTAGGCTAGCGAAAAGGCTAATAAATTTCCGTCGCCTGTAAAATATTCTGCACCCTGCTCCGCTTTGCACGGCGACCAAGCCCTGCGCCGCGCCTACTCTTGGCTACGCGCTTCATGATTTTCAACCATTTCCAGTGCCAGTCGGCCTTCTTTGGTCACAGGATTCGCGGGGCTATAGAAAGACTTCACCGCTGCCCTATCTTCTCAGCGTTTCGCACCCTTGTTGCTGCCTGCCTTGCATACGAACCCCAACCGTTGCCTTTAGAGCTATATCAACCTTTGTGTTGGCGAACTATCGCTACATCCATAACTTCCTCTCTCCACCCAAAAACTCGAGCTACCGTCTACCCAGCGGACTCACGCTTAGCGTCCCACAGAGATAGCACAAAACGACTGCATCAATAATCCTCGCAACGCCTGAGTAGCAGCATTTCCTCCTGCTTATCCACCTTATGGCAAACAACAGCGCCGCTCTTTCCCTTTCGAAAGAGCGGCGCTGTTTCTGTCGTTTAATCCAGATCCCATTCGCAGATGAAGCTGCAGCCGGGGTCGACCTCCGCATATTCATAGAAGTGGCTGTCGTTCCACGTGCCGTCCAGGTGCTTGTAGAAGTACATGCCATACCGCTCTTTGGCGCTGCGGCTGGGTTCGTTCCGATGCCAGTTGGTGTATTCGAAGGGTTCTCCCGTTACCCAGCTCCAGTCGCCGGTACGCGCTTCGTCAGAAAGGCCGAAATAGGCGGTCAGATAGCCGCAATCCCGCATAAAACCATACACGAAGTCGTTTTCTTCGGCGGTGGTCAGCGTCGCCAGATGGCCGCCCAGCAGTTCGCAGAAGACCTGCGCCTGCCGCCACTTGGGCACGCCCTTGAAAATCTGGTACTGGTGCTTCGTCCCGTCGGGGGCGGTAAAGATTTCCGACTTATCGGAAGTCTTGTCGTCCCGAAGCTGGTGGGCGGTGATCGGCTCCATCTCCGGCATCACCATAACAGCGGCATTGCTGAAATCCCCCAGCGATTCAAACAGCGCGTTGGCCTCGTCCAAGTTCCACACCATCCGGGCACATTCCGCCTGAATGTAGATCGCATTGTTTTTCAGCGTTTCCGCTGCCCGTTCTGCAGCTTCTATGTTGTCCGCCGCCTCAAACCCAGCCTGAGCGGCCCGTAGATCGCCCGCTTCTTCCAGTGCGGCAGCCGCATCGGAAAGACGCTCTTTCGTCACAGTAGCCTGCAGCGCTTCTGCTTTTTCGGTGCTGTCTTCATACTCGCCCAGCGCAAGATACATTGCCAGTGATGCAGCCGGCTCGTCACTTTCCCCGGCTTTGGCATATTCGGCCAATCGCCACGCCTCCTGCGCTTTTTCCGCCTGCTCGGCACTGTCCTCATAATCACCCAGTGCCAGGAACCAGTTGGCTGCGGCAGTATAATCCCCATCGTGCGCATAATTCTGCGCCTTCGTGTAAGCGTTACGGCGGGAAACTTCCCGCGCAGTCTCGTATACCTTCTCCGTAGCGCCCTCATGATCGCCCGAAGCGATAAAGCTGTCCCGTGCCTCGGCCCATTTTCCAGCGGCTTCCAGCTCCAATCCCTTGGCATAGGCCTGTTCTTCCGCTTCCGTTTTTAGCTGCTCCTGCAGCTTTTCGTCGGCAGTCTGCGCCCGTTTGCGGCTGTCGCTGAACGAGCCCAACGACTCAAAGAGCGCTTTTGCCTCGGCGTATTCGCCATTCGAATACAGTTCCTTAGCCCGCAGATAATCGCCGCGCTGCAGCTGCGTCACGCAGTTGCTTAAATAGGACTTGCTCTTTTCATAATTGCCCAGTTCTTCAAACAGTGCCTTGGCCTGTGCATATTCCTTCTGATTGTAAAGAGAAAGGGCCTCCTTGTAGGTCGTCGTTTTCCACAGCCGCTTGCTGTCCCCCGCCTTGGCCCGGCTGTCAGAAAAGCCGTCCAACGCGCTGAAGGCCTCATAGGCCCCGGCATAATCGCCCGCTTCATACAGTGCCAGCGCCGCGTCGTATTGAGTCTGCAGTGCCGCGTCGTCCGTGCTTTCCGCCAGTGCCGCGCTCATCATCAACAGTATGGCCAGCACCAACGCCATTATTTGGGAAATCGCCTTTTTCATCGCTTATTTGCTCCTTCGCCGTCACTGCTCGTCCGTCTGACTCAGCGTATCCAGCGGAAACGTGCCCAGCGTGATCAGGCTGGTGACGGAGCGGTCGTTTTTCTTGTTATAGTGCCGGTCTGAGTTAACCAGCTCGCCCATAAACACCAGCTTGACCGAGTTGCCGCCGTCCAGATTCAGGGCCTCGGTGCAGCCAAGCTCCTTCATCTTTTCGGCCACCCAAATCAGGCCCACGCCGTCAGAGCGCTTGTTGCGGCCCTCCACAGTCATCAGCAGATAATGATTCGGCTCGATCATGCCCAGCGCCTGTCTGGGATTGGCGTACTCGAACACCTTGTCGATCACCTGCTGGCCGATCTGCCCCTCGCTGAGCAGCACCGGGCCGAAGCACCACGTGTCCGTCGCCCCCTGCGCCATCAATTCTTCGCCGTCAATGCTGCCCGCCAGATAAGTCTTCATGCTTCCATCGGGGTACAGGGCGATCAGGTCGTAAGAAGGCAGGGTATAATGAGGCTCCTTCAAGGAGTCGTTGGCCAGCAGCACGCCGTTCTGGATAATGATGCCCGGACGGCGCTTCTGGTAGACCCGGAAGCCGTAAAAATCGTCGCTGAAGGCCAGAATGCTGTTGCTCTGCTTGGCAAAATCCTCGGCCATCATAAACCGGCGGCCGATCTGTTCCGGGTTCGCGTGCTGGGTAACGAATTTCACCCCCGGAATCACCTTGATCTCGGTTTCGTACCATACCAGCTTGCGTTTGCGCTCTACCACGTCCTGAAAACGGCGGATATTGATGAATATCTGCTGATCCACATACGTCCATTCACCGGCTTCATCGTCCATCACCAGATAGTAGGACGGATCGGAGTCTTCCGGCAAAAAACCCTCTGAGGTCAGCTCGGGCGCATCGTCCCGCAGCGCATAAAGGGGGCTGAACGCCGCCTTGTCCTCCTTGTCCGCAGCCGGTGCGGGCTCCTCCGTCGCTTCCGGCACGGCAATCGCCTCGGGCGTTTCTTCCGTCGCCGCCGTTTCTTCCGCCAGCGCCGCCGTTGCCAGCGACAAAATCATCACCAACGCCGCCGCACAGGCAAGCAGGCGCTTCAAAATTTCGATTCCTTTTTTCATCATACGGCAAGACCTTCCTTTTGCAGACTTTGGTCATCACGCAAACCACATTGAATGATTATAGCATAGCCCACGTCCCTTAGGCAAGGAAAAAAGCCGGTTCAGCCAAGGGCCTCACGGCTTTGAGATCGTACTTCTTTCGCTTTTCCACAAAACCCCATATCAAAAGGCCAGCCCGCCCTTTCAGACGTGCTGGCCTTGTTCTGCAGTTTCACCGTCGCAGCGGCAAAATTCAAATTCCGTATGTCCGGGTGCTCTGCATTCATGTCTTATCCGATCAGACCGGCGAGCCATGGCGCCCGTCGCGTCGGTAAAACACCGGTCAAGCCTCAATCCCTGCCACACAGTCCGGGGGTACAGGGCGAAGTCCTGCCTTACTGGAGGGTGCAGCCCTTGTCAAACTCGACGGTGCCCTTGTAGTTCTTCAGGATGCCGGTGACGGTGATCTCATCGCCTTCCTTCAGATCCTTCGCACCTTCGCCGGTCAGACGGTAGCACTGGATCACGTAATCTTCCAGCCCAGCCGCTACCATGTTCACGGTGATATTCTGGTACTCGTCGCTCCACGCGGTAGGAATAGCGACGACCACGCCGGTAATGGTGGATTCGGAGGTCATGGCGGTGTCTTCCGCCAGCGCATAGGCAGCGATCACGTTCTTGACGCTGGCCACGCTGTCCACGGGAACCAGCACGCAGCCCTTGTCAAACTCGATGGTGCCCTTGTAGTTCTTGATGGTGCCGAACACGGCGATCTCGTCACCCACGGCCAGTTCCTTCGCGCCTTCGCCGACCAGACGATAGCACTGAATGGGCTGCTCGTCCTTGCCGTCGCACACGATGGTCACGGTGATGTTCTGATACTCGTCGCTCCACGCGCTATCGATGCTGGAAATAACGCCCTTCAACACGCTGGGCTTGGTCAGCGCAGCGCCGTCTTCCAGCGCATAAGCCGCATCCAGCGTAGCGGCCTGGCTCACGATCTCGCCGAAGCCCACCAGCACGCAGCCCTTGTCAAATTCCACGGTGCCCTGATAATTCTTCAGGATGCCCTCGACAGTGATCTCGTCGCCTTCCTTCAGGTCTTTCGCGCCTTCGCCGGTCAGGCGGAAGCACTGGATGGGCTGGTCGGCCAGTTCTCCCACCTGAATGGTCACGGTGATGTTCTGATACTCATCGCTCCACGCGGTGTCAATGGAGATCACCTTGCCGAACAGGCGCTGGGCCTTGGTCATGGCAGCATCGGTGTCCAGCGCATAAGCGGCGGCCACGATGTCCGCATAGCTCATATCCAGAACCGCGGCGGGAACCATGCGCTCATAGGGCACGTCCAGCGTGCTGCCGTCGGGCGCGGTCACGGTAGCGGTCAGGGTATAAACCAGATCCTTGGGGTTGGCTTCGTCGATGTCCACCAGATACTTGCCGTCCTCGGCCGGGGTGATCTGGATCGCGTCGGTATCTACGGACCAGGTCAGCGGATAAGCCACGCCGTCGATCATCAACTGGGCGGGAACTTCGTAGTCCTCAGCCGTCTGGGTCAGCTTGTCGCGGCTCTTGTTCTTGTACCAGAAATCCAAAAGTCCCTTGGCGGAAGCCAGATTCTCGTCCTCGGCCATGGCAGCGCCCACAAACAGGGTCGCGCACAGCACCAGCGCAGTCAGCAGCGCAAAAAACTTTTTCATTTTCTTTCTCCTTGTCATGTTCACGGGTGAAGAACGAGCTTCTCCGGCTGGAAAACCAGCAGGTACGTCCCTTCTTCGCCGCATTGGATCATTCCCTTAACGTCGACCTGATGGTGAAGATAGGCTTCTGCGGGCAGAAGCGTTTCTGCGACATTCTGTGCGGCAAGCGTTCGAATCCGAACCGTTTCGCCGTTCTGCCGGCAGTCCAGCAGTAAGGAGACAGTACCGTCCTTCGCAGTCAGCGTTTCGGCACTTTCTACTGTCAGGCCTTGAAGCTCCGCGGAGGAGTCCTCCAGCAGCGCTCCATCCTGCGCCAGTTCAGCTGCTGTCAGCTTCTGATACGCAGGGGTCTTTCCCTCGGCCAGCTTGCGCAGGTTGTCCGGGTCGTCCGGCTTCATGGCGCGGTACTTCACATCCGTCACCTGCCATACGCCCCCGGCTTCGTAGTACTGGAACGTTCCTGCCACGCGGGTCTCATTGCCCACGTGCAGGGCGTTCAGCCCGCCGCCGCTGAGATCGTAGCCGTAGTAGACCGCCATGCCGTAGTAACGGCCTGTTTCCGGGTCCAGCGCTTCGGCATAAACACTTCCGCCGTCATTCAGAATGATGTTGCCGCTAAAGGCCACCTTTTTCCCGGCGTATTCCTCCGGGTGTTCCCGCAGTTCCCGAATCGTCAGTTCGATTGCATCGCCATAGTAGAAATTCGGGTCAGGCTGATCGGAGTACAGGTTTCGTTTTGCTTCCTTCGCCTGTTCAAGGGCCTTGGCGCAGGTCTGGCCGTATCGGTTCCGGGCAACGCTGCTGCCCACGGCCAGCCCGTTCTGCAAAAGCTCGATGTTCAGGTTGCGGTACTGTTCCCCTTCCGCAGGCTTGTACCACACCCATATCAGCGTCCACTGTCCGGTGGAGTCCAGCTCCCAGTCCGCCGAATCCGATTCCAGCAGGATCTTTGCGGCGGACAAGAGCTTTTCCCGGGTGAAGTCGGAGGCCGCCTGTCCGAAGGGTTCCACCTTTCCCGTGCATTCCGGCGTGTTGACCGCCAGATAGCGGCCTTTCAGCACGCCGCCGGGAAACTGATCCTCTGGCACAGAAAAGTGGGTGGTGTCTCCGTCCACAAAGGTACGCACCGTTGCTTCCATCAGCCGCGTGCCGGTCTTTTTCCCCGGCTGGTGGCGGACGGCGTAGTCCGTCTCGTCCGCCAGCGCCGGAAGGTAGAGCAAGCCAAGCAGTAGCAGAAGCAGAAGTGTTTTCAAGCAAAAGCGCTTAGTTGGCGTATTCACACTCGTCGATGGCTTCTTCGAAAGCCGTCTCGATCTGCGCGTCCACGTCATCGCCGGTCAGGGTCAGGCACTTGGACAGCAGAGCCGCCACCTGATCGCGGGCCGTGGAGGAACCCACGAACGCGGGAGAAGTGTAGTAAGCGTCCGCCTGTTCCAGACAGACCTGCGTGCTCAGCGCGGTCACATAGTCGCCGCCGTCCGCCTGCGCCAGGAAGTCGGCATACGCCGTGTTTTCAGTGACGGACTTGATGACGGGCACATAGCCGGAGGCCATGGAGAATTCCGCCTGAAAGTCCACGCTGGTGGTCAGGAACTTGACGAACAGCCAGGACGCGATCACTTCCTGCGGATTGTCCTTCTTGAAGATGCACACGCTGGGGCCCTGAGAGATCACCTTGCGGTTGTCGTTGTTCACCTGAGGAATGGTGGCGATGCCCACTTCAAAGGGGTAGGAACCGTCCGCGTTGGCAGCGGGCCGCTGGTGCTTGGCGCCGGCGGAAGAACCGATGGACATATAGGAGCGCACACCGGTGGTAGCAGTGAACAGGCCGGAGGTGTAAGCGCCATAGAGCTTCTGAGTGGTCAGATAGCCCTTGTTGTACCATTCGTTGAACATCTTGACGAAGGCGCGGTTCTGCTCATTGTTGAACAGATAGTGCTCGCCGGTGGCGCTGGTATAGGGAGAGTCATACTGTTCACACATGGTGATGAACCAGTTGGCCTCGCTGTCATAGCCCAGCGGGATGGATTCGGGGTCGATCTCCTTGATCTTGGCGCAGACCTGCTCCATTTCCTCCCAGGTGGTGGGCACGGCGATGCCGTTGGCCTCGAAGAAGGTCTTGTCATAGTACAGCACTTCGGTGGACTTGGAGAAGGGCATGGTGTACATCAGTCCATCCCCGTACTGACGGCCTTCCTCGTAGTAGCCCTCGATGAAGTCGGCCTTCTGCTCGTCGGTCAGGCCCAGAATTTCGGTGGTGCCGTCGGCGCGGGTCACTTCCACCTCGCTGTCGATCAGCTCATCGAGGGTCTGCACGGCCTTGGCCAGATTGTACAGGGCCACGTGGTCGGGGTAGCAGTACGCCACGTTGGGCTGCGCGCCCACGCTGATGTCGGTCACGATCTGGTCGCGCACGTCGTCGTAGCTGCCCTGCGTGGTATGTTCCACATGAATGTTGGGATAGAGCTTGTTGAACTCCGCAATGTAATTGGCGGTCACTTCCTGCAGCGCGGTGCCCTGCTGGGTGCAGAAGGTGATGGTCACTTCGCTGCCGTCGTAGCCTTCCGCAGGCACTTCGAAGCCAGCGGCGAAAGCCGTGCTGCACAGCATCATCAGAACCAGAAGAATGGGGAGCAGTTTTTTCATCTTGTTTTCCCTTCCTTTTCTTTCATGATGTTCCTTTTTATGTAACGGGCCTTGCGGCCAGTATACCGAAGCTGGGCGTTATCCCTTGATACCGCTGCGGCTGACGCCGGTCATGATGTACTTGCGCAGGAACACGAACACCAGAAACAGCGGAGCCGATACCAGCGCCACCGCCGCCATCTGCACGGGATAGTTGACGTCGCCCGTGGTGTCGGTAAAGGCGCTTCTCAGGCCGTTGGTGATCAGCCGGTGCGCGTCGTCATTGGCCACCAGCCGGGGCCAGATGTAGGAGTTCCATGCGCCCATCATCTTCAGGATGGTGATGGAGATCAGCGTAGGCAGGGACAGCGGCACCATGACCTTCCACAGGTACTTCCAGTCCTTGGTTCCGTCCACCTTGGCGGCCAGATACAGCTCGTTGGGGATCTGCAAAAAGCTCTGGCGCAGCAGGTAGATGTAGAACACGCTCACCAGAAACGGCACGATCAGAACCGTATACGTGTTCTTCCACCCAAGGGCGGTGACGGTGCCGTAATTGGTGATGGTGAACAGTTCGCCGGGGATCATCATCGTGGCCAGCAGGGCCGCGAACAGCAGCTCCTTGCCCTTGAACTCCAGCCGGGCAAAGGCGAACGCCGTCAGGATGGTGATGAACAGCGACAGGATCGTGGACACCAGACCGACGATCATCGTGTTCATAAACAGCCGTCCCAGATTGGCAGTGGTAAAGGCCGTCAGATAGTTTTCCAGCATCAGCACCCGGGGCCAGAAGGTGGGCACGCTCATGCGGTATTCATCCAGCGTTTTCACCGAGGAGATCAGCATCCAGTAAAAGGGAAACAGCACCACCAGCGCCATCAGAATCAGGAAAAAGTACACCCCGAACAGGGAAAGGGCTTTTCCCGCCTTTTGCCGGAGGAACTGGGCACGGTACTTTCGTGCGCTCATGACAACCTGCTTTTCCATACCCGCACCTCTCAGTAATGGACACGCTTCTTGCTGACCCAGAGGTTAATGAGGGTCACCACAAGAATAATGCCGAAAAGGATCAACGCCGCGGCGCTGGCGCGCCCCTGACTGTTGTTGCTCAGGGAGTCGTAAATGAAGCCCACCATGGTGTTCAGCCGTCCGCCATCGTTGGGCGGGCCCATGGTCTCGCCAAAGATGCCCACAATGCTGGTGTATTCCTTGAAGCCGCCGATGAAGCCCGTGATCACCACATAGGCCAGCATGGGCGAGACCAGCGGCACGGTGATGCGGGTAAAGACCCGCCAGCGGGGCGTGCTGTCCACCCGGGCCGCTTCATAGTACTGCCTGTTGATGGCCTGCAGGCCGCCCAGCAGGATCAGAATCTTGAAGGGCAGAGCGTTCCAGACGATGTAGACGATCATCACCACCATATTGGCGGTGTAGGAGGAGCCGTAGTTGATCCAGTTGACCCGGGTGCCGCCGAAGAACTCGATGATGTTGTTGATGATACCGGCAGTCACTACGATCTCGTTTTCCGTGCCGTAGAAGCTGCCCACGATGTTGAACATGGCGGCGAACACCATGCCGATGGCGATGGAGTTGGTCACATAGGGCAGAAAGAAGATCGTCTGCAGCGCCTTCTGCAGCACCTTGATGGAGTTCAGCGCCACCGCGATCAGCAGGGCCAGAATGGTGGAAATCGGCACCGTCCACAGGCACAGAAGCACCGTGTTCTGCAGGCAGGTCAGGAACTTGCGGTACTTGATGACCTTGACGAAGTTGCCAAGCCCGAACTCAAAGCTGGCGCCGCTGGCCGCTTTCAGACCGCTGTACCCTTCCAGCAGGGACATGCGCACCGTATTGATGATGGGCCAGACGGTGAAAATCAGAAGCAGCACGATGGCCGGGGAAAGGTATAACCACGCTTTCCAATGATCTTTGCTGTTGACCATATCACTTCACCTCAAACGCAAGCCGCTGTTCCGTCTCCTTGTGGAACACAAAGAGCTTGTGGGGCTTGACGGAATAGCGGACGGTTTCGCCCTTCAGGCCGCTGCGGTCGTCCGCGTCGATGATGGAGCGCACGGACGGCTTGAGCGACGCGGGATGGGTGGAAACGACGCTCACATCCCGACCCATGACCTCCACGTTGTTCAGATGGCAGGTCAGCGGGCCGTTTTCATCCAGAATGAAGCCCTCGGGGCGGATACCCACCGTCACTTCCTGATCTTCCAGCCCGCCGACCGTCAGCACGCAGTCGTCGCCGATAAAGAGCTTTCCGCCCTCCACCCGACCGGAGAACACGTTGATGGGCGGCGTTCCCAGGAAGTTGGCGACGAACAGATTGGCGGGATCGTCGTAGACCTCCTGCGGCTTGCCGATCTGCTGCACCACGCCCAGCTTCATCACCACGATCATGTCGGAGATGGACATAGCTTCTTCCTGATCGTGAGTGACGAACACGGTGGTAATGCCCGTTTCCTTCTGAATGCGGCGAATCTCCTCCCGGGTCTGCAGACGCAGCCGCGCGTCCAGATTGGACAGGGGTTCGTCCAGCAGCAGCACCCGGGGCATCTTCACCAGCGCCCGGGCAATGGCCACGCGCTGCTGCTGACCGCCGGAAAGTTCGCTGGGCTTGCGGTCCAGCAGCTCTTCGATCTGCACCAGCCGGGCCGCCTCCCGGGCCCGATCCAGCATCTGCTCCTTGGGCAGCCTGTCCGCGCCGGTCAGGTTCTGCAGGGGGAACAGGATATTCTGCAAAACCGTCATGTGGGGGTACAGGGCGTAGTTCTGGAACACCAGCCCGATGCCGCGCTTTTCAGTGGAAAGCTCGGTCACATCGTCCTCACCGAAGAAAATTTTGCCGGAGGTGGGCTTCTGCAGACCGCTGATCATGTACAGCGTGGTGCTTTTGCCGCAGCCGGAGGGCCCCAGCAGACCGATCAGCTTACCGTCCGGAATTTCAAAGCAGAAATTGTTGACGGCAACGACCTCTTCACCGGATTTTTTGTTGCGGCTGGGAAAGATTTTCGTCAGTTTTTCAAGAACGATTTTCATGGGCGTCCCCTTTCTTTTGCGTGGGTTGATTTTTCGGCTCATGCCAAGGGTCAGATGGTTTTTTCGGCTGCTTTTTCCGCAGCCAGCTTTTCCTTGAAGGCGATCATGTCCTCCCGGGTGTCGAAGATCCGCTGGCTGGGCAGGTCCACCGTGACCGTTCCCGCCAGCAGATCATGAATGGGCGTATGGGCGTAGGTGAACAGGAACAGGCAGCCGTTCACCAGCGCCAGTCCCAGAATCAGCAGCGTTCCCGGCAGACCCACGCTGCTGAAATACAGCATCATCACAACCAATATGGGGATCATGATCTCCACGGTGTACTTGCCCAGAATGGAGCGTGCAAACAGCTGCACGCCGCCAAGCCGTACCCCGTCCGACCGCATGACCCCCAGACTGAAAATTTTCTTTCCCACCGTCTGCCCGTCTTTCAGAAGGGCCGGGATCAGCACCTCCCAGATCAGGCAGGCCAGCAGAATGCCCAGTGACACCATCAGAATGGTCAACCGAATGGTCATCTGGTAGGCATAAGCCGCTTCCTCATCCTGTCCTACGGCCCGGTAGGCTTCTTCCAACTGCTGCCGTTCTTCCTCCGTCATGCTGTCGTATTGGGACAGCGACGTCTGAAAATCCACGCCGTATTTTTCACCGTAGGTTTCGTAGGCGCGGTTCAGCGTATCTACGTACCGGTCGTACCCCAGAATCGAGGAGAAAAGAAACGCAAACAAAACCGCCAGAATGCCTAAAAGAATCGCGTCAAAAAGAAACGCGGAGATTCTTTTCCACATCCCGGCACGTTGAAGACTGACTGCCATGCTTCGGCTCCTTTCGTCGTTTGACGGCAAACCTTATTTCTTAAACCTTATTTCTTATTATATTATATAGATTTTTTCTTAAAAAGCCATACCCAAACACGGGAGAAAATCGTATGTTACGCGCTCCTTTTTCATTTCTGGCCGTAAAATGCAATGTGCTTATTTGTATCCTTCATTTTTCGACCAGGAACAAAAAATGCCGCAAAATAATCAGACTGTCGAAAAAAACCGATTGTCCGCCATAGCCCGCGAACGGCGCTTCGCTGGTTCGCGTTGAAAATGCTGTGGCATAAGGATCAGGGGCTCTGCCCCTAACCCCCGGCAGGAGGCAGTGCCTCCTGCGCCTCCACTTTTTCAACAGTCTGAAAATAATGAAAATGCTTGCATTTTAGACATTAAAAACTTTCTATGTGTCAAAACTTTTCTTTTCGATTTATCCGTTCTTACCGCAGACGAATCTCCACCGGCCGGCAAATTTCCAGCCGGTCGGGCTCCGTATGACAATCCAGCGCCAGCAGATGCACGCCCGCCTGCGCGGCCTGCCGCAGCGCATCGGCAAAAGCCGGATGAGTACGCCGGTTGGGTTCCATCCAGCGAACGTTCTCCGTCTGGATCACAAACACCGCCCACGCCTCGTAGCCCTCCTGAACGCAGCGGGCCAGCCCTTCCAGATGCTTTACGCCCCGCTCTGTGGGCGCGTCCGGGAAGCGCATCACGCCGTCGTCCTCCAGCGTCACGCCCTTTACCTCCGCAAAAAGCCTGTGGCCCGGCGATTCCAGATAAAAATCGAACCGGGAATCCCCGTGAGTCGTCTCGGGCCGAATCACCGGCCACTCCCGCAGGAATCGTCCCGCCCGTACATATTCGCCGAATATCCGGTTGGGCGCATTGGCGTCCATATTCAGCAACCGTTCTCCCTTTTCCACGGCGATCAGGTCATAGGCCGTTTTCCGTGTGGGCGACGGCTGATGCTGCACATACACCCGGCAGCCCGGAATCAGCAGTTCCCGGCAGCGGCCTGTGTTCTTCACGTGGCAGACTTCGAGTCTTCCGTTCAGCTCCACATGGGCAATGAAACGGTTTGGCCTGTCCACAAATACCGCCGGCAGGATATTTTCGTAGATCATGCCTGCGGCCCCTGATGCCTAGACGCGCCGCCCCGGCTCATGGCCTCATGCTCCGCGCTGATTTCCCGGTACAGACGGCAGGAATCCCACTGACCGTTGGTCTCGGTCAGCATGGCTTTCAGCGGCACCGGCGGGATTTTCATCTGCCGGAACGTCTGCAGAAGCTGGTTCATCAGCATCGGCGTAAAGCCCGCCATCACCAGCATTTCGTCAGGAAAGGTTTCTTCGCAGGGAACATTTTCCCCGCCTGTTTCCAGTCCGCACAGGTCGTTCAGCGTCAGGCCGTATTCATCGGGCCGAACGTCCCGCAGCAGGACCCGCAGCCGCATGGCGGCAAAGCGAATTTTCGACGCTTTTTCTCCCGACAGATTATAGCAAAGCAGCGTAGGCTTCATCGTTCTTTCCTCCCAAGCCGAAAATGAGGTTTCTCCCCTCATGGAGATACCCCATCTTAGCACGTTTGAAACCACAAATCAAAGCCCGGACAGGTTCGACCGGCCCGGGCTGAAAAACTTGCTTATTTTTCGGTTTCCCCAAAGAACTTTTCTTCCAGCATGGCGCACAGGGTATGATAAATGGGCAGATGGTATTCCTGCACGTCGGCGGGCGTATGGGCCGGAGCGATGATAGCGCAGTCGCACAGCTCCTTCAGTTGTCCGCCGCTGCCGCCGGTCAGGCCGATAGTCGAAAGGCCCAGCGCCTTAGCCACCCCAACGGCCAGCGCCACGTTTTTGGCGTTACCGCTGGTGCTGATGCCCAGAACCACGTCGCCGGGCTTTCCGTATCCTGCCACCTGCTGAGCCGCCGTCAGCAGGGGTTCCAGATCGTTCTGCACAGCGGTGGACAGCGCTCCGTGCTGGGTCAGGTCGATGGCGGGCAGCGCCTGCTGCAGCAGTTCAGCCGTCCCCGGCAGCAGGCTTTCCGTTTGAGCGGCGATCACGGCGCGCTTTTCTTCCGGGAAAGGTCGTTTCAGGTAAAAGCCCTTCATCAGCTCGCCTACGATATGCCCCGCGTCGGCGCAACTGCCGCCGTTGCCCACGATCAGCAGCTTTCCGCCCCGGCTGTAGCACCCGCGCAGCAGCAGATAGGCCTCCATCACTGAGCCGCGCAGCCCATCCAGCGCCGGGTAACGGTGGAACAGCCGCTCATACTGTTCCAACACGCGGGGTTCCCGCTCGCTGGTTTCTTCCATGGGGTCCACGTCACAGCCGTACAGTGCCGCCATAATACTGGCCAGATCGCCCAGTGTCTCTCCCGTCTGGGCCGGAACGACCTGCACCCCTTCCAGCGAAAAAGGGATCGCCTCCCGCTTCAATTCCGCTTCCATCGCCGGACGCAGCAGGTCTTCGCAGCGCACAAAAATGCTGCCGATGACGATCTTTTCCGGGTTGAGCGTGTCCGTCAAAAGGGCCAGTCCCTTGCCCAACATGGTTCCGATATGGTCAAAGAAGGCTTTCGCGTCCGCGTCTCCGGTCCGGGCATAGGCCGCCAGCAGCTTCGCGTCCGCTTCTTCCGGGCCGTGTCCGTCCCTGACCCATGCGGGAGTGTGTCCCTCCCGCACCATTTTTTCCGTCAGGGCGCGGGCCTGACGCTGAATGCCTCCGCCGCTGGTGAATCCCTCAAAGGAGCCCGCCTTGCCAAAGCCCACCGGGCCGTCCTTTTCCAGCCGCAGATGGCCAATCTCGCCGCCCATATCCGTGCAGCCCCGAAGGAGCTTTCCCTCGGCGATGATGCCGCCTCCCATGCCGGTGCCCATGGTCAGGAAGATCATATCGCTGCATCCTCTGCCTGCGCCCAATTTCCATTCCACCAGCGCACAGGCGTTCGCATCGTTCTGCAGGTAGACCGGTACGCCGCAGCGTTCCTCCAGCATGGCTTTCAGGGGAATGTTGACCCAGCCGGGCAGATTAGGTGGGCACAGCACCACGCCCCGGCGGGAATCCAGCGGCCCGCCGCAGCTCACGCCCACGGCGTTCAGGTCGGCGTAAGTCAGGCCGTTTTTCCGCAAAATTTCGTCCATGGTTTCCGTCAGCTGGGCATACACCGGCTCAAAGCCCCGTTCCGACTGCGTCTCAAAGCGCAGCTTGTCCTTCAAATGGATGCCGCCGTCCACCGTCGCCAGCAGCACGGCGCATTTGGTTCCCCCGATGTCCAATCCCATCCAATAGGGTTTCATTTTGCCTTTCTCCTCGTTTCTTTTGTTTCTATTTGCCCCGGCTCTGCGGGCGTTTATCCCCAAAACTTCCCTGAAAGTTTTCTTCCTTTCCCTCTCAAACTCCTTTTCCGATTCCATCCAATGTCCTTTCGTCTTCTTCAGCATAGCGCCAAATGCCGGTTTTGTCGTATCGAATCTTCCGAAAAAGATTGCATTTCTTTCGATTCTTTATATAATCAATTTGACGGCAGGTACGAAAAAGGCCGAAAGAAGGGGGCGTGATCGGTCATGCCTTTTCCCATTGTTCCCTATCTTTGGGAGGCCAGCGCCGCCCAGCCGGTTTCCCTGCTGCAGCGGCGGCTCACCGAACCCTATCCCGTCCACGGGCACGACTATTTCGAATTGGAACTGGTCGTGTCGGGCAGCGGACGGCAGTGGCTCAACGGCGAAGCCCTCTCCATGGAACCGGGCTGCCTGTATCTTCTTTCTCCTGCGGATTTTCACCGTTTGGAGCCGAACGCTTCTCTGGACGTGTTCAGTTTCCACTTTACGCCCGAATACGCTGCGCAACTCGGCTTTTCACTGGTGCAGGAGGCACGGCATACCCAAATTTCATCGGAAGAAACCGCCCAGTTCGCCGCCCGGTTGTCCCCGCTGGCGAAGCCTTCTGCCGCGACCGATCTCTTTTACCAACAGGAATTACTCATTCTCCTGCTCCCGCTGCTGCTTCGTCTGCTCCGTCAGGGCGAAGCCATGCAGCTGCGCAAGCCGGAGCGGCGTTTTCAGGCGGGGCTCAAATATGTGCAGGCTCATCATACCGACCCCGAGCTTCGTTTGGAGGACGCAGCCCGGGCTTGCGGTCTGTCCCCCTGCTATTTCAGTTCGCTGTTTTCCAAAACAGTGGGCTGCCGTTTCACGGATTACGTGACTGAATGCCGTCTGCGCCATTCATGTGCGCTGCTTTCCGCTTCTTCCGTTCCCGTGACCGAAGCGGCCTACGAAGCCGGTTTTTCCTCCCTGCCTCACTTCTTCCGCTGCTTCCAAAAACGCTTCGGCGTTTCTCCGGGAGTCTTTCGAAAACAGTCTGCGCCGCTTCCTTCCGACAGTGCAAATTTTTCGGTTCTTCCCCTGCCCATCCAAAATTTTTCCAAGGAGGGTTCCCTGTGATTCGTGAGATCGTCAAAGACCCCGTTTTTCTTCAACAGAAGTCTGCGCCCGCCTCGGAGGCCGATGTTCCGGTGGGGCTTGACCTGCTGGATACCCTCCACGCCCATCGAGAGACCTGCGTGGGCCTTGCCGCCAATATGATCGGCGTCAGCCGACGGATCATTGTTTTTGACGACAGCGGCACACCCTGTCTGATGTTCAACCCGGAGATCGTTCAGTCCTCCGGCCCATACGAAGCCGAGGAAGGCTGCCTTTCCCTGACGGGAACCCGAAAGGCCCAACGCTTCCGTAAGATCAAGGTACGTTATCAGGACGAGCGCTTCCGCGTCCGCTTTCGAACGCTGGAAGGCTGGACGGCGCAAATCGCCCAGCACGAGATCGACCACTGCAACGGCGTGCTGATCTGATTTCGAGCCGACTCCCCCTTTCTTCCATTCGTTTGTATTTCCTGTGTTCTGGCTTTTCTTCCCTAATTGACACTGCCCCTGCGCCGTGCTATAATCACGCCAATCTTTTCGAAGGGGAGGATGAACGGATGCTTACCAGTCGCATTCTGGGAACAGGGAATATCCCGTCCTTCTTCCGGGTTTTCCTTCCTCCGGGAAGTTCATCACGACGTACCGTTTGATATTCGCAAGTCTCCGCAAATGGTTGCGCTAAGACTGCGGACTTTCTCAACGGCTTCGCCAAAGCAGGCGGGGCCGCTTTTCCTTTTTTCAGGAGAAATTCCGCGCCGAATTCTGGTCATCCTATCCTCCGTAAAGACAGAGAAAGGCAGGTCGCAAGCATGGCAAAGAAACGCATCATCGCAATTCTGGGGCTGGGGCACGTAGGTGCGCACGTCGCCTATTCGTTGGCGGTGCAGGGCATTGCCGACGAGCTGATCCTGGTGGATCAGAACGAACAGAAGGTCGCCAGCGAGGTGCAGGATCTCCGGGATTCCGTCGCCTATTTTGAGCACCGGGTCACCGTTCGTGCCGGAGATTTTTCCGATCTGGGCGAATGCGATCTGATCGTCAACAGCGTCGGCAAGATCGAACTGCTGCGCGGCAATCACAACCGGGTCACGGAAATGGACTTCACCATTCCCGCCGTCCGGGGCTTTGCGGACAAGATCCGTCAAAGCGGCTTTGACGGGGTGGTCATTAACATCACCAACCCCTGCGACATCGTGACCCGGGAACTGGCCCTGCTGCTGGGGCTGCCCAAGGGACGAGTCTTTGGCACGGGCACCGGGCTGGACACCTCCCGGATGCTCAGCGCGCTGGCCCGTCAGACAGGGCTGGATCATAAGTCCATCACCTGCTATATGCTCGGTGAGCACGGCAATCAGCAGTTTGCCCCGTGGTCCTGCGTCAGCTTCCGGGGAATGTCGCTGGAGGAGTGGGCGCGCCGGGACGAGCGCTTCCGTTTCGACCGGGAAGCCTTGACGAAGGAAGCCATTCACGGCGGCTGGGTGACCTTCTCCGGCAAGTACTGCACGGAATACGGCATCGCCACCACAGCGGCCCGGATGGCCTCCATCGTCCTTCACGATGAAAAGGCCGTTATGCCCGCCAGCATGGAGCTGTGCGGCGAATACGGCGAAAGCGGCCTGTTTGCAGGCGTTCCCTGTGTACTGGGCGCAAACGGCGTGGAGCAGGTGATCGAGCTGCCCCTGACCGCCGAAGAAAAACATACCTTCCACCAGTGTTGCGAGGGCATTCGCCAGAACATGGAGCACCTGAAAGAGCTGTGATCCCGTTTCCGCAGTCACTTCAAATTCATTCAAAAGGAGCCTTGCGTTATGGAAATCAAAATCACTCATTCTCCCGTTCACGGCATTCTCCCCGAGCCTGAAAAGCTGGGCTTCGGCAACTATTTCACCGACCATATGTTCCTCATGGACTATTCCGAGGACAGGGGCTGGCATGACGCGCGCATCGTGCCCTACGGCCCCCTGACCCTGTCCCCCGCCTCCAGCGTGCTGCACTACGGAACGGAGGTTTTTGAAGGGCTGAAGGCTTACCGTCGTCCTGACGGACGGGTGCAGCTGTTCCGTCCCTGGGAAAACGTAGCCCGGCTGAATCGCTCCTGTGACCGGCTGGGGCTGCCCCAGCTGAACCCGGATGATGCCCTGCAAGCCATCCGCACGCTGGTCACGCTGGACCAGCGCTGGGTGCCCACTGCGCCGGGCACGTCCCTGTATATCCGTCCCTTCCTGTTCTCCAACGACCCAAAGCTGGGGCTGCATGGCGTTCATGACGCGATGTTCGTCATCATTCTTTCCCCGGTGGGCAGCTATTTTGCCAGCGGCCTGAAGCCGGTGAAAATCATGGTGGAGACCGAAGACGTGCGCGCCGTCCGGGGCGGCACCGGCGAAGCCAAATGCGGCGGCAATTACGGCGCGGCCAACCGGGCCGGAGAGCGCGCCACGGCCAAGGGTTTCTCGCAGGTTTTGTGGATGGACGCCATCCATCACAAATACGTGGAGGAAGGCGGCGGCATGAACGTCATGTTCAAGCTGGGCGGCAAGGTGGTCACGCCCATGCTGACCGGCTCCATCCTGCGGGGCATCACCCGTATGTCCTGTCTGGAACTGATGCGAAGCTGGGGTCTGCCGGTGGAAGAACGGCTCATCAGCATCGACGAGCTGGCGGAAGCCGCCGATGCGGGCACGCTGGAAGAAGCGTGGTGCGTGGGCACCGCGGCGGTCATCTGCCCTATCGGCGAGCTGTACTACAACGACAAGCCGTATATCATCAACCATTTTGAGATCGGCGAGACGGCGCAGCGCCTGTACGACAACCTGACCGGCATCCAGTGGGGCCGCCTGCCCGACCCCTTCGGCTGGACGGATCTCCTTCCGCAGGAGGAATAACCCCGTTTCATTCCAATGCCCCGGCATTCGTCAGAAAAACGAATGCCGGGGCATTTTTTATCGAACCAATTTTTCCACCGTTTCCACGAAACGGTCTATTTCTTCCTCCGTGTTGTAAATACCCACGCTGGCCCGGATCGCGCCGGTTTCCAGTGTTCCCAGCCATTGATGGATGGACGGTGCGCAGTGCAGCCCTGCCCGCAGGGCGAAGCCTTCCTCCGACAGACGGTCGCACACCTCCCCCGCGTCCCGTCTCAGGGGCACAAAACTCACCACGCCCACCATGGGTGCGCCCTCACTTCCCAGCAGCCGCAATCCCCGAATTTGCCCAAGACCCTGACGCATCCGCCGGGCTAACCCGCGTTCGTATTCCTCGATCTCCGCTCTGTGCCGGAAGGCAAACCGCGCCCCGGCCAGCAGCCCGGCAATTCCCGGCAGATTGGGCGTACCGCTTTCATAACGGTCAGGCAGCGACTCCGGCTGCACCATGCTCTCACTTTGGGAACCCGTGCCGCCCGCCAGCAGCGGCCGGGGCTGCATCCCCCTCCCCAGCGCCAGCACCCCGGTGCCATGGGGGCCCAGCAGTCCCTTGTGTCCCGGCAGGGCGATCATATCCGCCCCCAGTTTTTTCAGCGAAACCGGCAGGATCCCCGCCGTCTGAGCCGCGTCCACTAGAACGGGGATACCCATGGGGCGAAGCGCGTCCGCCAGTTCCCGCACTGGCTGGACAACGCCGGTCACATTGCTGGCGTGGTTCAAGACGCACAGCGCCGTTTTTGGGGTCGTCGCCTGCCGCAGAGCTTCCGGCGAAAGCAGTCCCCGGCTGTCCGGCTCCGCCACCCGCACGGTGATCTCGCCCTGCTGTTCCAGTCCTTTCAGCACCCGCATCACGGCATTGTGCTCTGCGTGGCTGCACAGCACCTCGTCTCCCCGGAAAAGACTTCCCCGAATGGCCAGATTCAGCGCCTCCGTACACCCGGAGGTAAAAACGATCTGCTCCGCCGCCGGGGCTTCCAGCTCCTCCGCCAGTATTTCCCGGCAGTGTTCGATCACCCGCCCGCCGCAAAGGGACAGCTTGTGCCCCGACCGTCCCGGGTTGCCGCCCAGGCGGGAAAGCGTGCCCGCCATGGCCCGGACGACCATGGGCGGCTTGGGATAGGAGGTGGCCGCGTTATCCAGATAGATCATCTTTTTTCTTCCTCATTTCCGCCTCTCACACTTGCGCGCCCCGCGCCGTATACTGTATGAGAAGGAAAGGGGGAAATGAACCTATGCAGGAAACATTCGGCATCGCGTCCTTCCGCTCCCGGCAGCAGGTGATGAAATTTGAAGCTGCCCTCCGCCGGGCGGGCGTACGCGTGCAGATCATCACCACGCCCCGGGACGTGGCCGTTGGCTGCGGCCTGAGCATCCGCTTTGAATTGGAGGATTTTTCCGCCGTGGAGGAGGTCTACAACCATACCCGCCCCACCAATCTGATCGGCTTTTACCGGGTGGAGCGTACAGGGCAGGGCCGTCCGGGCGTATCGGCGCTCTAACGGCACAAGGCAGTGTTTCTCGTTCCCAGTTTACAGTTCCGTATCAGCTGACGGTCTGGCATTTTGGGGCAGTAAAAAGCCGCGGCATGGCTGCCGCGGCTTTTCATTGGATGCACTTGTTTACTGCTGCACGTACTTCTGGATGAACGCGGGCAGTTCTTCCACATCAGCGCTGATGGAAAGAACGAAGTCCACATTGTGGTTCTTGCTGATGGTCTCCAGACGCTCGAACAGCCATTCAGAGGTGGACAGATCCGCCTTGAAGAGCTTCTTGAACGCGTCGACGAAAACCAGACCCAAATCGAAGTTCTGGGACACGATGCCGCACAGGAAACCCATGAACATCTGGTCGCTGGCCAGTTCGTATTCGCCGGCATTGATGAAACGAACCTCATGCCGGAGGTCGTACATATAACGCGCGTCGTCGTCGATGAAGACGATATCGTGCTTGGAATCTCTGCTGGCCACATTAGCCATGTCAATAATGCGCTTGGTTTTACCCGAGCCTTTCTTTCCGGCAATCACCTGAATCAAGGGTAACGCCTCCTTTACTTTTTTCCCTGTCCGTGAGCGCCGTCCGGCGCTCCCTTCCGTTTCTATTATACATGATTCCCCGTGGAATAGCAACTTGCCCGAGCGCTTTTTTCGTGAACAAACGGAAAATCCCGTCACGGGCCCGGTTCCAGCAGGTCCCGAAGCTCCTGCATGGACAGGTTGGGCAGCTCCCGTACCTTGGCCTGAGCGCTTTCCGGGTCAAAATGGCATACGCTCTGGTAATCGCATCGGTTGCAATAGGCCTGTCCGCCGTCCCGTACCGGGCAGATGTCCGTCTTGCCGTCCATCATTTCCTGCGCCAGCGCCGCGGCCGTCTGCCGGGCGTGCTCCATCAGGGCTTTCATCTGGGGCAAGGTCAGCGCCTTTGCGTCCTTGCGCAGTTCGCCGCTTTTCTGCAGGACAGGCGGCAGCACGAAGGCCTCCTCGCCTTTGTCCATAGCTTCCAGAATTTCCACATCACACAGGGTGATGCCCCGCAGCCGGAACAGCTTGCGCATTTCGCCCTCCACGGCCTCCGCCGCGTCGGTGGCGGTCTCCACCAGCGGGTCGGCCACGTAGAAATAGAACGCCCCGGCGGGCTTGGAGCCGGGCAGCGAAGCCGTACAGACCTCCAGATATAGCAGCAGCTGAAGCTGAAGTCCCCACCAGGTCTTGGCCGCTTCCAGCGCCTGTTCCGACGATTTATAGTCGATCACCCGGAAATAGACCGTCCCCTCGTGATCCCAGCGGTCGATCCGGTCGATACGACCCCGCAGCATGATCTCCCGCCCATTGGGCAGGCAGAGCACGATGGGCGGCAATCCCTTTTCCGTACCGAAGGCGGCTTCCGTCCGATCCAGCCGGAAACTGCCCGCCGCCAGATGCCGGGTGATGACCTCCGTGGCGCGGCAGACCGCGTTTTTGGCCTGATCGTACCGGGCGCGGCTGCGGTCGCCGTCCCCCATGGGGCCGTTCATCAGCTCGTCGTACAGCGGCGCAATGGCTTCCTCCGTCATCTGCCGCACCCGTTCCGGCGAGACCGCCGGGTAGCCCTTCTCCCGCCGGGCCAGCCGGGAAAACCCGTCCAGCGCCGCGTGATAAAAATTGCCCGTTTCGATGGGGTCTACCTTCCATTCCCGAAGCACCTGCGGCCGAAGCCCATAGTTCAGGAAATGCTGGAAGGGGCATCCCGCAAACTGCTCCAACCGGCTGACGGACAGCGTTTCCCCGCCGTACAACGCCCGGGCCGTCTCCGGGGTGATGGGCTGCGCGCTGCCGTCGTAACGCAGGGCGCGCAGCAGCCCCAGCGCGGCAGACGCGGTCTCCTGGCTCCGCAGCAACTTCCGCAGCTTTTCCGCCATGTCCGGGGTCAGCTCGCTGCCGCCCTTTCCGTCCAGATGGGCCCGCAGCTGCACACTCAACTCCGCCAACGCCTGCACCGCCGATTGAGGCAGACTTTCCTCCGGCTCCGGGGATTGGGGCAGCGCGGGCAAGATCTGTTTTTCCACCGTATCCAGCAGGTTCAGCCGCCGAAGCGCCTTGCCCTCCACCGACGTCTTGGCATAGCTCAAAAACAGCAGCTTGGAGGGCAGCGTCATGGCCCGCTTCAAGTCCAGTTTGGCGAACAGGTTCCGGCTTTCATCCGTAACGCCCAGAAAGCAGCCGGTCTTTTCCTGCGCGTCCTGCCGCTCCTCCGGGCTCAACAGGCTTTGTGTCTCTCGGGTCAGCACGCCGTCGTTCAAGCCCAGCAGGAATACGGCCTCCATGTTTTCCGACAAAGCGTGGCCCAGCACGCCCACGTGGAGCATTTTTCCCGCCGGAGGCAGAGCCGCCAGCGAGATCGCGGAAAATCCGCACTCCATCCGGGTGGCGATGTGCTTGAGGGGGATCCTCTGCCGGTCGCTCAGCCGCACCATCTGATCCATCAAAGTCAATGTCGTCTGCCATACCTGACTGTTCTGCCCCGCTCGAACAGCCAGTCCTTTTTCCAAAAGCTCAGTTTCCTCCCGCTGCAGGCGCTCGTAAGCGCCCACATCCTTCAAAAGGCCGAACACCGCCGTCATGGACGCAGCCGCGTCCCGGGCCTGCACCAGTCCCTCCCGCATCCGCAGCACCGGCTCCATCAGGCGCTGCCGGTAGCCCTCGCAGCGTTCCCGCAGTCCTTCTTCTCCCCGGGTAAAAGGAGCCAGCCAGCGCGCCCTGTTGATGCCGCAGGTGAAGGCGTAATTTTCCAATTCGCAGCTTTCTTCAAAGGTAAGGGGCGAATAGCCGCTCTTAGCCATGCCCAGCACGTCCCGGTTCTGCCATCCGCCCGCCGCCGCTTTCAGGGCGCACAGCAGGTACCGGGGCAGCCCATGGGACAGGGCACTTAATTTTTCATCGGTGTAAAAGGGAATGCCGCTGTCCCGCAGGGCGGCGGACACGGCAAAGGCATAGCCGCCGTCGTCCGGGTACAGCACGGCAATCTTTTCGATATCCATGCCCCCGGCCAGCAGCCGAAGCACCTGACGTGTCATCAGCGTGGCTTCCTCGTAGGGGCTTAGCCCGGAGGAAAGGAACACGCTGTTCTGCTCTTCTTCCATGGTCCGGGGACGCAGCGTGAACAGCCCCCGTTCCAGGCAGCGGATCGCCTCCGGCGCGTCCAGCTCCTTTCGAGGATAGGCCACGAACTCCGTATCCATCCCCGCCTCCCGCAGCATTTCCGTAAAGCGGCCCACGCCCTGCCGAATGGGCAGAAACAGCTCGCCATCAGCCGCGTCCTCATGCTCCCACAAGAGCGCCACGCTCAGGCTCTCGCACAGGGGCGCTGCTGCGGTCAAAAGACGCATCATCTGGTCAGGCAGCGTATCGAAGCCATACACGTACACATACTTTTCCCGCAGAAAACCGCTGTCCTCCAGCCGTCCCGCCACATAACGAAGCTGATCCTCGCTGTCGCTGAACCGTGCCCGAAGCACTTCTTCATACTGGCCGTAGATCAGCGCCAGATCGCCCAGCTTTTCCCGGGAGATCCCGGCGGGCAGCCGCTCTGCGTACTCCGCCAGCGTCTCCGGAGTCATGCCGCCCCGCTTCAGGTCGGTGATCAGCGCCGCTGTTTTTTCCACAAAGCCGGTGCGCAGGCTCATGGCCTCATAATAGCCCAGCTTATCTTCCAGCCGTTCCAGCGCAAGGCTCACAGCCATCCGCCGCCCGGCGCTGTTCAGCGGTTCCCGCTGATCCCGCCCGCCGCTTTCCAGCACCCGTTCATAAAGCCGGGACGGACTCAAAATATCAATATAAAAGGTGCCTTCCAGCTGCAGCTGGCGAAAAATTTCCCGTTCGGTCTGCAGGGTCAGCTGCTCGGGCACCAGCAGCACCACACTTTTTTCCTGCCGGTTCAGCCGACCCAGTTCTTCAATCAACGGCGCAAGCAGCCGATGCGGCCGGGCCGTCAGGATGCGAACCTTCTCCGCCACAGGCAAACCTCCTTTCAAAAATCAAAAGCTCTGGCATTCCGCCGTTCTTCATGATATGATAGCACCACGGAAAGGAAGGGACAAGCCATGTCAGATCCCATTGTGGGCATTGCCACCGCCGCCGGGGAAGGCGGCATCGCCATCGTCCGCATCAGCGGAGACGGCGCGGCGGACTTATTCCAGCAGGTATTCCGGCCTGCGGGCAAGCGCCGTCCGCCCTATGAAAGTCACCGGCTGATGTATGGCCACGCGGTGGACGGCGCCGAAATGATAGACGAATGTATGGGCGTGGTCATGTACGCGCCCCACACCTACACCCGAGAGGATGTGTGCGAGCTGCACACCCACGGGGGCCGGGTGGCGGCGGCGCTGGTGATGAAGGCTCTGATCCGCTTGGGGGCCCGGCCCGCCGAAGCGGGCGAATTTACCCGCCGTGCCTTTATGAACGGCCGCATCGATCTGTCTCAGGCAGAGGCGGTGATGGGGGTGATCTCCGCCCAGTCCGCCGCCGCCCTGCGGGCGCAGGAGGCCCAGCTGGAGGGCGGCCCCAGCCGTTTTATCCGTCAGGCGCAGGAAGACCTGACCCGCCTGTTGGCCGGGCTGGAAGCCCACATCGACTACCCGGACGAGATCGACGAAACCGAAGCGCTGACCGGGCTGACCGACGGGCTGAACGCCCTGATCCTCCGTCTGGAAAGCGCCGTGGACGAGCGCGGCGCCCGCATTCTGCGGGAAGGGCTGCGTGTAGCCCTCTGCGGTCGCCCCAACGCGGGCAAAAGCACGCTATTCAACGCTTTTTTGGGCGAAGACCGAGCCATCGTCACCAGCATTCCCGGCACCACCCGGGACGTGCTGGAGGAAAGCTTTCCGCTGGACGGGGTAAACGTGATCCTGTCCGACACCGCCGGTCTCCGGGACAGTGACGACGAGGTGGAGCGCATCGGCGTGGAGCGGGCCCGCAAGGCGCTGAACCGTGCGGACGCCGCGCTGCTGTTGGTAGACGCTTCCCAGCGCCTTTCCCCGGAGGACGAGGCGCTGCTGCGTCAGCCCATTCCCTGTCCCTGCGCCATTCTACTAAACAAGCAGGATGCCGGCGAAACGGTTCGTCCGACCGATCTGGCCTCTCTTGCCGCAGGCCGTCCCATTTTCCCGATCTCCGCCCTGACCGGCGAAGGGCTTACCCCTGTTCGGGATTTTCTTCGCGGCTTCCTAAGCCAGCCCAACCAATGGCAGCTGGTGCAGGAGCGGCACATGGCTCTGGCCCGGCAGGCGGCGGACCGTCTCCGTCAGGCTCAATCCAGCCTTTCCACCGGCGCGCCCCTCGACCTTACCGCCATCGACCTGCACGAAGCCCTTTATCTTCTGGGCCGCATCACCGGCGACAGCGTAGACGAGCAGCTTCTCGACGACATCTTCTCCCGCTTCTGCGTCGGCAAATAGGCAGGGCAGGGCAGGGGTAGTACCCCTGCACCCCGGACTGCGCGCCTATGGCGCGCAGGGTACTCGGGGGACATGCGGCTTGGCCGTGAAACTACCGCCGCTCGGCGGAAGGCCTCGCGGCTCGCCGGTCTGGCAGGGCGATGCCCTGCACCCCACACCGCGCCCATTGGGCGTG
>URJB01000024.1 GCA_900548145.1 uncultured Eubacteriales bacterium | reverse complement strand
ATTTTGACGGCGGAAAAAGGCGAGCACGAGCGCGCTCCAAGAGCTGGTGAAAGCTATCTAACTCCATTGCGAGCGACATTGCGAGACCCGCCGTCAAAATGGGCAATAAAGGGCCTTTTCCCGGAGTGCCGTGCCGCTGGCTTTCTTTTGCACACTTTTCTTTCGCTATCGAAAGAAAAGTGTGAGAGCCCCATGGGACGGCAAGTCCCACTCCCGCGCCGTCGTCGGCGCGTCAAACCCGGCCGGAAAAAGGGGCTGCGCCTGCGGGCGCACCAAAGGGCTTTCCGCTCGCCCTTTGGAAACCTTCGGGCGTCAAAGCCGGCGAAGAACCCATGGAAGCTGCATCCCTTGCACTCATGGCAAAATGGCCGCGTACCACCGAAGGCCAGAGGCTGTCCTCGGGGCAAACGATCGGCGCGGCCCGCACTGCCGTGCGCTCCGCTTTTTGGTTGCCTGAACTCCGAGTCATTTCCGCCTTCGGTTCGTGCGTTCCATAGGGTAGCATCCTCCTTTCTTGCCATCGCGGGTAAAGTATCGTAAAATGGTGATATGAAATCCTACCTTTCCAAAAGGACCTTGTATACCACAAATACATAGAATGGAGTGAAACTCTTTGTACGAATCTTTGACCTGCCTTATCCCGGCACTTCAAAATGGTCAAGCCGGGGAATGGATAGTTGACAGAAAAAACGACGGAACCAAGGAACACCCGATCCAATTCCCGTTTGTAAACTATGGCGACGCGGCTTGCAATCTCATGGAAGAAATGCATTGCTTCGCAAAGAAACACCCGGAATTTGAACTGAATCAGTATCAAACCATCCTCGAAAAAAAGAAAAACGAGCAGGGCTGTGACTCTGTATGGGCAATGGACGTCGATCAGCTGGACGGGAAAACTGTCACGGCGCTTTTGCTTGGCGCTGTGCGGGAGGAACGGTTTTGCGAAGGAATTTTGCTGCGCTTTTGTAAAAATGGAAGCATCGTCAAATGGCTGAAAAGGCTGAAAGAACTGGACGAAGACTGACAAAAACACGGAGCCGGTTTCCCGACTCCGTGGAAAAAATCGATCGTTGTAGTTCGCCTTACTCCGCTTTCTCCGGGTGAGACTGCTGCCACAGCTCGTCCGCCTTGGGCTTCCAGCAGGCGGCGTACTTCTCGCACTTGTCGCAGAGATGATCCACCGTCTCCGGGGACTGCAGGTCCGTGGAGTGCGCGCCGGTCTCCTTGACCATCTTGCGCAGAAGGTCGGGATTCTCCAGCATGGGGCAGGGCCGCAGATGGTTGTGGTTGAAGGGCTGGCCGTCGTGGTAGGCCATGAAAATGGGAGACTGCAGCCCCTCCAGCAGCGTCTTTTCCCGAATGTTGGAATCGGAATAGTGGATGAACACGCAGGGATCCATATCGCCGTTGGCGTTGATGTGGAAGTAGCGCCGTCCGCCGGCGATGCAGCCGCCCACGAATTCGCCGTCGTTCTGGAAGTCCATGGCGAAAATGGGCTTGGTGGCGCGGATGTGGCGGATCTGATGGTACATGTATTCCCGCTGCTCGGGGGTAGGCAGCAGCTCGGGAGCCGCGTCGTTGCCAACGGGCATGTAGTGGAAGTACCAGACGAACTTCGCGCCCCAGTCGACCATGTGATCCATGAACTCGTCGGAAGCAATGGAGTCGATGTTCTTGCTGGTGTAGCAGCAGCTCAGGCCGAAGGCAAGGCGCTTCTTCTTCAAAATTTCCATGGCATGGATGACCTTCTGATAGGTGCCGTGGCCCCGGCGGCCGTCGGTGGCCTCCTCAAAGCCCTCGATGCTGATGGCGGGCACGAAGTTGCCCACTTCCAGCATCTGGTCGGCAAAGGCTTCGTCGATCAGGGTGCCGTTGGTGAAGGACAGGAACACGCAGTCGTTGTGCTTGCGGCAGATCTTGATGAGGTCTTCTTTGCGCACCAGCGGCTCGCCGCCGGTGTAGATATAAAAGTACACGCCCATTTCCTTGCCCTGGGTGATGATGGAGTCGATCTCGTCAAAGCTCAGGTTCAGCTTGTTGCCGTACTCCGCCGCCCAGCAGCCGGTGCAGTGCAGGTTGCACGCGGAGGTGGGGTCCAGCAGGATGACCCAGGGGATGTTGCAGTTGTACTTCTTGCGGTATTCCTCCTCGATGGGCCAGCCCAAAATGTTGGCGTTGAGGATGAAGTTGGTGAAGAAGGTCTTCAGCTGATCCCGGTCCACATCGTTGAACAGGTTCAGGATGAGCTGGTGCATGTTGTTGGTGGGGTCCTCCACCACGGCGCGTACCGCTGCCCGCTGGCTTTCAAAGCTGTCCGGGCCAGTACCGGCCAGTTTGTCCACCCAGTTTATCAGCTTGGGCATGTTCTTCTCCGGGTCCTTTTCCAGATACCCCAGCGCCGTTTTCAGCGCAATTTCTTTGATCGCCTTGTATTTCATGGAAAAAATCCTCCTTGTCCGAATGCGCGCCCGGCGCTTTTCGGTTGGTTCCTTTTTACTCTATCGGTTTGGAATTTTGACCGCAATGGACAAAAACAGGGTCATGCCGAAAATCGGCACATTTGCTGCGTCCTGTCTGATTTTCGAACAGAAATGGCCGCGCCGCCTGTTTTTTAGTCACGGCAAGCAGAGTGACCATTGCGAAAAATGTCGGAATTTGTTATACTCCATAGGGATGCTTTTTCGTTCAGAATATTTTTTGCCGCGCACCTGCGGCGGCCTATGGATCGCGAAAGGAGCCGAACCCCATGCCCTCTTTCACCCGGAAAGCCATTATGCAGTCGTTTATGAAGCTGGTAGACCAGCGCCCCATCAATAAGGTCACCATCAAGGACATCGTGGAGGACTGCGGCATCAACCGCAATACCTTCTATTATCATTTCAGCGATATTCCCGCCCTGATCGAAGCCATCGTGCAGGAGGAAGCGGCGGAGCTGTTCAAGGCTCATCCCACCATCAGCTCCTATGAGGAATGTATCCGGCTGGCCATTCAGGAAATTCAGAAGAACAGGCGGGCGGTGCTGCACATCTACAATTCCTCCAACCGGGATATTTACGAGCATTACCTGATGCAGGTGTGCCAGTATATTGTGGAAACCTACCTCAACACCCTGCTGGGCGGCAAAACGATCAACCAGCAGGATCGGGAGATCATCGTCACCGTGTATAGCTGCCAGTGCTTCGGCCTGTTTATCGACTGGCTGAACAACAGCCTGAGCGACAAATTCCCTCAGCGGGTGGATCGCCTGTGCGAGCTGCGCAAGGGCATGCTGGAAGAAATGCTGGAACGCTGCGGGGCGGAATAAAAAACTAATTTTTCTTTTTTCATCAGACATCATACTGTTGACGATCAATCAAAAAACGTTATAGAAGGAGAGAACACCGTGAAAAAACGGATGGGGATCGTATTCTTAACGGTCAGCCTTCTGCTGAGCAGTCTTTTTTTCGTCGGATACGGTCTGGCGGAAAACGATGGATCGCTCCATCTTTATCGGGAAATCCCTTTTGAGACGCCCACTCAGGAGGCGGTTCTGGAAGCACTGCGGGAAAAGGCGGATGCGTCCTTCCGGGTTTCCAATGAAATAATAGACGGAAGACTCGAAATTTTCGACTTTGGCTATCCGTGGACGCTGCAGACAGACTTTCTGGGGAAAAAGGGGATCGACAGGATGCTCCTCAGCAGCGCGCAAACGGCTCGGGTAGAGCCGGAAGACTGGCCGGCGCGGCTGCGCTCCGACCTCCTTGAATTTATGGATGTGGAAGGTCAGCTTACGGCCCTGTATGGCGAACCTGACGAACGCTTCTTTTTCATGAACGACGGGAAAGAAAAGTATATGTTCGCGGACGGGACATGGGAGATCGAGCCAATGCTGAGCGTCTATCAGGAGTACCGCGTATTCCGCTCTTTTTCCCTCTGGGGAAACGTCGTGCTTCAGACGTGGGTCGATTCTTTGAACGCCCGCTATGCCGATAAGCCGTTATCCCGCGTGATGCTGTACTTCTATCCCGAGCGTATGCCGTCCGCCGTACCGATCCTTCCTTATCAGCCGTCTCAGGAACATTGACGGAGCCTCGTTCCTTCTCCGGAAAACAGCCTCCTTCCAGACACATTTCCCTTCCTGTCTGGTTTTTGGGCACGTTGCCGCCCCTGTCTGCTTTTTGAACAGGCGCGGCAACGTGCCCGTTTGTCTGCCGTTTTTTCGGTGCTATACTCTCCCACGAAATCCAAGCGAGGGAGGTGAGAAACCGTGCGTTCCGAAAATCCCATTCGGGCGGCCAAGATCAGCTATATCGTTACGTCCGTCGCGTTCTGCGTGCTGGGCGTTCTGCTGATCGTCCTTCGGAATTGGTCGGTTTCCTTCATCGGCGTTGTGACCGGCATCATGCTCATTGCCTTCGGCATTGTGAAGCTGCTGGGGTATTTTTCCAAGGACCTGTACCGGCTGGCCTTTCAGTTTGATCTGGCCTTCGGCATCCTGCTGATGACGCTGGGGGCCATTATTCTGGCCAAGCCGGAACGGGCCATGAGCTTCGTATGCCTGATGCTGGGCGTAGCCATTCTGGCCGACGGACTGTTCAAGCTGCAAACCGCTCTGGACGCGAAGGAGTTCGGCCTGCGTTCCTGGTGGGCAATTCTGGTGCTGGCAGTGCTGGCGGGCCTGATCGGCGCGGTGCTGGCCCTTCATCCCACGGAGAGCGCCGTGGTCATGACCCTGCTGGCCGGGGCCTCCATGATCGTGGAGGGGGTATTGAACCTTTGCGTGGCACTTTTCGCCGTGAAGGTGGTTCACAATCAGCAGCCCGACTCCCCCCGCCGGTGGCTGGACGTGTGATCCGGCCAGACCAAAGAGAAAGGAAGGATTTGCCTCATGCGTTTTTCCAAGGCGGTCGTCAAGTACCGCGTGGCCATTCTGATCGTGGCGCTGGCGCTGCTGGCGCCGGCGGTGCTCGGCATGGTCAATACCCGCATCAACTATGATATGCTGGACTATTTACCCGAGGATATGGATACCGTCATCGGCCAGAACGAGCTGCTGAGCGACTTCGGCAAGGGCGCGTTCTCGCTGGTGATCGTGGAGGATATGCCCGCGAAGGACGTGGCGGCGCTGAAGGAGAAGATCGCTGCGGTGGAGCACGTGGACAGCGTGGTGTGGTACGACAGCATTGCCGACCTGCGCCTGCCCATGGAGCTTCTGCCGGACAGCATTTATGAGAAGTTCAACACGGAGAACGCCACGCTGATGGCCGTGTTTTTTGACTCCGCCACCTCGGCGGACGTGACCATGGACGCCATCCGGCAGATTCGTTCGCTAGCGGGGCAGCAGTGCTTCGTCACCGGCATGTCGGCGCTGGTCACCGACCTGAAGGACCTGTGCGAGCAGGAAGAGCCTGTGTACGTCGGTCTGGCCGTGCTGCTGGCCTGCGCCGCCATGATGCTCCTTCTGGACAGCTGGCTGGCCCCGCTGGTGTTCCTGTTCTCCATCGGCGTGAGCATCGTCTATAATCTGGGCACCAATGTGATGCTGGGTGAAATCTCCTACATCACCAAGGCTATGGCCGCGGTGCTGCAGCTGGCCGTCACCATGGACTATTCCATCTTCCTGTGGCACAGCTACAACGAGCAGCGGGAAAAGGTCAGCGACCCCAATGAGGCCATGGCCAACGCCGTTCACGCCACCCTTTCCTCCGTGGTGGGCAGCTCCGCCACCACCATCGCGGGCTTCGCCGCCCTGTGCTTCATGAGCTTCACGCTGGGCAGGGATCTGGGTCTGGTCATGGCCAAGGGCGTGCTGCTGGGCGTGCTGGGCTGCGTCACCCTGCTGCCCTCGCTGATCCTGCTGCTGGACCGCCCCCTGCAAAGGACCCGTCACCGTCCCCTGATCCGCAACGCCAACGGCTTTGCCAGGGGCATCACCAAGACCTTCCCCGTGATACTGGTGATCTTTGCGCTGCTGGTGTATCCGGCCCTGCACGGCTACCAGAAGACCAACGAAGAGGTCTACTACGACATGGGTCAGTGCCTGCCGGAGGACATCGACTACGTGATTGCCAACCATAAGCTGATCGACGACTTCGACATTGCCTCCACCCACATGGTGCTGGTGGACACCAGCCTGTCCTCCAAGGAACTGCGGGCCATGCAGGACGAAATGGAGAACGTGGACGGCGTGCGCTATGTGCTCAGTCTGCAGAGCGTACTGGGCAGCCGGGTGCCCGCGGAGGTGCTGCCGGACAGCGTGCGCAACATCGTGGAAAGCGACAAGTGGCAGCTGTGGCTCATCAGCTCCGAGTACCGGGTGGCCAGCGATGCGGTGAACGAACAGATCACCGACCTGTTGTCCATCCTGAAGAAATATGACCCCTCCGGCATGCTCATCGGCGAAGCACCCTGCATGAAGGACATGATCGACACCACCGATCACGACTTCCAGGTGGTCAATACCGTGTCCATCATCGCCGTGTTCCTGATCATCCTGCTGGTGGAAAAGAGCCTGACGCTCCCCTTCATCCTGATCGCGGTCATCGAGCTGGCTATCTTCATCAATCTGGGCCTGCCTCACTATCTGGGCCAGTCCCTGCCCTTCATCGCCCCCATCTGCATCAGCACCATCCAATTGGGCGCGACCGTGGACTATGCCATCCTCATGACCACCCGCTATAAGGCGGAGCGCGTGGGCGGCAGCGCCAAGCGGGAAGCCGTGACCACCGCGCTGGGCGCGTCTACGCCCTCTATTCTGGTCAGCGGTCTGGGCCTGTTCGCCGCCACCTTCGGCGTGGCTCTGTACTCCGATATGGACATCATCCGCTCCATGTGCATGCTGATGGCCCGGGGCGCGCTGGTCAGCATGGGCAGCGTACTGCTGTTCCTGCCCGCCTTGCTTCTGCTGCTGGACAAGGTCGTCTGCAAGACCACGCTGGGCATGAAAGTGAAAAACTAAGGAGGAGATCTTCACCATGAAAAGCAATTGGAAGCGCATTTCCGCGCTGGTCCTTTCTCTGGCGCTGCTGCTTTGCGCCGCCGTCCCGGCGATGGCTGAAGCTGCCGCCAAGGACGAAACCGTGTACATTCTCTCCGACGCGCAGGGTCAGGCCCGGCGCATCATCGTCAGCGATTGGCTGAAGAACCCGGACAAGCTGGATGAACTGACCGACGCGACCCGCCTGCAGAACCTGACAGTGGTGGAGGGCAACGCCACCTTTGAACGGGACGGCGAACGCCTCACCTGGGACGCTGACGGCAAGGACGTGTACTATCAGGGCGACAGCGACGAGGAGCTGCCCCTGACGCTGCAGATCACCTATCTGGTGGACGGCGAGGAAGTCCCCGCCGCCGACATGGCCGGTAAGAGCGGCCGCGTGACCATCCGTTTCTCCTATACCCCCGCCGACGGGCAGAAGGCCCAGTTTGCCGTTCTGTCCGCCGCCCTTCTGGACAGCGATCGCTTCACCAATGTGGAAGTGACCAACGGCGCGGTCATCAACGACGGCGACCGGCTGGTGGCGCTGGGCGCGGCCCTGCCCGGACTGAAGGCCCGTCTGGACGTGGAGGACAAGGACGGCAAGCTGCCCGAGACCGTTGAAATCACCGCCGATGTGGAGAACTTTGCCCTGCCCCTGACCGTCACTGCCGCCACCACCGAATGGAGCAGCCTTTTGAAGGACGTTGACCTGAGCCTGGCAGACGCCGCCGATGGTGATATGGATCAGCTGACGGACGCGATGACCCAGCTGTTGGATGGCGGACGGCAACTGTCCGAGGGCGCTTCCGCTCTGAATGACGGCGTTGGTCAGGTGGCCGGCGGTCTGAGCACCCTGAGCGAAAACAGCGAGACCCTGAACGCCGGTGCGCTGCAGGTCTTCCAGCTGCTGCTGCAAACTGCGAACCAGCAGCTCAAGGCCCTGAATCCCCAAGTGCCCGACCTGACGGTGGAGACCTATGTCGAGGTACTGGACGGTCTGACCCAGCAGATGACCGTCGCCAAACAGACCAAGACGGAGGCTTTCCAGAGTCTGCAGGTGCTTAAGGCCCAGCTGGACAGCTACAACCAGTTCTATACCGGCCTGACCGCCTACACCGCTGGTGTGGATCAGCTCAGCGCCAACATGCCCGCCCTGACGGACGGCGCTACGGCTCTGAACGATGGCGCGGCCCAGCTGTACGCGGGGCTGCAGACGCTGGATCAGGACGGTCTGCAAACGCTGACCTCCATGGTCAACGACGAATGGAAGCCCCTGTTCGAAAATGCCCGCGCTCTGGCGGACGACACCGAAGCCTACCAGTCCTACGCCGGCAAGGCCGACGACGCGGAAGGCGTGGTGCGCTTTATCTGGCGGACGGACGCCATCGGGGACTAAGCTGAAATTCGGAATATAGAATGCGCCCCGGCGCAGGGAAGAAAAGCCCTGCGCCGGGGCGTTGTGTTATGGGAAAAACGATCGGAGCCATTTCGGCTCCGATCGCATACGTTATTCCGTTTTACGAAGGAAAAATCAGGCCTTGCCGCTGACGGTCATTTCGCCCGCGTCGGCGCTGGCGCTGCCCATGGGGCCGTAGGGGAAACGGAGGTCGCTGGCAAAGGCGCGGATGTTTTTGAGCAGCTCGTAGAAGTTGCCCGCCACGGTGATGCGCTCCAGCGGCTGATCCCGCTGGCCGTCCTTAATGGTGTAGCCCTTGGACAGCAGGGAGAAATCGCCGCTGACCGGGTTCGCGCCCGCGTGGAGGCCGCTTACTTCCGTGATGACAATGCCGTCGCCCACCTGACGGAGCAGCTCGTCAAAGGAAAGCACGCCCGGCTCGAAGTACAGGTTGGAGGGAGCCACCCGCACCGGCGAGGAGTAGTCCGCCTTGCTGCCATTGCCCGTGGACTGCACGCCCGCCTTTTTCGCGGTCTTCAGATTGTGCAGGAAGGTGCGGAAAACGCCGTTCTCCACCAGCATGTGCTGATGAGAGGGCACGCCCTCGTCGTCAAAGGGACGGCTGCCGACGCAGTCGGCGCGCAGGGGATCGTCCACCAGCGTGACGCAGGGCGCGGCAATGGTCTCGCCCAGCTTGCCGGACAGGAGGGACAGGCCCATCTGCTCCGTCTCGGCGGAGAAAATGGTGTTGAATACGCCCAGCAGGCTGACCAGCGCCTCATTCCAGAAGATCACGCGATATTTGCCGGAGGCCACCGGCTCTGCGTTCAGCCCCTTCACCGCCTGCTCCACGCTGTCGCGGCCCAGCGCGATGGGATCCAGCGCGTCAAAGTCCCGGCTGATCTGCGCAAAGCCGCCGGTGGAAACGCAGTCGTTCTCCTTGACGTTGGCGCCGCAGTACAGCTGGCAGAAGTTTTCCGTGTAGGTCTGATCCATGCCGTAGCTGTTGGCGATGCGCACGGTGTGCTTCGTGGTGTCGATCATGTTGTAGCCGTTCAGATACCGCTCGTCCGTGGCCTTGCACTGGTTCTCCATGGCTTCGATCTTCGCCAGCTTGGCTTCGGGAGAAACCTTGTCCAGCTCCGGGTTGTACAGCGCCACTTCCGGGAGCTGCCCGCCGCCCTGATAGAGCGGCTGCTCGTCCTTGCTTTCGCATAGCGTGGCCGACTCGATCACGCCCCGGACCAGCTGACCGATGGATTCGTCGTCCAGCGCTTCGGTGGACGCATAGCCCATGCGGCCGTTCACCAGCCCCCGGAAGCCCAAGCCCCGGGTGTGGTTGGATTGATAGTCCTCCAGCGCGCCGTTGTTTCGCATGGCGGAAAAGCTCTCGCTTTCGCTCAGATAGGCCTCCGCCGCCTCGACGCCGGCGGCCTTCGCCTGAGATAGAAGTTCCTTGATGTAATCCTGCTTCATAAGATAACCTCATTTCTGAAGTCGTTGAGAAATCGTTGTTTGTTTTAACCTTTGCGGTCATATCCCACCCCATGTCCCTCTACGCCCCTGTGGCGCGCAGCCCGGGGTCAAGGGCGGCGAGAGGAAGACGCAAGGCGGGTTGTCCATGGGACAACCCGGTCTGCCTTTGGCAGACTGAACTTTTCAAATTTTATTTGAAAAGTTCACCGTCGCCCAGTGGGCACAACCGCCGCAGGCGGTTAGCGACCGACAGCCGTCAATCGAAACGAGGATTTGGCACGGCAGTGCCAAAGACGACGATTGAGGTTGCGGATCACTGCCCCTTGCGCGGACGACGATGCGGCGTTCGCCGCCGTGGGCGCAGGTGAAAAGGGTCAGATCGTAGGGGCTGTCCAGCATTGCGTCCACGTCCGTTTTTTCAAGGGTCTCCTGCTGAACGACTTCGTAGCGGTAAATGTTGCCGTCCGCGTCTATGAACTGAATGGGATCGCCCAGTTCCAGACTTTTCAGGCGGCCGAAATGGTCAAGATAATTGTGGCCGAGAAGCACCATGGAGCCGTCATAAACGCTGCCCCAATAGCGACAGGGAGCAATGCGCAGCTTGGCATAGCTCCAGTCGCTCAGGATAGGCAGGCTGATCCCCAGCGTAGGAAGCTCCAGATAGCCGATGTATTGACGCCCGTCAATGGTCAATGTCGGCATTTCCGGCAGCAGCCCGTCCGATGATACGGCTTTCGGCTGATCGGGAGACGGGGTTGCGGAAAGCCGTTCCGGGTTTGCTGTGTCTTCCGGCAAAAGGAGTCCCGCGCCTTCTGCGTTCAGCTCCGCCTGCAGCTGTTCCAGCACGGCAGAGGCCTCCCGCCCGGCGGCAGCTTCTTCCCGCCGGTTTTCGCAGATTATTGCCGCCGCGCCCAATAATAGCAGCACCCCAAGTGCCATGCAAACCGCGCCAAATCTTCTTTTGAATCGGTTCTGAGCCGCTCTGTTATTCATGTTTTTTTCCTGTAAAGCGCAAATACCAACCCACTGCGAACAGCCCAACGCCCACGCCCGCCAGCACCAGCACAGGCCACACCAGAAGACCCGTCTGAGGCAGTTTGCTGTCCCGAGTCGGCGTAACGGAAGGCCCCGGCGTTCTGGTGGGCGCGGGGGTGGGCTTCTTTTCCACCTTCGGCCTGGCGGTCACGTCAAAAAGCCAGCCGGTTCCGTCTTCGTTGGTCATGGGAACGGCGGCCATAAACGCGTTCATCCGCTCGAAAGCGTAATGGGAGCCGGGATTTTTCTGGGCAATCAGGTATAGCCCACAGGGAATGGCGGAAAACACCACCCGTCCCTGACGGTCCGCCGTCCGGCTTTGCAGACGCAGTTCGGGATGAAGCTCCGCATATGTGGCCAAGGCTTCCGCCGCGGTGCTGGAAGAGAGATCGTCCAGCGAAACGCCGGTGGGGACGAAATCGCCGGTCAGTTCAAAACAAAGGTTGTGACTGCGAACCACCGGATCGCCTACGCGGAACAGCCAGTACTCGCCGCCGGAAGCGGCGCTGCCCTTGCTGTCGGTCAGCTTCAGGGTGATCGAACCATTGCGGTTCAGCTCGACCCCGTCGGCCAGTGCTGCCGGGCACAGCAGCAGGCAGATAAGCAGCGCCAGCAATACTCCGCGCAGAAGGTTATTTTTCTTCATAGCGTTCAGCTCCTCTTTCGATATCGGATCAGCAGGAAAATCAACAATACCAGCAGCATGGGGACAGCCACAATGGGAGTCACCACCAGCGGATCGATCTGAACCATATCTGCCGGGACAAAGATTTCAGGCTTTGGGGCGGCGTTTTCCACTCGGTGGCCCCGCACCAGCAGCCGGTGACTGTTGATGCCGTAGGGTGTGCAGGTGACCAGCGTGCACAGATCCTGCCCCGGCTCGATGGCCAGTGCGTCTACCTCTTCCGGCTTCACAATGAGAATCTGGTCGATCTCATAGGTCAACAGGCGGTTCAGCACGCTCAAGGTGAAGGTATCGCCTGTTTTCAGCCGATCCAAATCGGTAAACAGCCGGGCGCTGGGCAGCCCGCGGTGCGCTGAGAGCACGCAGTGCGTACTTTCGCCGCCCACCGGCAGACTGCTGCCTTCCAAATGGCCCACGGCGATATTCAGCACGCTGGAGTCGGTGCCGTGGTAAATGGGCAGCTCCACGCCGATCGCGTCGATGTCGATATAGCCCATGATCCCCACACCGTTTACATCCAGCAGTTCCTCATAGGGAATCAGTTCCGTCCGTTTCTTCAGGCTTTTGTATTCTGCCATCGGAAAATTCAGCTTCGCCAGTGCGGCGTTATAAGCGTTGGCAGCTTCGAAAGACTCGGTGTAGTCCTTCTGGGTCATGTTCGCCAGCGTATCTTCGTATGCGCCGATCACGCGGGTCTGATGCAGGGAGTTCCAATAATCGCTCACCGTCGGGTACAGGAGGATGCAGGCCCCCAGCAGGAAAACCAGCACCAGCAGGAAGGTCGACAGATGTTTTTTCATTCCTACGCTCCGTTATGTGTTTCAGGTATGCCCTCCCAAGAAAGGAGGATTTTCCTTTTTCGGGAGGACATACCGTCCCGGGCGGGAGATTGTCCCGCCCGGCGGACTGTATGCCATTCTGCGTGTTACTTGGAAGTAGACATCTTCTTTCGGGTCACCAGCAGCACCACGGCCACGCCCATCAGCAGGCCGCCGATCACATAGAAAACAGTAGTGCCGATACCGCCGGTAGAGGGCAGCTCCACGCCGGTCTGGTTTTCGATTCTCACAGTGCCGGTAGCGGTTTCGTTATAAGTGATCGTGGCGGTAACTGTTTTACCGCTGGCAATGTTCGCCGTAATGACCACATTAACAGGTTCCTTCAGCCGGTTATAGCCGTCGGGAGCCTTGGTTTCCTCCAGATAGTAGGTGTCCGCGTCCAGACCGGCGATGACGAATTTGCCATTGTCAGGAGTCTCGAAAACGGTGGCATACTTCTGATCGTCCGTCCAGCCGGTGATTTTTCCATTTGCGGCCTGAGCATAGAGATTTTTTTTGTCGACGGTCTTATACAGGACAAATTGGGCGCCGGCCAGCGGGATTTCTTCTTTGTCCTTCTTGGCGTACTTGAAGACGTCGAACTGCCAGACGTAGGTATGGGTTTCATCCCATTCGGTTCCTTTATCTTCGCCGTATTTCAGCTGAGTCTTGTTATCATTCCCAGTGCCGCCGATCACGGCATACTCATTGACTTCCGCGGAATAGGCCACCTCGACAACATCGTTGGGTTTGAGCACGCCATCCTTGAACTGCACTTCGAAGGTACAGCCATCCGTCAAGCCGCTCGTCACCAGCGTATAGTCCGTGTCCTTTGCCAGCGTCCGCTCACCGATGGTCACGGCCACGGAAGCCGGGTCAAAGGTCAAACCGGCGCTCATGGTATCGTGCAGCACGTAGTTCTTCGGGTCGCCGTCCACCACGTTAATGGTGGTTCTGAAGTTCACCGTCTGGCCGATATCCGCATCGTTATGATCGCCGTAATCGCCGGTGGAATCTTCTTGCACCTGTTTATCCACGGTGGACTCGCTGTTTTTTTCCTTGATGGTCACGTTGGGCATGGTGGTATCCAGCGAGCACAGCGCGCCCAGATCGGACTGCACAAGATAGTAGCCCAGCGCCAGATCATCAAATTTTACGGTGCCGGGAGCGGCAACCGCCTGACCGTCATGGGCAATGCTGTTATCTGCAGCATACTTGATCGCCGCAGCCGCGAAATTCGCCGGGGATGCGCCGGTCTTCCAGACAACATAGCCGTAGGTCTTGTCGATATCAACGTAAGTGCGGCCCGGCGCGCCTTCCGCAAAGAACGCCGTCCATTTTTCACTGACCGTATAGTTGATCGCGCTGTAGTCGGTATTGTGACTGTTCAGGTCGAAGATTCGATAGATCGTGTACGTTTTTCCCACGATCGCATTATCAATGGTAATGCTTCCCTTGTCCTCGCCTGCTACCGCCGTTCCCGCCAGTGCCAGCAGCAGCACCAGCGCAAGCAGACTGGATGTTACCCGTTTCATGTTTCCGTTCCTCCTCCATTGGGTCAATTTAATCGAATATGTTCCGTTGCAGGCGTTCCAACTGCCGTCGGGGAGTTATCGGACGCTTCCCCTACGCCGCCTGCGGTTCGTCGCACATCCGTACAAAAGGCTGATCGCCATCAAAGCGATACCACCGATTGTATAAGTTTGAATCCCGGAACCGCCGGTATCGGGCAGGCGCGGTCTGCTGTCGTTGACAATGGTCTGATTCGTACCGTTCCATTCCTCGGTGGTCTGATCCTGGTGGGTCACGGTGACGTTCAACTTGTCGTAGGCTACCTTCACGGCATAGGTATCGTCCCGTTTCAGATACCCGGCCGGAACGCCGGTTTCGGTCAGGATATACTGGTGGCCCGAAGGGATGCGGGTAAAGCTGACCTTGCCATCCGCGCCGGACACAGCAACGAGCGGAGCAATGGTCACGCTGTGATGATGATCTCCACGGCAAATATTGCAGCGTTCGGTATCATGAGCCAGCGTGAACTCCGCGCCGGATAGAGGCTCGCCGGACTGATCGTTTTTCTGGAATCTCAGCTCCGCCAGATAGCCCTTCACGGACGGGACAGGGTACCAAAGTTTTTTGATCTCCGAAATAGTCTTCTCCCCGTTGATACTTTCGACGGTCTGATAGTCCAGCCTGGTTTCGCCGTTGGTCACATACTTCTGATGTTCCACAAAAGCGTCGCTTTCATTTTTCAGGCGGACGCGGTAGGTAATGGAGTAATCATACAGTGTCTGATCGCCGCTTTGGGTCTCCTTGAAGCCGGAGTTCTTCAAGTCCCACCGAATATCCGACGAAGCTCCGTTGAACGACGCGGTGTTTTCGCCGTCGCTGCCGTTTCCTGCCAGCGTATCGCCCACCAGCTGCCCGTTTTTCGTGTAGAAGCCGATGAACTCTATGCCTTCCGTTGCCGAACCTGCCGTCGGCACATGGTCGTTGGTGACCCATATGGCCGTCGCGCTTTCCTCATGGATTTTCTTGATGGCCTCGAAAATCTTATTGTAAGCTTCGTTCAGGCCCGCCGAGTTGGTGCTGTCGTAGTAATACCCGGAGCCGATGCTGTTTTTCAGCCAGCCCTTATAAGCGTCTGCGCTGCTGGCGCTGCCGATCTCGTAGCTTTCGCTGGTACGGTCCACCACAGAAAAATTGGAATTTGCTGTCTGGTCGACGTACTTTTGCACTATCTGTCCACCCACATCCACGCCGATGGAAAAAATCTTGATTCCGCCTGCCTTGATCTGGCTGGCCATTTCTCTGGCGCGGATCGCCGCCTTATCGCTGTAGCTGGTACCATGCTGGCAGTATTTTTTTGTTACGCTGTCATAGAAGACCCCGTCTTGTTCAGGCGTTCCCGCAGTACAATACGGGTCGTAGCCACGATACCCGCCGCTAACATATGTAGTCGGAAATCCGTCGCTCAGGAAGATGATATACTTGTTCTGATTTGTTGCCGACGCAAGCATATCCCGGCCCAGCTTCAGGCCCGCTTCGATATTGGTAAAGCGGTCATGGGAGTCCGCATATCCACCCGCATTGATAATCCTTCCCGTTTCCTGCAGCATCTGGTTTTTCAGACGGTTAGCCTGGGTCGTCGAGGAACACTCCTGCAAGTCAAAAATCTTGTGAGCGTTAGTATTGAATGCCACATAGCCGACTTTGCTTACCCCTTTACTGGCCGCCGCAAACTTATCAAGGAATTGATTTGCCGCCTCCATGGCTGCCGCATAACGGGTTTGGCCCTCAAAGTTGGATTTCATCGTATTGGAAATATCCATGACGATGACCACGGCCATGTCCGGCTCCTCATAGAACTCGGAGACCTTGGTGGGGGTCTGCACGGTCAGGGTGATATCGAACACGTTTTCCAGCTCGGTGCCCTGAATGGTCTTGCTGATCTTCACGCCGTCCGGGCTTTCTTCGGCGCCGCCGCGATCTATCACCTGCTGATCGGAGGGCATCTCCGTCGTCTGCGGAGCGACCGCCGCAGGGGCCCGGGCCGCGATCAGCTCATAGGTTTCCGTTTCCTTGATTTTGTCGCTCCAATAGGTGAAATAGCCGCTGTCCCGCAGGGCCATCCACGCATCGCCGACGCACAGCTCAGACACAGGCCCGTCGGGAACGGCATAGCAGCACAGGGTGATCGTATCGCCCAGATGGATCATTTCGCCGCCGTTTTCCACAAAGGAGACTCGAATTTCCACTGGGAAGGCCGTGACTGCCTCGGCGCCTTCCAGCCGCAGCAGCACACGGCTGCTTTCGCCGTCGGCGCTCCATTGACCGAT
Source organism: uncultured Eubacteriales bacterium (assembly GCA_900548145.1). Taxonomy (GTDB): domain Bacteria; phylum Bacillota; class Clostridia; order Christensenellales; family Aristaeellaceae; genus Limiplasma. The sequence continues at coordinate 16,722 of URJB01000024.1, read as the reverse complement.
CTCGGTTTCGTCTGCCGTCAGCGTGCCCTCTCCGAGAGAAGGAACGACCCCATCGGGGAACGCAAGGGCATACAGCCCCCCGGCGAAGCCTTCGGGGCAGGAAACATCCATATGCAGCAGGAACTCCACGCCCTGCTCCACGGTGTACACGCCTTCTTCATCGGCTTCCGGCTCCGTGCCGTCCTCACAGGTCAGCCGGAACGTCATGCGGCCGCCGCGCCGTGCCACATAGGTTTCCAGATCAGCTCCCGTCCCTTCTGCTTCCGTCAGGGACAGTACCGCAAAGGGCGAGAAGGAATCCGTATGGAAGCGGACGTACTGCCGCCCGTCTTCGCCGGTCAGGCGTTCAAAGTCCAGCCATTCCCAGCCGTCCGGCCCGCGGTGCGCCGCCAGCAGTTCTTCCCCCGCCGCCACGGCTTCGTCCAGACGAAGGGTCACTTCCGCGCCGTTCTCGTCTGCGTCAAAGTCAACGTCTACCAGCATGAGTTCCGCGATTGCGCCGCGTTCTTCCAGCGCCAGACGCAGGGCCAGTTCTTCCCGAAGGGCAGTGGCTTCCGCTTCCTCGGGCGAATAGACTCGGGCGCTCCATTTTCTCTGCTGCCATTCGCCGCTTTCCGTATGGAGCACGCGCACTGCGCCGTCCAGCGCCGTATACACGCAATCCACGGTACAGGCAGACGCATGATCCAGCCAGTATTGCAGCGTCAGTTTCTCAGGGCGAGTCAGTTCGCCGCTGCCGTCCGCTGCTGCCAGCTGCTCCCGCAGTGCGGAAATTTGATGGATATACTCCATTTTTTCATTGACCGCCGCATCCTCTGCCGGGCTTTGCAGATTTGCAAAGCCTTCCCGCAGGGTCTCGTAGGCCGGGGACGTGCCGCCGGGCTGCAGGGCGATCAGCCGTTCCAGCAGGCAGATTGCTTCTTCCGGGGCGATATTTCCGCCGTCCCATGCGGTCAGTACGGCTTCCAGCGCCGCGGCATAACGTTCTTCAAAGGAAGCTTCCGCTTCTCCCGCGCTTTCCGTGTCGGCGGGTCCTTCCTCCGCATCGGTCAGGCTGTCGACCAGTGCCGTCAGCTTTTCCAGTTCCGTCAGCACAGGTTCCGGCGATGCTTTCGGGGTGTTCTCCGGCTCAAGGGAGGGTTCCGGGCTGGGGCTCTCCGCCGGGTTTTCGTCGGGCATAAGGGTCGGTTCCGCTGACGGCTCGGCGGCAGGCTCCGGCGTTTCCGTCGCTTCGGCGCTCTGGAAACGCTCGAACGCGTCGTTCAGGCTGCCGAAGCCGCAGATCGTCCCATCCGTCAGGCGGTAAGGCTTGCGCTGTACGCTGTTGTCGGAGTTGCCCTCGATCACCGTCAGGCTGCTCCCGTCCGCTTTTTCCACAATGCCCACATGATCCGGCTGTCCATTTTGCTGCCAGTCAAAAAAGATCAGATCACCGCTTTTCGGCGTGTATTCGCCGGGCGCGTGGTACAGGCCGCGGCTCCGAAGGGCGTTCACCCAGCTGCCGCAACCCGCCTCCTGCGGGAACGCGCTTTGAGGCACGCCAGCATAGTGCAGGCAGAAGGAAACGTACATGGCGCACCAGTCAGCGTATTCTGACCCATACCAGCAGCCATACCGCGTGTAGCCCTTCTGCTGGCCGTTTTCATCCACAATGAAATCTGTCGGGCTTTCCCCATACCCCAGCTGGGTTCTGGCAATGGCCAGCAGATCGTCCGGCCAGCGGCCGCTGAGATGCACGGACGCAAACGTCGCTTCCCAATCCCGGCTGGTCTCCGTCGTATGTACAGCGCAGGGAACTGCCTGATCCGCTTCGACCCGGTCGCCGCAAGCGTCCGTCACCGTCAGCCGAAGATACAGGTTCGACGCGACCGGCCGGGCGGTGACGCGCAGCTCGTTTTCCGTCCAGTTGTCTTCTTCCAGCAGGTTTTCGCCGCCCTGCCAGATCGTCACACTGCGTTTGAGCGGTGCAACGCCGCCCTGAGCGCTCAGGGCAAAAGCGACCGTATCGCCACCGAAGCAGGAACGGCTTGCCGTGCTGACAGCCGCCTGTAATTCTCCCGCGCTGACGGCCAGCTTCTGTTCCACGGAAAGATTTTCTCCCTCGCCCCGTTCCGCCGTCACCCGGACGGTATACAGGCCGGACTCAGGCACGGCATATCGGAACGAACGGCTTTCGGGCGAAAGCTCCTGCCGTGCCGCCTGAGAGCCATTCGCTTTCAGAAGCGTGAAAAATAGCCTTTCGGCATTTTCCGCCGCAAAGCTCCATTCGCCCTCCTGTCCCGCAAGCAGCCGCTCTGGGCCGGTCAGGTTCTCCAATTTTAGGGTTTTCTCTTTGGCAGGCTCCTCCGTTTCCTCAGGCTCCTCGGAAGGTTCGGGCGTTTCAGGCGCTGCCGTCGCTTCCGGGGTCTCCTCAGGGCTTTCCGTTGGCTCTGCCGTCGGTGCTTCCTCCGGGGTTTCCGCAGGTTTTTCAGAGGGTCCCGAAGCAGGTTCTTCCATAGGGGCCGGCGTCGTTACTTCCGTAGGCTGCGGAGTTTCTTCGACCTTTGCCGGTTCCTGTGGTTCTTCCGGCGTTGATTTGCTCTCGTCAGGCTTCGATTCTTCGGGAACCAGCGTCGGTTCGGCCAGCGTCGCCGGATAGCAGCCCTCCGTATGGGTGTGCTCCGGCGTTGTGCAGGTCAGCACCGTGGCGTAGCATTCCTCGCCGTGGGTGTGTTCCTCGCCCGTCTCCTGTCCGCAGGTCAGTACCTGCTCATAGCAGGCCCCGGAATGGACATGGTCTTCCATGCCGCATTGGGGCTGCGCCGTTGCGGTAATGGCGGGCCTTACCAGTTCCGCCGTCACCCCGGCCGCCACCGTTACCGCCAGCGCCGCTGCCAGCGCATACAGTCTGCGGCGGCGTTTTTGGAGCCGCAGCCGTTCCTCCGCGAAGCGTTTCCAATTTCTCTGTTCATTTTTCAATGGTTATCCCCCCAGCAGATTCGGCGGCCTTTGGGGCCGCTTACTCGATCAGACCAAAGTCCTCCAACGGCCAGACGCGCAGGACGATCTGACCCACCGTTTCACTCTCCTGAATGAAACCGAGAACGGAGCTTCGGCTATCCACCGATGTGGAGCGGTGATCGCCCAACACGAACACGCATCCATCCGGCACCTGCACCGGATACTCCAAATCGGAAATTCCTTTGCTGCGGTCGGTCACGTAAGGTTCTTCCAGCTTTTCGCCGTCAACGAAAACAAAACCCTCGTCGTCGATCTCCACCCACATGCCCGCCGTAGCGATGACCCGTTTGAGCAGCAGTTTATTATTGAAGTAAAATCCGCATACCTGCCCCCTTTGGAAATGGTCGGTTTTCATGGCGACGATAATGTCTCCGTCGTTCAGATTGGGCTCCATACTGGTGCCCGTGATCCGAAAGACGGGCAGCAGGATCGTAGAGACCAGCACTGCTGCAGCCGCCACCACTGCCAGCACCGCAAGGGTGCTGAAAAGGGCCCGGCGATATCGCCGCCTGTGCTGAAGACGCATTCTTTCCGCTCGAAGCATCTCCAGCGTAGGCAGCCCGTCGTGATTTGCCATTGGGATTCGTCTCCTTGTTTTCTGCCGGGCGAAGGCTGCGGCGCTTTCCGCTAAGCCCCGTTCTCCCTTCGCCGGCTTCTGGTTTCTACCGGGCGGCGCAGCGGTACATGGAATCCGTCATTTTCTCCACGATCTCGATAGTCCGCCGCATATCTCGTCGAAGCGCCTCGTCGGCTACGGCGCGTTCCTGTTCCTTCTTCCGCTGGACGGCGTACTCTCTCGCTTGTGCTTCGGCCTTTTCCGCGCGTTCCTGCAGCCGCCGGTTCTGCTCGTCCAGCTGGTCGATCAATTCTCGCTGGCGGTACAGGATCTCCACCAGATCCGCCCGCCCCAACCGCCGTAATTTTTTCTCCTTCATCGTCCGTTTCCTTCCTTGCCTTTCGGAGATTTCAGCCCTTGGGGATCATTCCAAAATGAAAGTTCCTCGTCCATGCCGAAAACGGTCCTGAGTTTCGCACTCCATTTCTCCTCATAGAATCCCTTCAAGTTTATGATGGAATTTCCTTAAATATACTTTTGATTCACAATTTGAGAAAATGGTACGCACGAAAAATGTCAAAATTTCCCAATGGACTTTCACATATATTATAACGATATCATTCTATTTTTTCTACTGTATTTTTAGAATTTGTTGTGAAATTTCCATTTCTTTTATCATAATTTGACGAATACAAAATCAGCGTTCCGTCCCTGTCTTTCAAACAGGCGGAACGCTGCGCTCTATTTTTCTATTTCTAAGGCAAATGCTTATTCCCTTATCGGTTTTTCCCGTTCCTTTTTCCGAAGCAGCGAAAAAGCAAGCAGACAGATCAGTACAGACACCAGCGAACCGCACGCCGTCGCAAGGCCCATGGGCAGCAGCGTGTCCGGGAACATACGGGAGGTCAGCAGCGCGCCGGGAATGCGCACCAGCACGATGGCAACGATATTATGCAGAAACGAAAGGCCCGATTTTCCCACGGCGCAGAAATAGCCGCTGAAGCAAAAATGGATCCCGGCAAAAATGCAGTCCCAGATATAGCCGTGCAGATAGGGGCCGCCCGCCGCAATGGCCGCTTCGTCGGAGGTAAACAGCCCCACCACCGGCTCGGCGAACCACTGCATCAACAAAGAGACGATCAGGCCAAAGCCCGCCGCAATGGCCATGGCATACCAGAGGGTCTGCACGGCCCGCTCCGGCTTGCCCGCGCCGATATTCTGGGCTCCCAGCGCCGACGCCGTGGACAGCATGGACGAGGGCACCAGAAACAGAAAGCCGATCACCTTTTCCACAATGCCCACCGCCGCCGCATCCGTCAGGCCGCGCTGGTTGACAATGACGGTAATGAAGATAAAGGCGATCTGGATCAGGCCGTCCTGCAGGGCGATGGGCGCGCCGATGGACAGTAGCTTCTTCATCACCGGCTTTTGGGGTCGGAAATCGTCCTTTTGCAGGGAAAGGCCGTTTTTCTGCTTTTTCATCATGCCGAAGGACACCGCCACACTGACGGCCTGCGAAAGGGTCGTACCCAGCGCAGCACCCGCAGGGCCCAGCCGCAGCACGCCCATGAACAGAATGTCCAGCCCGATATTAACGGCACAGGCCACCGCAATGAAAATCATGGGGCTTTTGGAATCCCCCATGCCGCGGAAAACCGAGCTGATGACATTATAGGCCGTAATAAACGGAATGCCCAAAAAGCAGATGGTCAGGTAGCGCACCGTTCCCTCTACAGCGGCCTGCGGCGTGGACATCACGGCGACGATAGGCCGGACGCAGACCAGCAGCAGCGCCGTCAGGCTCACGGAAAGACCCAGAAACAACACGGCCGTATTCCCCACGCAGCCCGCCGCCTTCTTTCGGTCGCCGCCGCCCACCGCCTGACCCACGGACACGGTCGTGCCCATGGCCAGTCCGACGATCATCACGGTAAGCATATGCATCACCTGCGAACCGATGGACACCGCCGTGGTGCCCGCTACCCTCTCATACTGTCCGATCATAAACAGGTCGGCCATGCCGTAGAGCGTCTGCAAAAAATAAGACAGCAGGTACGGCAGGGAAAACTCTACTATATTTTTCCAAACGCTGCCCGTGGTCAGCTTCTTTTCCATCGTAAAGTCCCCTCCCTGATTTTCCTTCATATTATAAACACCACGACTACAGGCAGGTCAAGCCCCCTTTTCCGACTCCCTTGTACGAACGTTGTTTTTCCCTCTTGCACCTTCTCCGCGGGCCGTGCTATCATACGTTTATCCTATTCGTTTGCAAAGGAAGGAACCGTCATGACGGAAGAAGAACGAATTTTCAAAGGCGAGCTTTTCGCCTCCGAAGTGCCGGAGCTGGTCGCCAAAAAGCTGAAAGCCCACCGGCTCAGTCAGGAATACAGCAACTTGTTCGAAGAAGACACGGCGGAACGGGAACGCATCCTGCATGACCTGCTGGCCATCGTGGGCGAAGGCACCTTCATGCTGGGGCCCATCCGCTTCCACTACGGCTGTCACATCCGGGTGGGAAGCCACTGCTTCATGAATTTTAACTTCACCGTGCAGGACGATGCCATTCGGAACAAATTTCCTGCCATTTACTAATTTTCAGGCTTTCATTGCTGAAAGAGGTGCATTTTCTTGAGCCAGATCATTTTGACCGGCGACCGTCCTACCGGCCGCCTTCACGTCGGCCATTACGTGGGTTCCCTGAAAGAGCGGGTCCGGCTGCAAAACTCCGGCCAGTTCGACGAGATCTATATCATGATCGCCGACGCTCAGGCCCTGACCGACAACGCCGAGCACCCGGAGAAGGTGCGCAGCAACATTCTGCAGGTGGCGCTGGATTATCTGGCCTGCGGCCTTGATCCCGAAAAATCCACCATTTTTATTCAGTCCATGGTGCCCGAGCTGACGGAGCTGACCTTCTACTACATGAATCTGGTCACGGTGTCCCGAGTGCAGCGCAACCCCACGGTGAAGGCCGAAATCCAGCAGCGGAATTTCGAAGCCAGCATCCCGGTGGGCTTCTTCTGCTACCCCATCAGTCAGGCGGCGGACATCACCGCCTTCCGGGCTACGGCGGTGCCCGTGGGCGAAGACCAGCTGCCTATGCTGGAGCAATGCCGGGAAATCGTCCGCCATTTCAACGCGATATACGGCGACACCCTGACGGAGCCGGAGATCATTCTGCCGAAGAATCAGGCCTGTCTGCGCCTTCCCGGCATCGACGGCAAGGCCAAGATGAGCAAATCGCTGGGCAACTGCATCTACCTTTCCGACGAGCCGGACGAGATCAAGACCAAGATTATGTCCATGTTCACCGACCCCACCCACCTGCGCCGGGAAGACCCGGGCCATACGGAGGGCAACCCGGTCTTCATCTATCTGGAGGCCTTCTGCCGCCCGGAGCATTTTGCGGAATTTCTGCCGGACTACAGTGGGCTGGATGAGCTGAAGGCCCACTACCAGCGGGGCGGGCTGGGCGACGTGACGGTGAAGAAATTTCTTAACAACGTCCTTCAGTCGGAGCTTGCGCCCATCCGGGAGCGCCGCCGCCAGTGGGAGCAGCGGCTCCCCGAGGTGTGCGAGCTGCTGCGCCTGGGCAGCGAGACCGCCGAAAAGAAAGCCGCCGAGACCCTGCGCGACGTTCGCCGGGCCATGCGGATCGACTATTTTGAAAATGGAAATTTGATGAAATAACCCACGAACGGGACGGTCTTTTCACAAAGCCGTCCCGTTCGTGAGTTTTTCCTCCGCCAGATATTCCCCGGCCAGCTTCAGCAGCTCGGCCCGGCTTTTCAGCCCCATGGCGGCGGTCATGCGCTTGATGCGGTATTTGATGGTGTTTTCCGTGGTGTGCAGGGATTCGGTCATGTCGAAATAGCGTGCTCCCCGCAAAAGCTCCCGAAGGATGTCCAGGTCCAGACTGTCCATCCCGGCCAGCAGTTCCTTGAAACGAAAGACCTCCCCCACATGGGGGTCCTGATAGAAATCGCCGGGGAACTCCGACGCTGGTTCCGCCGGCAGCGTGTCCGCCATGCCGGGTTCATCCGCCGCTTCCAACCGGCAGGGTACCCAGACGCAGCGGCGAATGTCCGGCTCCTTTTCCAGCTTGCGGCATAGACGCACGGCCTGTGCCCCGCAGGCGAATAAATCCATTCGGAACAGAGAAATTTCTTCTTCCCGGGGAAGTGCCTGTTCACCGAAGGCGTACAGCCGGGGGCCGCCGCCGGGCAGCAGACGGCGCAGTGTCATGGCTGCCACGTCGTTGGCGCAGAGCACTGCGTCCAGTTTGTCCGCGTCCCGTGCCAGCCGCTGGGCGGCTTCGATCAGATTGCCGCTGTTTTCGTAAATTTTACCCTCAGGGCATTGGCGCAGAAAGGCTTCCCGTTTCACCTCGTCCGCCGCTGAGGACGGATGCACGGCGAACAGCGCCCGTCTTTCCGGGGTACGGGCGGCAAAGATGGCCGCGGCTTCCTCGTAATCCGGCGCGGCGAACCCGCAGCGAACGCCCTGCGGCGGTACGCCCGCGATCAGACAGGGGATGTTACGGGCCGTCAGCCGCGCCAGACGGCCCTTCAACCAGCCTACGGCGCTGCCCACCAGCAGAACGGGTTCCTCGGCGGCTTCCGCCTCTTCCGTCAGCGTTTGCAGCTCCCAGCCCCGTTTTCGGGCCTCCTCCCGGATGCCCGCCAGATAGGCCTGCGCCCAGAGATTGGCCCCGTAGGAAGGTTCGATCAGCAGTTGGATCATTCTTTCGCCCCGTCTCGATTCGTTGGATGTAAATAAAATATTATATCGTTCTTTTATCTGAAATGTCAAGCCAAAAATGCAGCCGAAAGGGCGGCGCATCTTGTGTTGAAACCTGCCCCGCAGACAGGTACAATCAGCCTATCCAAAGGAATTTCCCCCAAAAACGAAAGGAAGGTTTGCCGATGGACGTTATTCTCAAGCATGAACCTATGACCATCCCGACCTATGAGCCTTACGCCGCCAATACCCTGCCCTTCTTCCTGGAGAAGAAGGCCTATCAGGGCGCAACGGGCCGCATTTACCCCGTGCCCTACACCGACCGTCTGTCCAACAAGCCGGTAGATAAGGAGTACGATTCCTACACGCTGGAAAACGAGCACGTAAAGGTCGTGCTGTTGCCGGAGCTGGGCGGCAAGATCCACGGCGCGGTGGATAAGCACAACAACTACGAGTTTATCTACCAGAACACCGTCATCAAGCCCGCCATGGTGGGCATTGCCGGCCCGTGGGTGTCCGGCGGCGTGGAGTTCAACTGGCCCCAGCACCACCGTCCCACCACCTTCATGCCGCTGGAAGCGACCCCCAAAAAGAATGCAGACGGCTCCGTCACCGTCTGGATGGGCGAAGCCGAGCCTTTCCATCGGATGCGCGGCATGGTGGGCATCACTGTGTACCCCGACCGCTCCTATGTGGAAGCCAAGGCCGTGGTCTACAACCGCACCGACACGCCCCTGCCCTTTATGTGGTGGAACAATCTGGCCGTGCGGGTACACTCCCAGTACAAGGCCACCTTCCCGCCGGATGTGGCCTACGGCAACGACCATGACCGCCGGGCCGTCATTCCCTTCCCGGTGATGAAGGGCGTGTACAAGACCGCCCGTCCCTTCGACTACGGCAAGGGCACGGACGCCACCTGGTTCTCCAACATCAAGCTGCCCACCTCCGTCATGGTGATGCGGGGGCAGAGCCAGATGAACTTCCTCGGCGGCTACGACTTTGCCGCGGATGCAGGCACCGTGACCGTTTCCTGCCACCACACCAGCGTGGGCAAGAAAATGTGGACCTGGGGCGACGGCCCCTTCGGCCGCGCCTGGTGCGCCAACCTGACCGACAACGGCGACCGCTATATCGAGCTGATGACCGGCGTTTACACCGACAACCAGCCGGACTTCACCTACATCATGCCCGGCGAGACCAAGGTGTTCACGCAGGTGTGGTATCCCATCCACGCCATCGGCGAGGCCAAGAATGCCACGCTGGAAGGTGCGCTGTCCCTGAGCGTGAAGGACGGCGAGGCGCGTTTCGGCGCGCTGCCCACCTGCGAGCGTAAGGGAGCCGTCGTCCGCCTGACCCTGAACGGCAAGGTGCTTTACGAAAAAACCGCCGACCTGTCCCCCGAGACGGCGCTGACCGACTCCTGCCCCCTGCCCGAGGGCGCGAAGGAGACCGACCTGTGCCTGACCCTGAGCGACGCGTCCGGCAAGGTGCTGGTAAGCTATCAGCCCATTGACATTTCCAAGAAGCAGCCTCCCAAGGCCCGGCCCATTCCGCCGGATCCTCAGGACGTGGCCACCATTGAGGAGCTGTATCTCCACGGCGCCCATCTGGAGCAGTACAAGCATCACACCTATGTGCCCGAGGATTACTACCGCGAGGCTCTGCGCCGGGATGCCACCGACCTGCGCTGCAATCTGGCCATGGGCCGCTCCATGCTCGAAAAGGGCGATTACGTCAGCGCCCGCCGCTATCTGGCCGCTGCCATCGCCAAGCTGAAAATGCGCAATGACAACCCCGCCGACACCGAGGCCATTTACCACATGGCCCGTCTGGAACGGCTGGAAGGCCATCTGGACAAGGCCTACGACCTGTTCTGGGACGCGGCGTGGCAGTACGGCTGGCGCAGCCCCAGCTATTATGAGATCGCCTGCATCGACCTGTGCCGGGGCGATCAGGCGCAGGCCATCGAGCATCTGGAGCTGGCGCTGGAAACCAACGCCCGTCACTTTGCCGCCCGTGCCATTCTGGCCTACCTGCGCGGCAATGAGGACGACCTGAAGGCCATTCTGGACATTGCGCCGCAGGACGGCCTGACCCGCTTCCTGCTGGGCCGGCTCACCGGCGAAACCCTGCTGAGCGCCTACACGCTGGGCCGCAGCGAGGACATGACCGACATCGCGCTGGATCTGGCTCACGCCGGGCTGAGAGCCGAGGCTGAAGAAGCCCTCCGGGCCTGCACCGCCCCCAGCCAGATGCTGTATTACCATCTGGCCCACCTGACCGGCGAAGCGCCCCAGCATTGCAGTCTGGATTACTGCTTCCCCAACCGGCTGGAAGACATTCCCGCCCTGCAGGCGGACGAATGGCAGGCGCAGTATCTGCTGGGCTGCCTGTACTACGACCGCATGAACTACACGGCCGCCATGACCGCGTGGGAAAAGGCGGAGAAGCTGAACCCGTCCGACGCTTACACCAAGCGCTGCATGGCGCAGGCGTGCTTCGACCATCTGAGCCAGCCCGCCCGAGCGCTGGAGCTGATGAAGCAGGCGCTGGAACTGGCCCCCGACAACGCCCGCATTCTCTACGAGCTTTTGCAGATGGAGAAGAATCTGGGCTTCTCGGTGAAGGATCGCCTCCACCTGCTGGAGACCCACAGTGAGCTGGCCAAGATGCGGGACGATTGCTTCCTGGACGAGATCATCCTGTATACGCAGGACGAGCAGTACGAAAAGGCCCGAGAGCTGCTGCTGAGCAAGCGCTTCAACATCTACGAGGGCGGCGAGGGCAAGCTGACCCGTCACCACGGCTGGCTGTATACCCTGATGGGCCAGAAGGCGCTGGAAGCGGGCGATACTGAAAAGGCGCTGGAATGGCTCAAGACCGGTCTGGTCTATCCCGCCAACTACGGCGAGGGCCGTCACTACAGCGCGCAGGAGGGCAACGTCTACTACTACACCGGCCTGTGCCATGAAGCGATGGGCGACGCCGCCAAGGCGAAGGAGGCCTATCAGGAAGCCGCCGGTCAGCCCAGCCAGATCACCGAAATGACCTTCTTCACCGCGCTGGCGGAAGCCAAACTGGGCCGGGAAGAAGACGCGCGCAAGACCTTCCGGAGCATGGTGGAGGAAGGCGAAAAGCGGCAGGCTTCCAGCCACCGCTGGGGCTACTTTGGCGTAGGCATGGCCGCGCCCCTGCCCAGCGAGCTGGACATCAAGCGCATGAACCTGATCGACGCGCACCTGCTGATGCTGCTGGGCAAAGCGGGCCTCGGGCAGGATTACCAGAGCGATCTGGACGCTTTGAAGGTCTACGATCCCTACAACAGCAAGCTGGACTTCTTCCAGAAGCTGGGACTGGTGAAATAAACCAGACAAGGGCATACAAAAACACGGGCTGCAGGGAAAAATCCCTGCGGCCCGTGTTTGATTGATGCACTTACAGCGCGGCAAATACCTTCGCGCCCCGATTTTTCAGCCATACATACAACAGTGCGCACAGCACTGCCGTCAGCAGACAGAAAACGGCGGGGATCACTGCGGGATGCAGATTCCGGCCCAGCGCCATGGCCGCTCCGCCCGGAAGAAGGGCGTAGGCCCAGCCGCCCAGCAGGGCCAACGCCACGCTGCCACCCTGCTTGACGGGGGTAATTTCGCTGGTCCAGTGCAGGTTGGGCATTTTCAGGCCCATGGTCAACCCGAACAGGGCCAGCAGCAGTACGGCCAGCAGACTGCCGGCCGCCGTCAGCAGCGACAGCACCGGCGAAAGCCCCAGCACCGGCAGCACGCAGGCCAGAAACACCAGCATGGGAATGCCCGTGAACACCAGCTGCATTTTCAGTTTGGCTTTCAGTACCTCCCATGCAGACACAGGCAGGGATTGCAGCACCCACAGGCTTTTGCCTTCCAGAGAGACGGACGGCGCGGCCATGTCGTTCATGGAGGCCAGCAGACAGGCGACCGAGATCGCCAGCGCCGCCAGCGTGCTCTCCGCGCCGGGAAGCATGGCCTTCAAGGGAGCCATCCATTCCCCGCCCTTCACCAGAAGCAGCACGCCCGCCGCCGGGATCAGCAGAACGCCCAGACCGCAGTTCAGCATGTAGTTGGGGCTGGAAACGAAGCGGCGGCATTCTTTTCCCAGCAGCGCTGTAGGCAGGCTGCATACCCGGGCCTTCTTCTCCCGGTAGCGGGCCTTGCCCGTGCTGCCGCCGGAGGTGGCCAGCCGCAGGAAGCTGCGGGACAACAGCAGCCAAGTCAGCGCCGTCAGCAGGACGACCGCTGCGCTGACCAGCGCCATGGCCGTCCAGTCGCCCTCCGCCATGCGTCCGAACAGATACAGCGGATAAGCCGCGCCCTTGATCTTCACGCCGTATACCACCGCATTCGCCACCAGATCGGAGATCACGGTCTGCGCCTTGAAATAAATGAAATAGTACAGGCCGATCCCCAGCAGCGACACCAGCACCGTCGTGATGCTCTTATGCTTCAGCTTCAGGCTGATCTTCGCCACCACCCAGCCCAGCAGGCAGGAGAGAAGCAGCACGATCAGCGAGACGATCGCCACGGTCAAAAGCCCGCCCACGATGACTGCGGCGCTGTGGGCGACCTGAATCCAGTACACGACCACGGCCGGGACGATCACCACGGCGGAGTACATCAGGCCCATCAGGTACACCGTTACCAGCCGGGAAGAAATAATGACCCGCAGCGGAATGGGCAGCGACAGCAGCAGGTCATTATCCTTGGCCAGATACAGGCTGGAATAGGTATTGAACACGCTGCCGAACGCACCCATAAAAATGGCGACCAGTCCCATCAGGGTGAAGTACAGCCAGCCCATATCCACCGCCGCCATAGCGTCGCACAGCATCATGGCGACGAAGGTGAACATGCCGCCCAGCACGCCCACCATCAAAAAAACGAACAGCGCAAAATACAGAATGACGGTTCCTTTGGCGCGCTTCTGGCTCTTCTTGGCGTCGTACAGATAGCTGCGAAAGATTTCCGCCATCTGCTTTTTCACCAGTTGCTTCAGCATTGCTCTCCCTCCAGTTCCAGGAAGACTTCCTCCAGGCTGTCGTCGCCCTTGACCTCTTCCATGGTGCCGGAACGGATCAGCTTGCCGCCCTTGATGATGGCCACCTTATCGCACAGCTTCTCCGCCACCTCCAACACATGGGTGGAGAAGAAGATTGCGCCGCCCCGGTCGCACAGCTCCCGCATCATGCCCTTGAGCAGATGAGAGGCCTTAGGATCCAGCCCCACGAAGGGTTCGTCCATGAGGATCAGCTTGGGTTCGTGAATCCATGCGGAAATAATGGCCAGCTTCTGCTTCATGCCGTGGGAATAAGCCGCGATGGGCTGCCCCAGATCGCTGGTCAGCTCGAAAAGCTCGGCGTATTTCCGAATGCGTTCCTGCCGAACGTCCGCCTCCACAGCGAAAACGTCCGCGATGAAATTCAAATACTGAATGCCCGTCATGAACTCGTACAGGTCGGGGTTATCGGGGATATAGGCCATCTGCCGCTTGCAGCGGAGCGGGTCGGCCTGAATGGACACACCGCCGATGAGAATCTCCCCTTCGTCAAAGGCCTGAATGCCCGCCACGGATTTCAGCGTGGTAGTCTTGCCCGCGCCGTTGTGGCCGATGAAGCCGTAGATTTCGCCCGGAGCGATATGCAGACTCAGATCGTCCACCGCTTTTTTGTCGCCGTAGGCCTTGGTGAGATGTTGAATTTGAAGCATTGCTTTTCTCCTTGCTTGCATCGGATTTTTTCGTTTCCATAGAAAAACCGTCCGAACGATTTCATTTCCGAACATCGTTCGGACGGTTAGTATAACACACGTTGTGCGAATTGCAATGATGATTCGTCCTATTGTCAAAATCAGTGTCTCAAAACGTCGCTTTCGCGTCCCCGATCGCCTTTCGGAAGGCTGCGTCCCGGTCGAAGGCGCCGTCCACGAAGCCGGGCACTTCCTTCAGCGCCTTGCACAGGCTCAGGCTGAAGCCGGTCAGAATCTGCTGCACCTCCTGCCGGGAATAGGGGCAGTTGCCCGTGACCGTCAGCGTACACAGGCTGTGCACCGCCAGCCACATATCCCGGAAATAACGGTCGGCAGTAGGGCCGTCCATCCGATAGGTCTGCATCAGTCGGTCCCGCACCTGTTCCCGTACCCGGCCCATGGCGTCCAGCGCGCTGCACTGTCCCTCTTCGGGGCGAGTCATGTACAACAGCTGATACAGCTTCGGTTCGTCCTGCGCAAACTGCAGATATTGAACGCCCACGCCCAGAAACGGCGGTTCCATCGCCAGCCCTTTTTCCACATACTGCCGGAAAATATTCTCCGCAAACAGACGCACTTCTTTTTTCAGCTCGTCCATCGTGTGGTAATAGGTAAAAATGGGCCGGGTAGAGGTGCCCAGCACCACGGCGACCTCCCGGGCGGACACCGCCCCGATGCCCTTTTCCCGGGCGACGGTCAGCGCGGCGTTGGTGATCTCGTCTTTGGTAAACTTCGGCTTAGGAGGCAATCCGATCATCCTTTCTCCGTCAAAAGCAACGCGTCCAGTTCTCCGGTCACGTTGCAAAACATATGTTATATAACAAGATGATTATAGGATCTGCCTGGCGGGAAGTCAAGCTAAATCAATGGAAAAAAACCGAACCAGCGCCTGAAAGGATCATCACCTGCCGTTCACAAATTCTTTGAAAAATGTTCGTCTTTCCTCCAACCTATTTTCCTTTTTTTCTGCTATCCTTTGAAACGTACCGAGGGAGGAAACCAAAAGGCTCCCCGGTAGAGATCCCAAAAGGAGAAAATCACCATGAAACGGAATTGGAAATGAATCAACGCTTTGTTTTTAGCGATTTGCCTTTTGTTTGTATCGTCCTTCGCCCTGGCGGAAGGAAACCCCGGGGACCCGCCGGACGGACAGCCGCCTCAGGGACAGGGTGGAACCCCGCCGGAAAAGCCTGACGGAGAAGCCCCCGGCGAACCCCCGGCCGGTGATATGGGCGGCGGCCCCGGCGGCATGGGCGGCCCCGGCGGCAGCAGCCAGCCCGACTCCTACGCTGCCGTGCAGACCGTATCGGAAGACACGCAGCTTTCCGGCGTAACGCTGGCCTCGGTGGCGGCGGATGAAAACGCGCTGCTGGTCACGGCGGGCAACGTGCAGGCAACGGACAGCACCCTGACCCGTAACTCCACGGATTCCACCGGCGGCGATTCCGCCAGCTTCTATGGAGTCGGCGCGGCGGCGCTGGTGACCGGCGGCACGCTGGAAATTCGCAACTCCACCATCACCACCGACGCGAACGGCGGCGCGGGCGTATTCGCCTACGGCAGCGGCGTTGCTACCGTAGCGGACACTACCATCGACACCACGCAGGACACCTCCGGCGGCATTCATGTGGCGGGCGGCGGCACTCTGTACGCCTCCAACCTGACCGTTATCACCCGCGGAAACTCCTCGGCGGCTATCCGCTCTGACCGTGGCGGCGGCACCATGGTGGTGGACGGCGGCAGCTACACCTCCGAGGGTTCCGGCTCTCCTGCCGTATACGTAACGGCGGATATTACCATCTCCAACGCGCAGCTGACGGCCACCGGCTCGGAAGCCCTTTGTCTGGAAGGCCTGAACAGCGTCAGCCTGACCGACTGCCAGCTCAGCGGCAACATGGCCGACCTTTCCCAGAATGACAACACCTGGACGGTCATCCTGTACCAGAGCATGTCCGGCGACTCCGAAGTGGGCAAGGGCACCTTCACTATGGAGGGCGGCTCCCTGACCTCTCTGAACGGTGGCCTGTTCTACACCACCAACACCGAAAGTGAATTTACCCTGCGCAATGTGCAGATCACCGCTTCAGACGATTGCGAGTACTTCCTGCGCTGCACCGGCAACCAGAACCAGCGCGGCTGGGGCCAGAGCGGCCAGAACGGCGCCGACTGCGTTTTCACCGCCGCCCAGCAGGAAATGAACGGCAACGTGATCTGGGACAGCATCTCCAACCTTGACCTGTCCCTGACGGAGGGCACGGTTTTCTCCGGCGCGGTACTGGATGACGAAAGCTGCGCGGGCAATGGCGGCAACGGCGGATGCACCCTGACCATCGACGAAAGCTCCCACTGGGTCCTCACCGGCGACAGCGTCGTGACCACACTGAACTGTTCCGGCTCCATCGTGGACGCGGAGGGCCGCACCGTCACCATCGTGGACAGCAACGGCAACGTGCTTTCCGAGGGCGAAAGCGAATATACCATCACCGTGAACACGCTGCAGAGCACCGCGGCCTGAAAAATCCCATCGAAAAAGCCCTGATTGGCCGTCATTCCCCGCGAACAGCGCTCTGCGGCCCGCTCCGCTTCGCGTTGCGGGCTTCGGACTGCGGTAGCCCTTTCAGGGCTGTCCTCGTCCTCGGTGCTGCG